>JASGGP010000257.1:0-7273 GCA_047604985.1 Lacrimispora sp.
CGAGCCGGGTGCTCAGCAGCAAATGGCACATTTAGATTTTACGGTACACAATGAAGAACAGATGGACCTTGCTGTACAACATGCGCTTTCCTGCGGAGCGATAAAGGCCAGTGTCCAATATGACCCCATAAGGTGGATTACCATGATTGACCCGGCAGGGCATCCCTTTTGCTTTGTAATCTGGCCGTAACTTTTGGCTGATTTGGCATTAAGTAGGGCAATCCGGACAGAAATACCTTTTCTTTGTCCTGCATAATATAGGGCTTTTGAATTTTTCCTTAAACAACGGGGGCAACTGGCCCAGCAGGAGCGGAGGGTCCGACAGGAGATACCGGCCCGGCAGGAGCTGCAGGAGCGACGGGACCAACCGGGGCCACAGGCCCAACCGGCCCGACAGGTTTAACAGGAGCGACGGGACCAACAGGACCAACGGGTGATACCGGTCCGGCAGGAGCCATAGGCCCGACAGGCCCAACCGGCCCGACAGGTTGACGGAGCAACGGGCCCAACAGGAGACACTGGCCCGGCAGGAGCCATAGGCCCGACAGGCCCGACAGGTCTAACAGGGCAACGGGCCCAACAGGAGACACCGGCCCGGCAGGAGCCATAGGTCCGACAGGCCCGACGGGCCCAACAGGTTTAACAGGAGCCACAGGACCAACAGGAGACACCGGCCCTGTAGGAGCCGTAGGCCCGACCGGAGCGTTTATATTAGGAAAACAAATTCCTGTAAAAATGCGGTCTGCCTAAACCGCATTTGAATGATCTTTGACCGGTATCCGTTGGCAAATTTCAAGCCAGTTTGTCCATGTTTCATACAATGCACCTTGTTCAAGATGATTGTGCCTGATTGTGTGCTTTGTGCAAGCTCAAACAATAATCTTGCCCGATTGGCAAGTGAGCCTCTTCTCCATGAATGAACAGTATACTGTTCTGCAACAGTTACCCCCACGCCGTATTCGGCATACCCTTATAGATTTCTAATGTTTTCAAGGTGGGTATACCATTAGCATCCCTGGAATTGGTGCTGAACGGTGCAGCAATCATTATTTATAAAAATACCCTATAGAGCAGACTTTTTTAAATTGTCTACTACTCTATAGGGTAAATATCATTTTGCCAGGGGCTTTATGTATAAAATTTAAATTGAATGCTCATCTGGCAGAACCATTTCAGGATCTGCACCACTTCTAATATCAGACCAGTTAAGGAATACGTTTAATATAATAGCAACTAAACTACCTGAAACTATACCACTTTCAAAGAAAAGTTTTAAACTATTTGGGAAGAAAGCAAATATCTGAGGAGTAATTGAAACTCCCAGTCCGACTGATATTGAACAAGCAGCGATCAACATGTTTGAGGTTTTGTTAAAGTCAACGGCGCAAGAGTTTTGATTCCTGATACAGCAACCATACCGAACAGTGCTATCATAGCTCCGCCTAATACACATGGGGGAATAATAGTTGCAATAGCTGCGAACTTCGGTAAAGTTCCAAGAATCATTAATATAATTCCTGCTGTAATGACAACAAATCTGCTTCTAACCTTTGTTAAGGCTATAAGACCAACGTTTTGTGAAAATGTAGTGTATGGGAATGAATTAAATATACCACCTAAAATTTGTGCGATACCTTCTGCACGAATACCTTTAACAACCTCTTTCTCACCGATTTCCTTTTCACAAACTTTACCGGTTGCAAAGAAAACTCCTGTGGATTCAATCATACTGACAAGTGCAATAAGACACATTGTAAACATTGCAGATGGTACGAATTTGGGGAATCCAAAGTAAAATGGAGTAACTACATTTACCCAAGGCTCATGTGCAACCGCATCAAAGTTAACCATACCTACTGCAAATGCGACAACAGTACCTGCTATAATTCCTATAAGAACTGAAATTGTTTGTAAGAATCCTTTAAAATATTTATTTGCAAATATTATACTACCAAGAGTGAAAAGTCCAATTAGTATGTTTTCAGGACTTCCAAAGTTACCATCTGCACCTGCTGCTTTTGCTGCTGAACCTCCGCCAAAGTTGTCAAATGCAACACTTATTAGTGAAAGTCCAATAATTGTGATAATTGATCCTATAACAACAGGTGGGAAAAACTTAAGTAATTTGCCAAAGAAATAAGCCGCAATTAATACAAATATACCGGAGGCTATAATAGAACCATAAATAGCTCCAACTCCATGCTCCTTTCCTATAGATATCATTGGAAATACGGCTTGAAAAGCACATCCAAGAACAACCGGCAAACGTATACCGGCAAAATTTCCTAGTCCAATTGTTTGAACTAAAGTAGCAATGCCACATGTGAAAAGGTCAGCAGCAACAAGATAAGCTAACTGCTGTGCATTAAGTCCAATACTCTGTCCAACAATAATGGGAACGATTACTGCGCCGGCATACATTGCTAGTACGTGTTGAAGCCCAAGAGGGAATAGCTGGGTTAATGGCAATTTTTCGTTTAATCTGTCTACACTCTGCATAAGAAGATATCCCTTAAAATAAAATTTTATTATTAATTAGATTATGAACTAAAAAATAGTTTGATAATTTGAACAAATTGAAATAAAACACGTCCTTATTATACGTACATGAAGATTTTATGTCAATATAATTTTTTGATATTTTGGTGAATTATGTTTGAAAAATCAAAAAAATTTAGGTTTTATGTATTAATTGATATTTTTGTACTTAATGAATTTTAAAACATAATGAAAGCATACAAAAAAAATTTTTTTGTATGCTTTCATTTATAACATTGGATATTTTTGTATGTTTTATTAATTTGTTACTTTTAAATTTTGGTAAAAAAGCGATTTTCTGAGTTCTCCGCTAAACTGCAGGCGAGACAGGTAACTACAAAAAAGGTGGGTTTGTCTTTCATTTAGCGAATGGCAAGGTCATAGCTGATTATGAGGCTGTTTCCATTATAAATGCAGTCTGCCTAAACCGCGTTTGAATGATCTTTGACCTCAGTGTATTCGGCTATCCGGCGGTACTCGTTGGCAAATTTTAAGCTGACGCTGATATTGCCGTTGCCGTATACCTTGATTTGATCTACAAGCTCAATCAAAATCTCTCTTGTCAGTTTGTCGATGTTTTCGTATTTCTTAAAGGCAGCTAAGAATGGATTTTCCGATTAATCCGTTTTCAAGTTCTGCCTTTTCTTTGTGCAGGTTGCTGATGATCTCGTCAATAGCTTCCATTTGCCTCTCGTAATCTTCCTGCATATAGCGGTAATCCTTATGGGAGATTTCTCCATCTTTCCAATCCTGATAAATGCTTTGCTTATAGCGCATAATTTTGGAAAGTTCTTTTTCCTTTGCAGCTATCAATTCATTCAGCTTTGTGGATTGGCTTTTCTGTAAGGGAGCGGTGTTAATGCATGAAATCATTTCTGAAAAAGCTGCCGCAAGATAAATTTGTTGCCTGATAGCATACAATACACCTTGTTCAAGATGATTGTGCCGGATTGTGTGCTTTGTGCAAGCTGTTTTCGACTGGTCTTTATAGGTGCGGCAATAGTAATAAACATTTTCCCCGGCCTTGCTTCGCGTCATGGCTCTGCCGCAATCGGCGCAGCGTAAGAAACCGCTGAACAGGTACAGATTTTTTTGCTCCGGCGCGGTCCGGGTGTCCTTTTTCAAAAGCTTCTGCACTATAGCAAATTCCTCACGGCTGATAATGGGCTTATGTGTATTTTCAACAATAAACCACTCATCTTCAGGGACTGTTTCCTGAACATGGATCTTATAGCTTTTAATACGATAACGTCCCTGTACCATATCACCAATATAAATGCGATTTTTCAGGATGCTGCCCACGCTTCCGGCACACCACAGAGGATCGGCGTTTTTAACCTTGGGATTCTGATATTTCATGCCCTTGCTTTTCTTATAAGCAGCAGGACATAAAATACCGCTGTCATTGAGCCTGCGCACAATCGCGTTTTTGCTCATTCCCTCTAAGAACCAGGAAAAAATGCTCTTTACATGCTCCGCCGCTTCCTCGTCTATGATAAGGGCGTTTTTATTTTTCGGGTCTTTTCTATAGCCGTAAGCCGCAAAAGAGCCGATATGCAAGCCTTTTTCCCGTTTTTTATCAAAAGTCCTCCGGACACTTTCCGATGTGCCCCTTGCGTGCTCTTCATTCAAAACCCCTTGAACGGGTACGGCAATACTTTGAGCGTTTTGCGGGTCTTTGTAAGTATCAATGGGCTGCTGGTAAAGGGAAATAAACCGCACGTTGTTTCGCGGAAACCAGTCGTCAAGATAATAGCTTTGGTCGCCGTTATTGCGAAAGCTCCGGGCAAGGTTCTTAACAATCACGCAGTTGATTTTCCCCTTTTGTATGTCCGATAATAACCTCTGGAAGTTTTCACGTTCTTCGTCCGTGGTGCCGCTTACTCCGTCGTCAACATATTCCCCGGCTAAAACGTATTCGTCGCCATCGTCCTGCTGTTGGAGAAAATCCGTAAGTATAAGCCTTTGGTTAGCAATGCTTTCCGATTCGTCTTTCCCCCGTTTGTCCTCACGTGATAAACGGATATAGAATGCCGTTAGCCATACCTTATGTTCAGAAGCGGCTTTCACAATATTTTGCCTGTTGGCTGTTCGTGCCATGTGTTCCCCTTTCCCCACGTTATGCCTGCATTATATTATTTTGGTACAATGCGGACAATGATGGTGATGATGCAGCGCCGCATTATAAGCCGCTTTTCTTGCGTATAAGAAAGCTTGTAAGTACCTCCTGAAGCGAAGGCTCAGTATCGTCGAATTCAAGCTTTATCCCCATATCTCCGCAGCGGAAACATAAGGGATTTTTCAGCTTTTCTAAGACATAAGCCAGCCGTTTTTCTTTCGGCAGGGAATTATCAAGCTCTAATGTGGTTATATCGGCCAGTTTTTCCACTTCTACGGTATTCATATTTACACTCATAAAGCCGTCAATCATTTCAGGAGTAATCATAACCATGCACCTCTTTATTCTGCATGATTAAATATATGAGTTTTCTTGTTTGTCCTATGAGGGTGCACAAAAGGCCGTCACTTTCATGATGAAGAGTGACGGCCCCTTTCCCGGGTTCCAGATCTTTTTTTGCTCCTTATACGGACAGGAAAAAACAAGTTTTGATTTTGCCGCCTTTTAAAAAGAAAAAGCAACCGTCACACATAACGATTGCTTTTTCCATATGGTTAAATCATCGCCTGGCATTTCGTACACAAAACACCGCAGGATGTTTCATTCTGCATATCTTCAATTGCCCATCCTGCAAGCTGAACAAGGATCGGAAGAATACTTTTTCCTTTTTCTGTCAGCATATACTCCACTCTCGGAGGCACTTCATTATATTGCTCCCTGTGAATTATTCCGGTTGCTTCTAATTCCTTTAAGGACTGCGATAGCATTACGTTTGTAATGTCTCCTAATTTTCTTTTGATGATGCTGTACCGCAAAGGGGTTCCGCCTGAAAGAATACATACGATGGGCAGTTTCCACTTGCCATTAAATATATTCGTCAAATGGCGGATGGGACAAAGTAATTCTTCGGTTGACTGCAGGATTTCCGGGTTGCTCTTGGTGCTCATTTCATATCCCTCAATTCTAATAGTATGTTTTTTATTACTAAGTAATTATTTTCTGCGTTATTGAAAAAAACTTATTTTGTAATATAATCATATCACGAGGTAAATTTGAATACAAGTGTTTTTGAGCAGTAAGTACCTCCAATTGGCAATTTAATAAAATGAGAGGATGTATATTTGCCATGTTAAATTTAAATAATTTTATGAACAATGGAATAAAAAATATTTCTGATACAGCCGGACGGTTTTATCTTGGCAATCGCCGGGGGCAGGCATTCATGCTGCAAACGGTATCCAATTTGCATAAAAGCGCGAAGATAAGGGCACGGCATGAACAGGATGGCACCCATATACCGCCTTTCCTTATTGCGAGCATAGCAACAGATTGTAATTTGCGGTGTGCGGGCTGTTACGCGTGGGCTAACGGCAGCTGCGGCGATGGACGGACCCAGGAGCAGCTGACCGCCGGAGATTGGCGGCGGGTATTTCAGGAAGCGTCAGACCTTGGCATATCTTTTATTCTCATAGCCGGCGGCGAACCGCTTTTGCGCTATGAAATTATTCAATTGGCAGCGGAGTTTGAACATATTATTTTCCCGGTCTTTACCAACGGAACCATGATAGATGAGGATTATCTTAACCTTTTTGATAAGCACCGCAATCTTATCCCGGTGCTTAGTCTGGAAGGCAATGCTGAAAAAACGGATGCCCGGCGCGGCGACGGTGTGTCAAAAAAGATAGAGCAAGCCGCTGAGCATCTCAAAGAACGAGGGATACTTTTCGGAGCTTCCATAACGGTAACAACGGAAAATCAAAATGATGTAACAGAACCGGACTTTGCCGAAGCCCTGAGGGAAAAAGGCTGCGGACTTGTTTTTTATGTCGAGTATGTCCCCGTGGAAAAAGATACAGATCATTTGATTTTAAGAGAAGATAACCTGCAAATTCTTGCAGGGCGGATCGATGGCCTGCGCGGGAATAAGAAAAACAAAGGTATGATTTTCCTGTCATTCCCCGGCGACGAGGAAGCTATGGGCGGGTGTCTGGCTGCCGGGCGAGGATTCTTTCACATCAACGCCACAGGCGGAGCTGAACCTTGTCCCTTTTCCCCTTATTCGGTGATGAACATGAAAGAGCAGTCGCTTTTGAATGTACTTCAGTCGTCATTTTTTGAAAAGGTGCGTGAAATAAGCGCAGCGGAAGCCTTGAACCATAAAGGTGGCTGTACGCTGTTTCAATATGAAAATGAGGTAAAGCAGGCGGTACTGTAGAATTTTATTTATTAAGAAAGAGGGGGGCAGTATGAAAAATCAATTAAGTCCATCCTTATATAAGCGCATTTTACAATTCCAGCGTGATGAAATCAGCGGCAGCATTTTGTATGAATATATTGCAAGAAGGCAAAAAAATGAAGATAATAAATTTGCCCTGCTTGAGATTGCAGAAGCAGAACGCAATCATTACGAAGTATGGAAAGGCTATACAGGAAAGGATGCCGGTCCTGACTGGGTCAAAATCACCTTGGGGAAAATAATAAGCCGGATTTTGGGTGATACATTTACGATTAAATTCTTTGAAAGCAGTGAAGACTTTGGAATAAGAGGGCTTCAGGAAATTGAAAAGGAGATACCGGAGGCATTTGCCATTGTTCAGGAAGAAGAGGAACATGAAA
>JASGGP010000258.1:0-7261 GCA_047604985.1 Lacrimispora sp.
GTTTTTGGCCGTCAGATGGAAGAGGAGCAGATTACGCCCGGCCATGTGGCGAAGATCCTTACCAGTGATAAGGGGACCAGAAAAGGAACCGGGTCTGCAAAATACCGGATCCTTTTAAATAAAGCGGATGATGAGGAACGCCTGTCAGCTGCGGAAGAGGTGGCAAAGTCCTTAGGCGAAAGCTGGGCTGGCCGCTGTGTGGTAACCAGTTTTTTTGCAACATAAGCCAAGTCCGGAAAGAATGGACAGGAGAGATGATTATGGAACAGATTAAATATCATATAAAGCTCCGGGTTTTTCACGAGGAAAAGGATTTCGGTCCGGGAGTAGCGGACTTAATGAAGTATGTGAGAGAGCTGGGCTCCCTTTCCGCCGCCTGTCATGAAATGAAGATGGCCTATTCAAAGGCCTGGAAGATCGTCAATAAGGCAGAGGCGGATCTGGGTTTTTCTCTGATGGAGGGAAGACGCGGAGGAGATAACGGGGGAAACACCGTTCTGACTGCCGAAGGCGAGGAATTTCTGGAGCGTTACCTGGCTTTTTCCGAGGAATTGGAAGCGGCTGCTGCAAAAATATTTCAAAAACATTTTCCGTCAGGAGAGGTCTGAACCTGACCAAGGGTCGTTTTTTTAAGGCGGATATTCTCACTTAAGAATAGCGGAATTAAGAATATAGGAGTTATGGATAGGAAAGTTTCTACAGGATAAACTTTCTGGTAGGATGAACTTCCCGGCGGAATGAATTGCCTCCGGGACAGAGAGGAGCATGTAGCATGAAAGAAATCAGAACGGTGGACGCCGTAGGACAGGTTCTCTGCCACGATATGACCCAGATTATACCGGGGGTGACAAAGGATGCGAGATTCAGAAAGGGTCATGTGGTGACGGAGGAAGACATTCCGGTGCTGCTGTCCATGGGAAAGGAACACCTTTTCGTGTGGGAAAAGGATGATACCATGTACCATGAGGATGAAGCTGCTGAAATTCTATGTAAGCTGTGCATCAATGACCATATGGAGCGCAGTGGGGTAAAAGAGGGGAAAATTGAATTGAAATCAACAGTCCGCGGACTTTTGAAAATAGATACGGAGCTTTTGGATGTGGTAAACAGCATCGGCGATATGATGATTGCTTCCAGGCACCCCAACACTCCGGTGGAGCCCGGAGACAAGCTGTGCGGAACCAGAATTATCCCTCTTGTCATCAAAAAGGAACGGATGGATGAGATAGAGGAAATATGCGGCGGGAAGAAAATATTTTCCATTCTTCCCTATAAGGATAAAAAGGTAGGGGTCGTAACCACGGGAAGCGAGGTATATTCCGGGAAAATAAAGGATTCTTTCGGGCCTGTTTTAAAGGTAAAGGTGGAAGAATTCGGCGGTGAGATTCTGGGACAGACCATTTGCGACGACAATCCGGAGCATACCACAAAGGCAATCCTGGATTTCATTGACCAGGGAGCGGACATGGTTTTAGTCAGCGGAGGAATGAGCGTGGACCCCGATGACAAGACCCCTCTTGCAATCCGCAATACAGGGGCTGATGTGATAACCTATGGTGCTCCGGTGCTTCCGGGCGCCATGTTCCTGCTTTCCTATTACAGGAAAGACGGGAAGAACATACCTGTGGCCGGGCTTCCGGGCTGTGTCATGTATGCCAAAAGAACCATCTTTGATCTGGTTCTGCCGCGCCTTATGGCCGACGATCCGGTGACAAGAAAAGAGATGGACAAGCTGGGAAGAGGCGGGCTCTGCCTTTCCTGCGACATCTGCACTTATCCTAACTGCGGGTTCGGAAAGGGCTGGTAGGCCTTGATTGGAGGAAAAGATGAACGGATTGACACATTTTGATGAAAAGGGCAATGCCCGCATGGTGGATGTGGGAGAAAAAGGGGAAACAGACCGGGTAGCTGTTGCCCACGGCTTTATTTCCGTAAATGACCAGGTTTTCCAGGCAATATCCCAGGGAACTGCTTCTAAGGGTGATGTGCTGGGCGTGGCTCGGGTGGCGGGAATTATGGGAGCCAAAAGGACCTCGGATTTAATTCCCTTATGTCATGTGCTCCTTCTTACAAAATGCCAGTTGGATTTTGTGCTCCATGAAGAAAAAGGTCTGGTAGAAGCTGTCTGTATGGTAAAGACCTGCGGAAAGACAGGGGTGGAAATGGAAGCCCTGACAGGAGTAAATGTGGCTCTTCTAACCATATATGACATGTGCAAGGCCATGGACCGGGGAATGACCATGAGCGGCATCTGTCTGTTAAAGAAAGACGGCGGAAAAAGCGGTCTTTATGAGAAGAGCACAGCAGATCCGGGGAGCGGCCTATGAAGGACCAGTGCAGCAGAACCATTGATTACATCAGGATTTCCGTTACAGACCGGTGCAATTTAAGATGCCGCTACTGTATGCCGGAGGAAGGAGTGGAGCTTTTAAGCCACGACGACATTCTGACCTATCAGGAAATCCTCCGCATATGCGAAGCCGGTTCTAAATTGGGAATCAGCAAGGCAAAGATAACCGGAGGGGAACCTTTGGTGAGAAAGGGTGTAGAGTCTTTAATCAGGGATTTAAAAAAGCTTCCCGGGATTGAGGATGTGACCATGACTACCAATGGCTGCCTGTTAAAGGAAAAGGCCCAGGTTCTTAAGAAAGCAGGCTTATCCTCTGTCAATGTGAGCCTGGATACCCTTGATCCGGTGCGGTTTGCGGAAATTACAAGACGGGATGCCTTTGAGTCTGTCATGGAAGGGATTGAGAGCGCCGTATCTGCCGGTCTTAAGGTAAAGATAAACTGTGCAGTTATGGAGGAACTGAAAAAGGAAGAAGTGCTGGCCTTTTCCCGTTTTTCCATGGAACGTGGAATTCCCGTCCGGTTTATTGAGATGATGCCCATTGGACAAGGTACCAATTACAAAGCCATGAACAACGATCAGCTGGCGCAAATCCTGGGGGAAGCCTATGGAGAGCTGCGGGAGGACCGTAAGGTAAAGGGCAATGGCCCTGCCGTCTATTATACATGGGGAGACGGAAAAGGATCTGTGGGCTTTATCAGCGCCTTAAACCACAAATTCTGCGGCTCCTGCAACCGTGTGAGGCTGACTTCGGACGGATACTTAAAGCTTTGCCTTGACAGCGCTCTGGGAGTGGATTTAAAAGGTCCTCTGCGCCGGGGAATCTCCGATGAGGAGCTTTACAGCCTGATGGAAGAGTGGATCAGGAAAAAGCCGGAAAGCCATCATTTTGAAGAAAAACACCGGAAAACGGATTTGAATATGAATCGGATAGGAGGATAAGCGTATGGGAAAAGTTATGGCTGTCTGTATCAGTGAAAGAAAAGGAACCCAGAAGATGCGCATCCAGGAAGGACATTTCCTGGAGGAGCATGGGATCGAAGGGGATGCCCATGCGGGAAAATGGCATCGCCAGGTAAGCCTTCTGGCCTTTGAGACCATAGAGGAATTTAAGGAAAGAGGAGCGGAAATCGGAGATGGGGCCTTTGGAGAAAATATCATCGTTCAGGGTATTGACCTAATCCATCTGCCTGTGGGAACCAGGTTAAAATGCGGGGATGTCCTCCTGGAGGTAACACAGATCGGCAAGGAATGCCATACCCACTGCGAGATATATAAAAAAATGGGGGAGTGCATCATGCCTACCAACGGAATATTTGCAAGAGTGCTCCACGAGGGCTTCATGAAGGAAGGAGATGAGATCACCATATGTACAGAGCAGGCATCATAACCTCAAGCGACAAGGGATCGGCCGGAGAGCGGGAGGATGTAAGCGGGGCGGTCATAAAGGAACTGCTGGAAGCCGCCGGCTTTTCCGTAGTGAGCTATAAGATTCTTCCCGATGAGGAGGAAGAGCTTAAGGCGGAGTTAATTCGTTTAAGCGACGAAGTGAAATGTGATCTGGTTCTGACCACCGGAGGAACCGGTTTTTCCCCCAGGGATGTGACCCCGGAGGCAACTTTTTCCGTGGCTGACCGGAACGCGCCTGGGATTGCGGAAGCCATAAGGGCTTACAGCATGACGGTGACAAAGCGGGCAATGTTAAGCCGGGGAGCCAGCGTCATCCGCAAGTCCACCCTGATTGTCAACCTGCCGGGAAGCCCCAAGGCGGTAAGGGAAAGTCTGGAGTTTATTCTGGACACACTTTTCCACGGCCTGGAAATCCTGTCAGGACAGGGCGGAGAATGCGCCAGAAAATAACCATTGGGCGGATTGGCCGGTATGGCTGTGCGCCGGAAATTAAGAGAAAAGGTCAGGAACAAAAAGATGAAGGTACTGATAAAAGGAGCCGGGGATCTGGCTACGGGCATCGGATGCAGGCTGCACCGCAGCGGCTTTCAGGTGGTCATGACGGATATCGCCGTTCCCACCACAGTTAGGCGGACAGTGGCATTTTCCAGGGCAGTCTATGAAGAAAAGGCTGTGGTGGAGGATGTGACCGGAGTCTTATGCCGCGGCCTTGAAGACATCGGGGAAGCCCTGTCTAGGGACCAGGTGGCAGTCATCGTGGATGAGGAATGCAAGATCAGGGAAGTATGGAAGCCAGACGCAGTTGTGGATGCCATCATAGCCAAAGTGAACTTAGGCACCAGGATCACCGACGGGGAGATCGTGGTTGGAGTTGGACCGGGCTTTACAGCAGGCCTTGACTGCCATGTGGTGGTGGAAACCAAGAGAGGCCATGATCTGGGCCGCTGTATCTGGAAAGGAAGCGCCGTTCCCAACACTGGAGTGCCTGGCATGATCGGAGGCTATGATAAGGAGCGGATCATCCGCGCCACAGCCGACGGCCCGTTTCAGGGCGCGGTCAAAATCGGTGACCTGGTTGAAAAAGGACAGGTGGTAGGATATTCCGGTGGAACTCCCATATATGCGCAGGTGGGGGGAGTAGTACGAGGGCTGCTTCAGGACGGTGTGGCAGTAGTAATAGGAATGAAATCGGGAGACATTGACCCCAGAGGGGTAATTGACAATTGTTTCACGATATCAGATAAAGCATCCGCCATAGGCGGAGGCGTAATAGAGGCAATATTAAGCCTTAAGAAAAAAAGGAGAGAAGAGAAATGAAAAAAACAGCAATCACAATGGGAATGATCGGTCTTGCCATGATGGCCATGACCGCATGCGGCAGCTCAAAGCCTGCAGAGACAACCGCCGCAGCAACAGCGGCTGAAACTACAGCAGCAGCAGCTACAACAGCAGCCGAAACCACAGCAGCAGCTACAACAGCGGCAGAGGCTCAGACCGTGACAATCGCGGCGGCGGCAAGCTTAGAGAAATGCTTTACCGAAGAGCTGATCCCAATGTTCGAGAAAAAGTTCCCGGGCATTACCATTGAAGGAACCTACGACAGTTCAGGAAAGCTTCAGACACAGATTGAAGAAGGTGCTCCTGTAGACTTATTCTTCTCAGCTGCTACAAAGCAGATGGATGCTCTGAAAGATGAAGGCAAGATTGCAGACGGAACTATTACAAATCTTTTGGAAAATAAGATTGTTTTCATCGTTCCAAAGGGTGAGGAAGGCAACTATTCTTCCTTCGAAGATATTGCAAAGGCAGATACCATCGCACTTGGCGATCCGGAAAGCGTTCCGGTAGGTCAGTATGCAAAGGAAGCTCTCACCAACTTAAAGTTATGGGATGCAGTTTCTGCAAAGACCAGCTTTGGTACCAATGTAACAGAAGTTCTCAACTGGGTATCTGAGGGCAGCGCAAAGGCAGGAATCGTTTACGCTACAGATGCGGCTCAGAAGCCGGATTCCGTAGTAGTTGTAGCAGAAGCTCCGGAAGGCAGCGTAAAGCCGGCTGTCTACCCAATCGGAATCATCAAAGACAGCCCCAACCCGGACGGCGCACAGAAGTTTGCTGATTTCCTTAAGTCTGACGAAGCTATCCAGGTATTTGTAAAGAACGGTTTTACAGCAGCAAAATAAAACTGAAAGAAGGTGAGGCCAGTGGATCTGTCTCCTGTATTAATATCATTAAAAACGTCGGTGGTATCCATTTTCTTTACTTTTTTTCTGGGTATATGGGCGGCCAGGGGAGTTATCAGGATAAAATCGAGACGGATACAAAATATCCTGGATGGAGTTCTGACTCTTCCGCTGGTCCTTCCCCCTACGGTTGCAGGATTCTTTCTGCTCTACATATTCGGGGTTAAGAGGCCCGTGGGCAGGATTTTTCTGGCATTGTTTGATTACAAGATCGTATTTACCTGGCAGGCCACTGTGCTGGCGGCGGTACTGATTTCTTTTCCCCTCATGTACCGCTCCGCCAGGGGCGCCTTTGAACAGGTGGATGAAAATGTGCTGAATGCGGCCAGGACCCTGGGAATACCGGAAGGAAAGGTATTCTGGAGAGTCCTGCTTCCTATGGCACGGCCCGGAATTTTATCAGGAGGCGTGCTGGCCTTTGCCAGAGGCCTTGGAGAATTCGGGGCAACGGCTATGATTGCGGGAAATATCGCAGGAAAGACCAGGACCCTTCCCCTGGCTATATATTCGGAGGTTGCAGCCGGTGATATGGGCGATGCCGGGCGGTATGTAGCCATTATTGTGGCAGTCTCCCTGCTCATTGTGGCAGGCATGAACTCTGCTGCCGGAAGCGGGAGGAAGTTGTCGTGAGCTTAAGTGTAAAGATTGTTAAGAAACTAAAGGATATTACCTTAGATATTCAGTTCGAAACCGCGGTCGACGGCGGGATAACCGGGATTTTAGGCTCCTCAGGCTGCGGAAAGAGCATGACCTTAAAATCCATTGCCGGGATTGTCACTCCGGACAGCGGCCGTATTGTCTTAAACGACCGGGTGCTTTTTGATTCAGAAAAAAATATAAATGTGAAAATTCAGGACAGGGGCGTGGGATATTTATTCCAGAATTACGCCCTGTTTCCTCATATGACGGTAAAGGAAAATGTGGAGATGGCGGTAAAGGGCTCCCGGGCGGAGAAAAGGGAACTGGCGGAATTCTATCTCCGCATGTTCCGTATTGTGGAGCTTTCCGGAAATTATCCGGGACGGCTCTCCGGCGGCCAGCAGCAGAGAGCCGCCCTGGCCCGTGTCATGGCCTCCAGGCCTTCGGTCCTCATGTTTGATGAGCCCTTTTCGGCTCTTGATTACAGTTTGAAGGAAATGCTCCAGCTGGAGCTTATGGAAGAGCTGAAATCCTTTGAAGGGGATGCCCTCATGGTCACTCACAGCCGGGATGAGATATACCGGTTCTGCCGGGATATTCACGTCATCAACAGGGGAAG
>JASGGP010000259.1:0-7236 GCA_047604985.1 Lacrimispora sp.
AATACTTAAATCCCTGATACATTGCTGTTTTTCCTTCTCATCGGTAATCAGCAGTGTCAAAGGGTCTCCGGAAATTACCCTGTCTTTATTTTCTGTAATATATACTAAAATCTGCGGACTATTCTCCATCGAAATTGCCTCCTATATTTGCATCCATAATAGAATGGATTTTTCTGCTGTTTTCCAATACAGGCGTCTTTTTTATTACCCGTATAATGGACTGGGTGTCTTTAATTAACGGGACAAAGGCGATAATCAATTTACCTGCCTTAAAGTTCCTCCTAGTAAAGCTGAAGCGTTTTACTCCAAAGGTTCTGGTTGCCTCAAACAGCATTGCCTGCCTTTGACCGGGATTTTCGATGGTTATTCTGAATTTTTCTTTTTTAGGAGTTACAACAATGGCAACTCCCTCCCTTAAAAACAGATCGCGGCTTTTCTGGGTTCCCAGTATGCTGCTGACGAACATCCCGTCAACCAGCAGATCCGAATGCTCAAAGGTGATTTCGCCCACACTCATATCACAAATATCCCCGATTGTTTTTCCTTTTGTTAAAGAGCTTAAAAGATAGATGGTAAGAAAACCAACTGCCAGCGATATAAAAATATTGAAAACAAGATTTTCCGTGTTAAAAACTTCCAATACTAAAACAACCAGAAAGGAAGTCAGAAGAGAAATGTAATTTCTGGATTCATAGGTTTTTGAAATACCGTCAATATAGGCATTTCCCCTTTTTGTATATTCGGTTTCTTCCAGATCCTGCAGGCTTTCTCTTTCAGACTTCCGAACATCCCTGAAATCCTGAATTGCCAGGGTAATAAATGTGACGGCAGTGAATTCTTTATATAGAAGGGATGGAATCGCCACCGCTCCCAATGCAGAAGCAACAATTCCCATTACAACATTAAGGAAGTATCCTGTAGGGTAACTGGGATTCTGCCTTGTGTCCACTTTTAATGTAATAAGACGGGCGATTGTTCCCATGGCGGTTCCGCAGAGTATCATACTGAGATCATGGAATCCTAAATATTCAACCATAGCATTTCTCTTTCCTTTTCAATTTTAAGCCTATTATTTCCATATTCTAATAAAATATCCAGTAATTAGTATAGTTCCTGCCGTACAGTCCATAATACGACTAAAACAAGGTTAAAGAGGAAATAAAATGAGCACATCAATCAATGAAAACATACACAGGAAAGAGGCTTGGGATAAGGTTTCGGGGAATGCAAAATACACAGCGGACAAGCCTGTTACAGGGTACTTACACGCAAGACTTCTGACCTCTCCCCACCCTCATGCAAGGATAAAATCCATAGACTGTTTAAAAGCCAGCCAGCTGCAGGGGGTAAAATCAATCATTACAGGAAATGATTTTCCTGTTTTAAGCGGAGTCCTGCTGGAAGACAGGCCTCCCATTGCAAAGGATGTGGTAAGGTATGCAGGGGAACCGGTCGCCGTTGTCACCGCTGTCACAGAGGCCATTGCGCTGAAAGCTGTCAGAATGATTGAAGTGGAATACCAGCTGCTGGAAGCTGTTTTCTCTCCTGTGGAAGCGCTGAAAATAGAGGCTCCTTTACTTCACCCGGACCTGGGAACATATAAAAAATTGCAGAAAGATATTCAGCCGGTTGAACACAGCAATATTGCTTCTAAATTTCAGATACGCAAAGGGAATACAGAGGAAGGCTTTTTAAAAAGTGACGTTATAATTGAAAGGAGCTATAAGCTGCCTCCTTCCGATCATCTGGCAATGGAGGTCCGGGCAGTCAGCGCAGAAATATCCGTAGACGGAAAAGTAAAAATCGAAACATCCACCCAGTCTCCTTATACGGTTGTAAAGCAGCTGTCCTCCTGCTTTCAGATACCTGCGGGAAACATTGAAGTAAGCGTGCCCTTTGTAGGCGGCGCCTTTGGCGGGAAAGCTCCTGTAACACTGGAGATTCTGGCTTATATGGCGTGTGCAAAAGTAAATGGCGCACCGGTTTGTCTTACAGTTTCCAGAGAAGAGGATATGACAACAGCGCCCTGCCGCCTGGGACTGGAGGCTGATATTATAATCGGCGCGAAATCAGACGGAACCATAGCCGCGGCTAATTTCACCTTTTACTTAGATACAGGGGCTTATTCGGATATCAGCCCCTATATGTCGAAAGCCATTGCCGCTGATTGTACTGGCCCCTATAACATAACGAATTTGTCCTGTGATTCCTATTGTATCTATACCAATCACACCTATTCCACTTCCTACAGAGGCTTTGGACATTTATGCTATACCTTCTGCGTTGAGCGGGCAATGGATGACCTGGCTGAAAAATGCGGCATAGACCCAATGGAATTCCGGAAAATTAATGCCATCCGGCCAGGGGATTTAAGCCCCACCCAGGTAATCAGCACTTACAGCAATACAGGGAATCTGGAGCTTTGCCTGGAAAAGCTAAAGGAACTGATTCATTGGGATGGAAAGAAAATAAAAAGAATTGATGATAACACGGAGTCAGCCACAGGAATTGCATGTCTCTGGAAATCCGCCAACCCTCCTACAAATGCCGTATCCGGTTCCATCATCACCTTTAATTCCGACGGAAGCTTAAATTTAAATACCGGGGTGGTTGAAATAGGAAGCGGAGGACAGACCAATCTGGCCCAAATGATTGCCGATAAGCTGAAAATGGACATAAAAGACATCCACGTAAGCCTTACCGTTAATACCCGGTTGAATCCGGAGCATTATAAAACAGTTGCAAGTATGACAAATTACATGGCAGGCAACGCGGTGATGAAGGCGGCCGACGATGTGCTGGCCCAGTTAAAAGCAATGGGCGCCCAGATATACTCCTGCGGCCCGGAGGAGATTGATGTTGCAGAAAGCAAGGTTTTTAAAAGGGATGATCCCGGCCAGTATATTTTATTTAAAGATATCGTCGCAGGCTATCAGACCAAAAATGGGGCCTCTATCGGGGAACCGGTCATTGCAAAAGGCGGATTTATGTTAAAAGGCCTGTCTTCCATGGACCCAAATACAGGAAAAGGCCGGACCGGTCCCTCCTGGACCGTAGGCGCACAGGCAGTGGAAATAGAGTTTAACCGGCTGGATTTCACCTATAAGATTATAAACGCGGCAACGGTAATGGATGTGGGAAAGGTTATAAATCCCAATGGCATGAAAGAAATCATATACGGCGGAATGTCCATGGGACTCAGTATGTCCAGCAGAGAGGTCTACCGGTATAACATGGAGGGACGGTTAAATGCCCCTAATTTACGGACCTATAAGCTTTTGCATATCGGAGAAGAACCGAAGTATCATGTGGAATTTGTAGAAACGCCTCAGGCAGATTCCCCCTTTGGCTCACGAAGCATTTCCGAGCATGGAATTATAGGAATTCCGGCTGCACTTGGAAATGCCCTGGCTGCTGCTTCCGGTATTCCCGTCCGGGAACTGCCTCTGACACCGGAATATCTATGGAGGACAAAGGAGGATACCCATGATAGCAAATGATTTTGTATACTGTAAACCGGAAAACAGGCGGGAGGCGGTAAAGGCATATAAGGCCTTAAGCAAAGAGAATAAGAAGGTATTTTACTATGGCGGCGGAAGCGAAATCATAACAATGGCCAGAGCTGGAAGCGACGTACCGGACGCTGTCATTGATTTAAAGGCCATAGAGGAATGCAACCGGTTAGAAATAAAGGATGACTACTTAATAATCGGAGGCACCGTTTCTTTAAATGCAATCGAAGAATCCGGCTTGTTCCCTCTTCTGGGCACAACGGGAGCCAGAATTGCAGACCATACCAACCAGTGCCGCATTACACTGGGAGGGAATATCAGCGGTACAATTATTTACAAGGAAACGGTTTTGCCCTTACTGCTTACTGAGGCAAGAATCATACTTTACGGTCCCCGCGGTTTCCGAAAGCTCCAGTTTAAAAATGCCTTTGACAAACAGATAAAATTACGGGACGGCGAGTTTATTTATCAGGTGAAAATAAAAAAGGATATGCTCTCCCTGCCCTTTACCCACGTAAAAAAGACGGCAATTGAAAAAATAGATTATCCCCTTATCACTGTTTGCAGTATAAATTACAGGGAACAGCTACGCTTTGCTTTTTCCGGTCTCTGCTCCTTTCCTTTTCAGAGCAAGGAAATTGACACGGTTTTAAATGATGCGAAATTAACGTTAAAAGAAAAGCTGGATAAAGCACACAGTCTATTGCCGGAATCTCCTGTGACGGACTGTCAAGGCTCCGGGGAGTACAGGCTTTTTGTATTTGACAATATGATCCGGTCCGTGTTAGAGAGGAAAAATGATGAAATATTATGAGAACTACTGCGTAATAGAGCTGGATGTAAATAATGAGAAAAAAATAGTAACCGTCCGCCCGTCCGATGTTTTACTGGATGTATTGAGAGAACAGCTGGGACTGACAGGCGCAAAGCCCGGCTGCAAAAACGGGGACTGCGGGACCTGTACGGTAATAATGGATGGAATGCCCGTGAAATCCTGTCTGGTCCTGGCCATCGAAGCGGCGGGGCATAAAATAATAACGGTGGAAGGCCTGGGAGGCCACACTCCCGTGCAGGAAGCCTTTGTTCAATATAACGCCTTTCAATGCGGCTACTGCACCTCCGGGTTTTTAATGGTCTGTCACGCTCTTGCTCAGAATAAGCCGGAAGCAGACGAATATGAAATGGAAAAGTGGCTTCAATCAAATATCTGCAGATGTACCAGCTATCAGGAAATCAGGGAGGCCGTTAAAAGTGTGCTTAAGACCTTTTCTTAGATGCAACGCCCTGCCTTCTATCCGCCATTCTGCTCCAGCAGCACCAGGCTTAACTGCAGCTGGAAGCAGTAATCGGCATCCACGATTTCTTTTCCAAGGATTTCTTCGCATCTCTTAATCCGGTATTTTACGGTATTTCTGTGAAGAAACATATGGTTGGCGGTTTCAGTGACGCTGCATCTGCAGTCCAAATAAGTCTTTAATGTCCGCCTGAGCTCCAAGGTCATCTCATCCTCAGGATTGGTCAAACCCTTTAAGTGGTATAAGCAGTATCCCTTGATCTGTTCTCCTGATACCATCTTAAACAGTTCTTTGGCATCGGTTGATTTGAAATATTTAATATAGGGAATATTTTCTTTCTCTTCCCCGTATTGATAGCTGTCCAGTGCCGTATTATAAGAATTGTCAATGGTTTCCAGCTCCATGACTCCATTGCCAAAGGAAAAGGTAATGGAAACCCGGAGAAAGCGCTGCAAAGCCTCATGATAATCCTCCAGGACGTTTCCCAGCTCTCTGTAATTGCCCTGTATCAGCAAAACATACTGGTAGGTCAGGGTCTCCGGAAAAATAATGATATCCCCATGGAATTTCTCCTGCAGCTTCCGGTTCAGCCAGTCATAGATTAAGATGTACCGTTCCTCCTTGTAGGAGAGGTTTAAAAAATCAAATTCCTTTCCTCCAAAGGGCTCCAGTGTCGCCAGAATTATCTTGTAGCCGGCAGCCGGTTTTAATCCGTATTTTTCCCCCACCGTAAACAGCTGGGCAGAGGACCACCGCTCTTTCTTATGCTTATTTACAAGGATGTGAAGAATTTCTTCCTTTTGCTTTAAAGGATTGCATCTCACATATAAGTTCTTATATAAAAAGATGCCGAATACAAGCACCAGCTGGTCGATCACCATACCGGACATGGTATCTTCTTTCCCCTCGCCTCCAAAGATGTAAAGGTAATAAGGATTTTTCCCCACCGTCTGTATGGGATAGATGGAGACCTTTTCCTTTATTTTTGATACATGTATGAAAGTCTCAAGGCTGTCAGTCTTTCCTTCATAGGATGACAGGTCATAAAACAGGCCCTGGGCCGCCTTTAAGTATTCCTTTTGGCACGTATGGGTCTCCGCCTCCACTTCACCAAAGGGGTTTAATAATGCGGCCTGTTTTTTTATGACAAGACCAAGGTTATTCATCATAACGCCCATAGAGGCCCCCTGAAGAAGCAAGCCGGAGAATTTCTTCTGCGTATTTAAGGCAAAGGTCAGCTCCGCGTTCTGATTATCCCAAATATAGGCCAAAAGCTGCTGAAAGACCTCTCCCAATGTCATATGATAGGGAATCTGAATCAAAGGGAATCCCAGCTGGTCCGCAAGGTCTATGACCTCCGGCTCTAAGTGGTCGATAAAACGCCCCAGCTTAATTGCAAGACCTGCACATGGCAGACGGTCCAGGCTGAGAATAAACGCACATAATCCGGGCTGGTCCTCCTTAAAGGCCATCCCGGTAGTGATCAATAACGTATTCTCTGGCAGATAAGATGCAACATCCGGCGTTTCCGTAGACTCAACCGTGAAAATCTCTCTTCTTAAATCAGCCTTTTTATTCAGCACCTTCAGATTTTGAAAAATTGGTTCTTCCAACAGCTTCCCAATGGTCATATTATGCCTTTCTTACATTCGGAATTGTTTGCTCACTTGCGTTCATTATATGATGACTCTTTGAGTCATCATCGGCATTCACCGCTCGCGCCCATGAGCAAGCTCATCTTCGCTCACTTGCGTTCATTATATGATGACTCTTCGAGTCATCATCGGCATTCACCGCTCGCGCCCATGAGCAAGCTCATCTTCGCTCACTTGCGTTCATTATATGATGACTCTTCGAGTCATCATCGACATCACCGTTCGCGCCCATGAGCAAGCTCATCTTCGCTCACTTGCGTTCATTATACTATGTCCCTTCTGTCCATGCAATCCGGTATTTTTCACAGACCCTCCGATTATTGTTTTCCGTTTAAAATCTCATAATCCAGTTCCTTTTCATCCTTTGCTATTATCATGGCAACTAAAACATCTGTGTCCACATTCAATATGGTGCGGAACATTCCCGAGAACCAGTCAATGCTGAATAAAAAAGCAATGCTTTCCAGCGGAAGCCCCAGGGCAGGAACCACCGTTGCCAATGCCACCAAGCCTCCTCCGGGAACCGTCACCGTTCCAAGGCAGGATAAGGTGGATAAGACAATAATGCGCACCAGCTGGGTCGTGTGAAGCGGAACACCGTAAATCTGGGAGATGGTAATACAGGACAGGGCAAGAAACATGGCTAATCCATTGCTGTTTAAGGTCATTGCCAAAGGGATGACGATGCCCGTTACTTTCTTGCTGATTCCCAGCTTTTTCTCACTGTCTTCTATTTCAACCGGAAGGGTAACCGCGGAAGAGGTTGTAGTAAAG
>JASGGP010000260.1:0-7171 GCA_047604985.1 Lacrimispora sp.
GTCATCCTGTCTGATTACAGCCCAGATCTGGCTCTGCCTGGGCAGAATTGCCCTGTGTAAATCGGCCGCAATAATGGGGATTTCCTCACATTCATGGGCGTCGGAGAAGGAAGCCATGCTGGTTGCCGCCATAAAACGGGGTTCCAGACGGTGGCCGCCGGAAGCACAGTTTTCCAGCACAATGCCAGGAATCTCCCGCTTCACTTTTTCCAGGAATTCATAGGTCTTTTCTATGTTTTTACGCAGCCCTTCCCCTATGGATTCCCAGCCGTCACAGCCCATTCCTATGGTATCATTGTAATCGATCTTCATGTATTCAAAGCCATACTTTTTTAAAAGCCCGATGACTCTCTCCGTAAGGTATGCCTCCACCCATGGATCATTCATATCCCAGAACCTTCGCCTGGTGGTTGTGAGAACCTTTCCGTCCAGGTGGAGAAGGTGCTTTTCCATCTCATAGGCCATGGAGGCCTTTCCCACATTCTCGATCTCAAACCATATTCCCGGCTTCAAGCCCGCTGCCTTAATGGCTTCCACGGTTTTTTCCAGCCCCTCCGGAAACAGGGTTTCGGATACCTGGTAATCGCCCATGCTGATATCCCAGGGCACGCCTTCTGCCTTGTACCAGCCGCAGTCAATGACAAAATAAGTGAAGCCTTTCCCCTTGATGGCATCTAAAATCTCAACTATATTCTCATGGGACGGACAGCCCCAGGTGGTGCAGTACTCGTTAAATACAATGGGCAGGTCCTGTTCCTCCAAAGGTCCTTCATTTACCGCCTTTTCTCCTGCTTCCGTCAGCCGTCCGGTGAGAATGTCAATGGATTCTGACTGGCATACGGTTGCAATGGCAATGGGAGTGGCAAACCGCTCCCCCGGCCTTACAGTCTTCATCCAGTGACCGAATTCCCGGTCCGCAAGGCCCCCGCTGACAGCTATATTTTCATCGATCCTGTAAATTTCCATCTGCCAGGAAGCGCCGTGAGCCAGCTGGACGCCCCAAAACACATGGTTTTCCTTATCCTCCATGGCAAGAAAGGGGAAATAATTATTTACCGGCAGGGAGCCCACCTGACCGAAGCGTTCACACCGGACAGAATCCATATTCCAGGACGTATCCAGTCCAAGCTCTTCCATGGTCTGGGTCAGCAGTCTTCCCTCCTGGCTCCAATGGCTCATGAGGCGGTGGGCCAGTATCCGGTTATGGCCGTCCCCTTTCACATATGGAGAAATACCTGTAAGGGAAAAGCTGGAAATCATCTCCAGAGAGATTGGCTCATGGCTTTCATTGAACAGCTCATTCCACATTTCCACGAATCTCTGCCCCTCTTCCCATTGCAGGAAGTGATTCACCACATATCCCCGCTGATCCGTCAGGGTGGTGGTGATGAGAAGCTTCTTTCCCTCTCTCCGCTCCTTCTGTCCCTTAAAACAGAGGCGGCGGACGCTCTCCCCGCCCCGCAGAGTATTGCCGGGGGCATAGGCCCCATTGTAAATGTCCCCTGTCAGCTTAAGCTGCACCATTCCGTCCAGCTTTCCCTGCTTCCCGGACTGTTCCGGCACGGGCATGTGTCCGGGATACAACAAAAATCCCACATGCTGTTCCTCATCTGTAAAATAACGGGCCGTCATATCGCCCAGAGTATATTCCTTTAATATTGAATCCATAAGCTTCTCCTTTTAACCTTTCACCGCTCCTACGGTCATTCCTTTGACAAAATATTTCTGCAGGCACATAAACAGAATTGCAATGGGCAGAACGGATAGCACGATTGCTGCCATTGCCGTTGAATAATCGCTGGTCTGAGCGGAAAACAGGGATTGTATTGACACTGTAAGGGTTTTTAACTGTTTTTTGCTGACGTAAAGGCTGGCCAGCAGATAATCATTCCAGATCTGAAAAGACTGCATGATGACAAGGGTAGCCATGGCAGGCTTTAACAGCGGAAGCACAATAGAAAAATAGGTTTTAAAGACAGAGCAGCCGTCAATTCTGGCTGCCTCCTCCAGTTCCACCGGAACCGTGGACATAAAGCTGTTCATTAAAAATACGCCGAAAGAGATTCCTGTGGCCACATACATGAATATGATGCCGAATCTTGTGTTGGTTAAATGCATTTTATAGCCGATTGTATAAATGGGCAAAAACAGCGCCTGATAGGGAATGAGAATCCCTATAATAAAATAAATATAGCAGAACTTGAAAAACTTATGCCCGCATCTGGCAATGGCCCATGCGGTCACGCCGCAGAGCATAGCCAGTATACAGACACTGGCGGCCGTATAAATAAAGGTATTTACAAAGGTGGTGCCCATATTCAGCTTATCAATGGCTTTTGCATAATTATCCAAATGAAAGGACTGAGGAAGGGCCAGAGGGCTGTTGATATACAGCTCCTTTTTTGTTTTAAAAGAGTAATTGACAATAATAAACAGCGGAGCCAGAAAAAGAAGGGCGACAACTGTCATAGCAGCCTGTACTGCTGCGGTAGCTTTCGTATAGGGCTGTGCTGGAGCTGTTTCCTTTTTTCCTTTCTTTCCCATCATGCCTGCACCTCCTTGCTTTTTAAGCCTTTCACCTGAACCAGGGCCACGAGGAGAAGGGCCGCAACCAGGGTGACCGTCATGGCGGAGCCGTATCCGTACTGCCGGCCGTTAATGGCTGTGGTATAGGTCTGATAAATGACAGAGGTGGAAGCACGTCCCGGACCGCCTTTGGTGGAGGACACCAGCAGGTCATAAACCTTTAAGGAGCCGGTGGTAATGCCTACAACGCAGATGGTAATGGAAGGCGCAAGCATTGGGATGGTAACGTTAAAAAAACGTTTGACAGCCCCTGCCCCATCCACCTTGGCCGCTTCGTATAAATCAGAGGGCACGGACTGGAGTCCGGCAAGGTATATGAGCATCCAGTAGCCGATCCACTGCCAGTTATTGGCGATGAGCAGTCCCCATAATACGGTTTTTCCGCTTCCGAACAGCAGGAAGTTGAAATTAGTCCCCAGCCAGTCATTGACTGCAGGCAGCACATTGGAAAACATCTTAAGCCATACAAAGCCTACGATGACGGCGCTGATTAAGCAGGGAACGAATAAAGCGGTACGGTATATCTTCTGGAACCGGAGACCGCTGTCAAGGGCAACGGCAAAGAGCAGGGCCGCCACATTCTGGATCAGCGTATTTCCTATAGTAAATTTAAGGGTGAACCACCATGCGCTGAGAAAGTTGTCATCATGAAATAAATCAATATAATTTTTAAAACCCACAAACAACCTTTCGGCGGATATGCCGTCCCAGTCCGTAACAGAATACCGCAGGGATAAAAACAAGGGAAGAATCAGCCCTACAGTAAATATAACAAATCCCGGGAGAACCAGCAAGAAATATTGAAGGAACAGCTTTCTGTTCATCATTTCTTTTTTGTTTTGAAGCATTTTTAAAGACTCCTTTCACCTGGCCCGCCATAATTAAAACAGGCCCTTTCATAAAACCGGGGCGCAGTTTCACAAAAAACTGCGCCCATTTTTCCATAGATCTTTGCTGTAATCTTATTTGCCCGAGGAGCTTGCAGCTACTCTTTCATCAGAGGCGATCAGCGCAGCTTCAAAGGTTTCGTCTCCCTGAAGCCATGCGGCGATATCTTTCGCATTCTCCTCCTGGAATCCGCCCCATACCAGCTGGTTATTTCCCAGGGTCACGTCCACGATGTTTCCTTCCGCCGCGTATTTATCAATGTCTTCCTGGCTTGGGTTCTTAAAGGTAGGAGTTACATCTTTCAGCATAGAGGCTGTTTTCGTATAATCGTAAATTTCCTGAGCCAGTTCCTTATCGGAAGTGAGTAAGTCCAAAACGTTGTTTACCGCCTCCTGATGCTCTGTCTTTGCGCTTGTCATAATGGTGATGTTTGGCTCAAAAATCAGCTTTGAATCTCCGGTCTGGTTGGGGAATGGGAAAATGCCGAATTCAAAGTTTTCATCAATATCCAGGAAATTCTGGATGGACCAGGAACCGGATACCTTCATGGCTGCCTCGCCCTGTACCATCTTTGCATCACAGTCTGTCTGCTCCAGGGAGAAAGTATTTGGGAAAGTATTGTCAAAAATCAGCTTATTGTACTCATAGGCAGTCTGAAACTCCTTGCTGTCGCTGAAAGTGACCTTTCCATCCCTGAATTTATCGCCCCATTCAGGATCTTTGTTGAATACATCATTCATGGCAAACTGCATGGTCACATTTCCGATGGACCAGGTATCCACCATATGGCTGGCAAATGGGGTGAGTCCTTTTGCCTTACAGTCGTCAATGATCTTTTTTAAATCTTCCTGGGTCTTTGGAACCTCCCAGCCATTTTCCTTGAACATGGTCTTATTATAGTAGACGCCCTGGTACAGCGCATTGTATACCATGCCGTATACTTTTCCATCCACGGTCACATTTTTCCTGGCCGCATCCAGTCCCCGGTCTAAGTAAGTGTTATCAATCTCTCCCAGAACCCCAAGAGATCCATAGGTGGCAACGTCCTGGGCTTTTCCGATCATAATATCCGGCAGTCCCGACTGAAGATACTGCTGCATCTTGGGCTGGAAATCATTTCCCCAGTCAACGCATTCCCATTCCAGGGTGATATTGGGATATTTCTTTGCCAGGGCCTCGTCGATCATGTCCTCGATCCCTGCGTCTGTGGTGGACTGTCCGGCCAATACGCTGAGAGTCACCTTTCCGTCTGCCCCTGCCCCGGGAGCGGTAGTTTCCTTGGCAGGCGCCTCCGTCTGCTCCGCTTTTTCCGTGGCTGCTGCCGTAGTTTCCCCGCCGGTTCCGCCGCCCGTACCTTTGCAGCCTGCCAACACGCAGGATGCCGCAGCAACTGTCAGCAGACCCAATACATACTTTCTCTTCATAAATCTTCCTCCTGTTTTTATTGGTGTTTTTCTGATAGCAACAGTATACTGTTTTTCCTCCGGCTCCAGGTAGGACTAAATTGAAAAAAGAGTTGCACATTTTTGTAAAAATGTACAACTCTCTATTCGCTCATGCTCTCCTCCCTGTGCATATCAGCAAAGGCAAGAACATCTTCCAGGCTTTTTTCCCCTTTCAGCCATTTCAGCTGCTGTGCGGCCAGGGCATTCTGATAGGACCAGACAAGCTGGTTGTTGCCTGCGGTCACATCAAGTACCAGCCCTTTCTGCTCATAAAATTCTATGTCATTCTGAATGCAGCTCCGGTATGCGGGCACAAAGCCCTTCACCACAGGCTGGGTCTGTGTATAATCCAGGATTTCCTCCTGCAGCTGCGGGTCGGAAAAAATCTCCTGGAACAGCTCCGTAATCAGACCGTCATAGGGCGTGTGGGCGCTTTTCATAAATGTCATGTTTGTTTCACGGAGCAGCCTGGCATCCCCGGCCTCATTAGGATAGGGGAAGATTCCGAACTCATCTCCACTGCTGTACTGACCGGCAAACTGTATAGACCATGAACCTGTTAAATACATGGCAGCTTGTCCTCCCACAAAGCGGTTATCGCATTCATACTGGTCGATATTTAAAGCATCCTCCCAGGAATTCTTCAGAATCTCCCTGTTGTTTTCCATGCAGAGCCTGACCTTCGGGGAATCAGAAAAATTCTGCCTGCCCTCCCGGAACTGATCTCCCCAGTCAGGGGTACTGCAAAAAATCTCATTCATCATAAACTGCATGGTTGTGTTGCCCAAATTCCAGTTTTCCTGGAAATGACTGGCAAAGGGCGTAATGCCGGAAGCCGTAAGGGCAGCTTCCGCCTGGCTTAGCTCTTCCGGGGTTTTAGGAACCGCAATCCCATGGGTGCGGAATATATTCTTATTGTAAAGCACTCCCTGATACCATGCATTAAAGGGCAGGCCGTATACCGTACCGTCAACCGTGACCGCCTCCAGGGCTTCCCGGTCAATCAGACGGGAAACCTCCTCCGTCATAGGCGCCAGATTCCCGGTTCCCGCATAGGCTTTCACATCCTGTGCCTTTCCCACAATAATATCCGGGATATCCCCTGCCGCAAAACGGGACCTTACCTGGGCATCAAAGCTTTCCCCCCAGTCGACGCACTCCCATTCCAGCCGCACATCGGGATGGCGTTCTTTCATCCACTGGTCAATCATGTCCTCCATCCCTGCATCAGAAGTAGACTGCCCGGCCAGTACGGTTAATATAATATCATCCTTTTCCTTTGTCTCAATTTCAACCTTTTCCCTGCAGCCGGAGATCAGCAAGAGAACCGGCAGCAGCAAAAGCAATCGCAATTTTTCTTTTTTCAATCTAGCAGCCCTCCGCAAGCCCCTGTCTTCCTGCCCGGTAATCCCTGGGACTCTTGCCATAGGTTTTCCGGAATACCCTGCTGAAATACGTATAATCGTCATAGCCTACCATAAAAGCGATCTCTGTCAGGCTGATATCGCTGCCGCTTATATATTCCCCGGCCTTCTCCATCCGTTTTCTGGTTATATACAGCATGAGATTCTCTCCCGTTTCCTGACGGAAAGTCCTGTAAAAATAGGTGCTTTCCACGCCGAATTGCCTGGCCAGAGAGGAAAGGCTTAAATCGTCAAAGTAATTTTCGTCAATATAGGACGCAGCTTTCCGGACAATATCCGATATGGAATGCCCCGCCTCTTCATGGCCCACAGAAAGGCTGTAATCAATGACCTCCCGGATGGTATCGCAGAGGCTGTCCGCATCCAGCCGTTCGGCGATCCGGTCCGCCATATTGATCATGTTCTCCAAAACGGCAGCCTCCTCCGGCTTCATATCGCCGCTTAATGCTTCGGAAAAGGTGTTTAAAATCCGTTTTACCGTCTGCTTCACCTCCAGATACTCCCATTCTTCCCTGGCACAGTTTTCAATGCCGATCTTTTGGAATACCATGGCTTCTATGGCGGCCCGGTTCTTTCTTTGGACCAGATCCTTTAATTCCCTGATCTGGCCGCTGTCGATCCTGCTGTTGATCTTTTTGCTGTTCTGGGAACCATTCCCCCTTTCGGTTACAAGGAGAACGTCTTCAGGCTTATAGGCCCGGGTCATAAACATGGCAATGTTCTGAATGTACGCCTCGTGAATGCTGTCTATGGAATAGGAACGGCCGCTGAGCATGACTGTCAGGGGCGACTGAAACAGGGACTTTAGCTGGACCATCATATAACGGG
>JASGGP010000261.1:0-7123 GCA_047604985.1 Lacrimispora sp.
TGTGAGAATTCCCGCCATCACAAATACGGTCACCTTCATCAGACTAACATTGATTCCCGCCATCTGGGCACCCTTTGGATTGCTGCCCACGGCATAGACCTTTTTCCCGTATTTCGTATTAGTGGTGATATAAACCAACAAGGCCGTCATCAGAATCAGGATAAATCCTACAATAGGAATGGTGGCAAGCTTTCCGTTTCCCAGGTTATAGAAAGGCTGGTAGGAAGACAGCTCCTTGATCATCCGGTACACGCTGCTTCCGCCTCCGGCCAGGGCCTTATCAATGTGCTGGCAGATGTACTGGGCAAAGGAGCGGAAAATAAGCATGGTTGCCAGGGTAACGATAAAAGCCGGCATTTTTATGTATCCCACCAGCAGGCCGTTGATCAGTCCGCAGACCGCGCCGAATAAAAGGGCAAACAGCAGGGTAACCAGGATATTATCCGTAATGTTAAATACAATGACCGACAAGCCGCTGTTTAAAGCCAGCATGGAGCCCACCGATAAATCAATCTCCCCCGTAATACAGACCAGCCCCATTCCCAGGCCAATGATCCCTACAACCGCCGAATGGCGGAAAATGTTCATGGTACCGCTCCAGGTCAGCCCGTTGCTGGTCAGGGCATACACCAGAAAGATCAGCACAAACACGATGATATAGCTGTATTCCCCGCACCATTTGGATATGGCTCCCAGGGATAAGCCCTTTCTTTTTTCTCCTGCTTTCATTTCCTCAACCTCCTGTTTCCTGCTTTACGGCATTTGTTGAATGCAGCATGACCGTAGTCTCATCGATTTCATCGTGTTCCAGAACCTTGATAATTCTGCCGTCATAAAAGACCGCACAAAAATCAGCCACCTTCTGGATCTCCGGTATTTCCAGGGTATTGATGAGGATGGTTTTTCCGCCTTTTGCCATGGCAAGAATCAGCTTATAGATCTCCGCCTTGGCGCCTACATCAATTCCCTGAGTCGGATTATCGAAGAGCAGGATATCCGCCTCCGTATTCAGCCATCTGGCGATAAACACCTTCTGCTGGTTTCCTCCGCTTAAGGATAAAATGGAATCCGAGCTGCTTTGAGCCCTGATATTTAAAAGCTCTCTGTATTTCCCGAATCTGGCTTCTTCCTTTCCTTTTCGTATGCGGAGCTTTCCCGCCGACAGGGTATGTTCTGCCAGATACATATTTTCCAGCAGACTCATATCCGGAATCACCGAATTTTCTTTCCGGTTGGAAGCCAGCATGGCGACCCCGGATTTCATGGCCTTATGGATGGAACGGCGGGGGACCGGCTTTCCCTTGATTCTCATCTCTCCTGACACCGCCTCCGTGACCCCGAACATGCACTGCATCAGCTCGCTGCTTCCCGCCCCCTGAAGACCGGTCAGCCCGATGATCTGGCCTTTTTTTACCTTCATTGACACGGATTCAAAGCCGGGCCCGGAAAACTCCTGAAGCTCCAAAACCACTTCCCCGGCTTCCCTCTTCTCATAGACTTCCTTTGCCGAATAGCTTTCTCCCACCATCATACGGGTGACTGTTTCCGGGTCCGTATCCTTGATGGCCCCGTCCCCGATGAATTCCCCGTTTCGAAATACAGTATACCGGTCGGCCAGGGCAAATATTTCCGGCATTTTATGAGAAATGAAAATAAAGGACGTTCCCGTTTTTTTCATTTTATTTACGATGTCAAACAAATGCTTCACTTCTTCGTTATTCAGCGACGTGGTTGGCTCATCCAGGATTAGCAGCTTCGCCTTAAAAAACAGGGCCTTGGCGATCTCCAGCATCTGCTTCTGGCTGGTCTTTAAATCGGCCACCAGGGCTTCCGGGTCCATATCCACTCCCAGCTCGTGAAAGAGCTTTTCCGCTTCCTCAATCATTTTCCGTTTGTTCAGCCTTCCAAACCTGTTTTGGTACTCTTTTCCCAAAAATATATTTTCATAAACTCTTAAATCATTAAACAGATTCAACTCCTGATGGACAAATGCGATTCCCAGCTCCTCCGACTGCCGGATGGTGATATCGCCGATCCTCTTTCCATCAAAGGTGATGGTTCCTCCGTCTTTCGGAAATACGCCTGTAAGCACATTCATCAGCGTGGATTTTCCCGCCCCGTTTTCTCCCAAAAGAGCATGAACCTCCCCGGAGTCCACTTTTAAGCGGACCTCTCTTAATACTTTCACGCCATTGAATGACTTGCTGACCCCGTTCATTTCCAATAAGCTCATATTCATAACCTCCGGTTTTATAAAAGGGGCCGTTCTTTCTGCTGGGAACGGCCCCCTTTTTCCTTCAGACCATTGCTTCTAGAAGGATGGGTACTTGGTTACATTTTCCGACGTTACATTTTCACATGGAATTACATGATCCTGGGTGACTTCTTTTCCGTCCAGGTAATCCACCATATCCTCAATGGCCGTCTGGATCATGGCCGGGCTGTAGGTTACGGACATGAGGCCGCGCATTTCTGTGAAATATCAGTATAGGTCTCGCCCCGGAGAACCGCATATAATTCTTCCAGGCCGCCGCAGCCGGTAATCACCGGTTTATTGGCAAAGAAAGCGTCCTTGGTTGCTTCGTCGATTCCGCCGCCGTCAAGGGCTTCTAAGATGCCCATTGCCAGCTCGTCATCCTCTGCATAGAACCATTTGATCTTTGCGTTCTTTTCGTCTCCCATAAGGGATTCAAAGGAAGTCTTTGTATCGGAACGGCTCCAGTTCATGGCTCCTGAATAGGTGATGGACTTTACATCATCCGCTGTCCACTTTTTATCGGCCTCAATGGTCTTTCCGTCAAATTCCAGCTCGCCGGTCAGATATTTGGTAAATCCGCCGTCACGCAGTGTGGTTACAGAAGAGGTATCCCCTTCATAAACATAGATCTGCTCGCCTGGCGTCAGTCCGAGGGATACAAAATACGCTGCGGCTCCTGCGCCGATTCCCGTATTGTCGCCCTTAACATTGGACACTGCCTTGTCTGCTACACCGTCGATGATCCGGTCAAATGCCACATAGGGGATTCCTGCGTCGATCACGCCCTGGATGGCGGACTGTACCGTATCGTCAATAGGCTGGATGACCATGGCGATGTTTTTCTCTCCCTTGGAAACAATATCTTCCATGTTTCGGATCTGCTCTGCCGCATTTGCAGAGGTGATGAGCTCCGCCGTATAGGTGCCTGCCTGATTTACCTCATTGATTTTCTTTTTCGCAAAGGTGGCTACGGAACCGGTCCAGCCGTGATCCTCAGGTGCGGTCAGGACATAAATATGGGTCCCTGCCTTTAAAGATCCCGCTGCCTCCGTGGCTTTCGTTGTCTCCGCCGCCGTGGTGGCCGCTGCTGTGGTGGTCTCCGCCGCCGCGGTGGTGCTGCTTGCAGGCTTTACACCGGAGCATCCGGTCATCCCTGCTGCCATAACCGCTGCCAAAAGAACTGCTACTGCCTTTTTCATAATTTCTGTTCCTCCTTTTATTTGTTCTCCTTTTTAATTGAAGCAGCTTTGCTGCCTGAATCTAAATGATAAACTGGTCCATATATTTTTTCGACAGCCGCAGACTGTCCAGAACCCTTTCCCTGGTTCCCTCAAAGGCCTTGTCTTCCACCTCAATACAGGTATAGCCGTCATATCCGATATCTGTTAAGGCGCTGACATATTTCCCCCAGTCCACATCCCCCAGTCCCGGAAGCTTAGGAGACATATACTCCAGGGGATAGGCCATGGTTCCCACTTTTTTCAGCTTATCCTCATAGAGCTTGATATCCTTGTAATGAACGTGGAAAATCTTATCCTTAAACTGGTATAAGGGCTGGATATAATCCATCATCTGCCAGACAAAATGGGAGGGATCATAATTGAGCCCCAGATTTTCACTTTTCAGGCTTTCGAAAATCTTCTCCCAGATGGCCGGGGTGGTCATTAGGTTCTGTCCTCCGGGCCATTGCTCCCAGCCAAAGAGCATGGGACAGTTTTCAATGGCGATCCGCACCTGCTTTTCCTCTGCATGGGCGAGGATGGAGGGCCATATCACTTTGACCAGCTCTAAGTTTTCCTCTACGGTCTTTGTCTGGTCCCTGCCTATAAAGGTGGTTACCAGATTGACTCCCAGCCTGGCGCTGGCATCGATGACCTTTATTAAATGGGAAATGTTGGCTTCCCGCCTCTTTTCATCCCCATCCATAACATTGGGATAAAAAGCCATGGCGGAAATTTCCACCTTCCTTTTTCTGCAATAATCCAAGATATACTCTGCTTTTTCCTCTGTCAAACCGTCCACATCAATATGACTGACTCCCGCGTATCTTCTCTCCGCCTTTCCCTGGGGCCAGCAGGCCCTTCCACACTGAAAGCCCATATCCGCCGCCGTATCAATCATTTCCTCAAAGGACCATTCCCCAAGGATAGCGCTGACAAATCCCACCTTCATCTTATCTTTCCCCCTTTTCCCAGACTTCCACTCTCCGGTTCTCCATGCTGGACCTCTGGCAGGCGAACACAGCCGCCATGGCGTTCAGCACCTCTTTTCCGCTGACCGGCACCGGAACTCCGTCTGTCAGGGCATCCACAAACCCGTCAATGATGCCGGATTTGGTCTGGTTGTCATTGGTCTGTATCCGGTCAATATCGTAAAGAACGGTTTCCCCGTTCTTTAAATGAACGGCAATGGAATAATCCGGGCTTTCATAGATTTTCATAATGCCCTTTGTTCCATAGAGAATTGTGGAATTGTCCTCCCTGCCGTAATAGGTCCAGCTGGCCGTCATGGTTCCAACAGCGCCGCCTTCCATCTCATAGATGCAGATGGCGTTGTCATCCACGCCTACCAGCTCTCCGGAAGCGTCCCGTTTATCAAGGGTCGTCATCCGGGCCGTTACCGCGGTCACCTTCCGGCCCAGCAGATACTGAATCAGATCCGTTTTATGTACTCCTAAGTCGGCCATGGCCCCCATGGCAGCTCTTTTTTTATCAAAAAACCAGTTCCCTGTTCCTGCATCCACGCTCCAGGTCTCCGGCCCGCCGTGTCCGAAAGTGGTCTTAAATGTCAGGACTTCCCCAATCAGTCCTTCATCTAAAAGGGCCTTTGCCCGGACATGGGCCTTTGCAAACCTCTGATTCTGTCCGATCATCAGCTGGCAGCCGTTCTCCTCTGCCGCTCTTACCATTGCCTCACATTCTTCAAGGCTTACGGCCATGGGCTTTTCACAAAGCACATGCTTACCCGCTTTCAGCGCCTTAAGGGTAATCTCTGCGTGGGAACTATTGGCCGTACAGACGCTCACCGCCTGGATTTCCGGGTCAGACAGCAATTCATCCACCGACTCATAGACCTTTCCGCCGTATGTTTTTGCCAGCTCTCCCGCCCGTTCGGCGTTAAAATCGTAATAGCCGGCGATACGGACTCCGGAATGTGCCGCATATTCCGGAATGTGCCTGATCTGCGCAACCTTTCCGCATCCGATGATTCCTACCTGCATGGTTTTCTCCTTTCATTTTGCTTTTCATTCTTTCATTTCTTTCATTGTAATTCTATCATTTCCTTATTTTCTTTTCAAGTTTTTAGACGTTATTTATATTTTTTCCATGTTATATCCAGTTTAATTATGTATAAATGTACATCCTGTACAATTCTCATCTTACCTTTTCTGAAAACTTTTCATTTTTATGAAAAATCAACATTTACAACACCGGCTTTCTGTGATATAAAAAAGTAAATACGATTTCAAAAGAGGAGGACTGGGAATGAAGCAGGAGAAAATCACCGTAGAAGAGATTGCCCGGCAGGCAGGTGTATCACCGGCCACCGTATCCCGGGTATTAAACCACAGGGATCTGGTAAAAGCAGATACCATCAGCCGGGTGGAAATGGCCATGACTGCTCTTGGGTATGTGTTTGAATCCGCCGCCCCCAGCCTGATTGAGGAACAGCCGCTGATCGTTTTAAATATCCCCGGAATTGAAAATGTATTCTATCAGGAGGTCATAAAGGGCGCCCGGATCTCGGCAAAGGCCCACGGCTGCCACTTACTCATCCATGAATCTCCCTTGGACCGGGGCTCCATCCCTCATTTTTTCAGCCTTTTAAAACGGGTCAGGGCCGCAGGCGTCATTCTCTTAAACCGGGTTTCGGAAGAACAGCTCCGCCAGATCCGGTCCATTGCCCCCCTGGTCCAATGCTGTGAATACAATGAAGAGGCAGCCGGATATCCCTACGTCAGCATTGACGATTTTACCGCAGCAGAGGCTGCCACCGGATATCTCCTTAACTGCGGCTGCAATAAGATCGCCCTCATAAACGGCCCTTTAAGCTTTAAATACGCAGTAAAGCGTCAGGAAGGATATTTAAGCGCATTAAAAAAAGCCGATATCTCCGTCCCTCAGAACTGGATCATCCAGCTTCCCGAAATCAACTACCAGATGGCCTATGCCGCCATCTGCCGCCTGTTAAACGACGAGCACAGACCCAACGCCTTTTTTGTCGTCTCCGACATCTTCGCCGCCGCTGTCATACGGGCCGCAAAGCGCTATAAGCTCAACGTTCCCAGGGATATTATGGTAGTGGGCTTTGACAACATCGAATTTTCCACCATGACCTGTCCCTCTATCACCACGGTCAACCAGCCCCGCCTTCAATTGGGTTATACTGCCTGCGAGATGCTTTTAGAAATGATGGAAACCCCCTCCAGCTCGCCGAAATCCCTTGTGCTGGATGCGGAGCTTGTCGTGGGAATAGACAGCCAAAAAATGAAACGGTCAGAAAGAAAAGTTAAAAATTCCGGAAAGCTTTTCCTCAAGCACAAAAAACGGGGTCAGACCTATTTTATAAGGTCTGACCCCATTTATCATATTATGAAAGAACAGTTAAATAAAAACCAGTTATTAAAACTCAGTGGACTGCCGGTTCAATTAATAAAACAACCGGTTGACTGCGCTGAAAATACCGCGGATAGACGCTCTGGTAATATTGGAGCTGATGCCCACGCCGTAGGTAGTCTTTCCTGTCTTCACATCAAGCAGGTGGATATAGGAAGCAGCCTGAGCTCCGGAACCGGAGGTAAGAGCATGCTCGTTGTAATCCAGAACCCTGATCTCTATGCCAAGCTCCTTTTCCAGGCCCTTCTGC
>JASGGP010000262.1:0-7115 GCA_047604985.1 Lacrimispora sp.
AAAATTGAAAAATATCCTGATGAAAATCTTGATGAGCATTTCAAAGGTATGTCCGGTAAAATAATTACTGCCGAATTTACTCTAAACGGACAAAAGTATATTGCACTGGACGGCGGCCCTTATTTCCATTTTAATGAAGCCATATCAATGACAATAGAATGTGAAGACCAGGATGAGATTGACTACTTTTGGGATAAGCTATCCCACGTCGAAGAGGCAGAGCAATGCGGATGGGTTAAGGATAAGTTCGGTCTGTCCTGGCAGATTGTGCCATATGACATGGGAGAGTTAATGAGGACGGATGCTCAGATTCAGGCAATGATGAAAATGAAAAAAATAATTATCAAGGAACTTGAGGAAGCTGGATCAATTTAAAAGCGGTTTAAAACGCTGCAATGGAAGATATGACCTCAAGACTGGAAGCTTCAGACAGGAAAATTCAAAGGCATCGGGGCGGCAATTCGATGTCTTTTTATATAAGTTAAAATGGATGAGTATGTTTTCTTAAAGCGAAGCATAGCTCTTTTGATTCCTTATATTTTATAAAAATTGTTTATTACAATATCAATGATGCAAGGATTCTGTAGATAAAACTGCGGAAATTTAAATACAAAATAATTATTGTAATGTTTTATATTTATGTTACAATATCATATATTGTAACGTTTGAATGCTGTTAAATATAGGTATATTAGACTTGGAGCTGCTGAATAAATAGATTTAAAGGAGTACGTATAAATGTTTTTAAATAAAAATGAAAGCGTAAAAACTGTTGAAACAACGCATTCAAATTACATTGAAAAAAAACAGGAGATTATTCGGACTTATGAGGAACCTGTTCTGCCTAAAATGTGCCGGGTTATTTTTTGGTGTATGATTATTCTCACGGCAGGCATGATTTTAGTCGATATAAATGCATTTATTCGATATGACGCATATCTTGGAAGTTTTCATTTATTTTACAATATATCAACAACAGGATTTTTTAGCTGGTTACTGTTTTCCGTGCTGCTGGTACCAATGAGCTATGGCTCCATTCGGCAGACAAGTAAACGGTTTTGGAAAAGAGTGAACAATGCAGAAAAGGATGGAACCGGTAATCAAATAGAAAGTAATAAAGCCCGAAGTGAACGTGCTTTAAAAAAATTAACACATCCTTTTATGCGCTATATGGGAATATGCTTCTCCGGGATAATTTTTTGGGGGGTATTTTATTTTATCTTACATTTCAATTGGTAACACATAAAATTAAATCTATAACAGAAAAAGCCGCTTTATGCCGGCTTTTTTTTGTTGGCTTGCTTCATCTGGACCAGCTTTTCATAGCCGCCGCTACAGTATATCAGTGAAGAAACCATATTGATGATATTAGGCTACAAGCATACACTTGTGGGACAAAAAGAACTAATGTGTTAGACGTTTTGCCTAGAAAATGATAAGTTATTGTTAAAGAAAAAGTGAAATTACATAATCATCACAGTTCATTTACCGGTATTTGTTGTAAAAATTTACGCGCTTCATTAATAAAACAAATTTCGGCAGCGTGAAGATGTTTTCCTTTTTCATAACTTATAGTAAGAGAAGCTTGTACATTTGATGTATTAACAGGATAGTAGTAAAGATGAGGCGGGTTTTTATCAGGATCCGCAAAGAAACGCCGTTTAATAAAGTCGGTAGGCGCCAGCAGGCAACCTAATCCTTTTAAACACATTTCAGCATTCAGATCACCGCTTTCTGATGAGAAACTTACAATTGGAGTAAAATTGTATTGTGTTAAAATTTCATTTAAATCACGGGCAATGTTACCATGTCTGTCTTTCAGAATAAGAAATGGTAATTCTTTAATGAGTGAGAGATCCTGTGTGTTTAGTAATTCTTTCTCCAGATGTTGCCAACGATCTCCATATGTTTTGTATAAGAGGTCTTCACGCATGATTACTGAATAAGAATTCTCATCGATTAATACAGCATGCTCAAGTGTATCATCCAACTGGAGATAGCTGATATATAGATCAACACCTCTCATATTATGGGCGATATCATTATGCTGGCGTTTGACAACTGTAACCTCGAATTGGGGATATTTTTGAGAAAAATAAGCCAACATATCCGCTAAAAAGGGTGGAGTATCATATGTGGCTATACCAATCGAAATTCTGCTGCGGCGGTTTTCCGTTACACTGCTGATATTAGAAGTCATCTGCTCATAGGCAGCTAAGATTTTTTCTCCGCCTTCCAACAGGCATTCACCTGCGACGGTTAAACTAAGTGGTGATTCCCGTTTAAAAAGAGGCACACCGAGTTCGTTTTCCATTTTTTTGATATGTTCACTAAGTGATTGCTGAGATACAAAAAGCTTTCTTGCTGCTGCGCTGAAACTTTTTTCCTCCACAATTGCAATAAAGTATTTAATATTAAGAAAATTCATATTGATAGCATCCTTTACACAAATAAGATATTTTTGTACTTTAATTCTACCACTTCTGCAGATTTTATGACAAGCAGAAATATGTAAATATTATATGTTACGCTATATATTTTACTTTTGATTCTATCTATGTAAATAGAATTGAAATAAATACAATATTTTATAAAGGAGAGGTAAGAAAGATGAAAATGAAAAAAATTGTTGCAGTCCTGCTGACTTGCGCAATGGCCGTTTCATTAGCAGCATGCGGTTCCGGCAGCACTTCTACGGGGGAAACAGGAAACACAGGTTCTACGGGGGAAACAGGAAACACAAGTTCTGTGGGGGGAACAGAAAGCGCAGCTTCTTCGGATGACGCAGGCGGTAATGCTGTGACCGCATCGAAGGGGTCACTTATTGTTGGACTTTATGGAGGGACAGAAACTTTAAATCCATGGGCAAGCGGGCGGATCACGAAAGACATGGTTACTTATGTGCTTTATGAAACACTGGCCAGTTGTCAGAGCGGATCAACAGACTTAGATAATATTTTGATGAAAGACTATAAGCGGGTGGATGATACTACTTTTGACATTGATTTGTATGACTACATCACAGATGCAGAGGGTAACAATATTAAAGCTTCCGATGTTGTTTTTAGTTTTGAGCAGTATGATAAGAATTGGGCTACAACAATAGAGAGTATTAAAGCAACCGGCGATTACACAGTAGAGCTGAAACTGAACACAACAGCCAAAGGTTCTTTTGAATACCTTGTGTGTAAAGTACCTATTGCCAGTGAAACAGCTTATAATAACAGCCCGGACCAGTTCTCAACTACTTCCTGCGGCACAATGCCTTATGTAGTTGCCGGCGGCAGCGATTATGTGGCAGGAACTAAAATCATAGCAAGAAAGACAGCCTCGTATTGGCAGAAAGACGCCAGTCTTATATATAAAGGAAGTGCTGCCAATGCAGACACAATCGAATTTGATATTCTTGAGGAGTCTATACAGATGGCCTTGGCAATTGAGAATGGCACAATTGATTTTGCTATGTATATAAACCCGAGTATGCTGGATGAAGTAACAGCAGTAAAGAACCTTATGACCTATGCAGTTCCATCATCAGAAGACCGTGGTATTCAGTTCTGCATGACAGAAGACAGTCCTTTCTATAACAATTTACCTTTAAGACAGGCCGTGTTATATGCAATTGATAATCAGGCAGTTGCCGATGCCTGCGGTTACGGATATGCTGATGCATCTAAAGTTACATGTGGAAATGCTGATTTAACAATTGGATATGATCCTTCCTGGGAGACAAGTCCATATGCTTATGATACCAATAAGGCGAAAGAGCTGCTTACAGAATCAGGATATAATGGAGAAACTCTTCGTCTGCTTGCAAACAGTAATGAAACAATTACTACTATGTGGCAGATTATACAGGCAAACCTGGCTGACGTCGGTATTAAGGCAGAACTGAATGTTTGTGAAGGCACTACTTATGGCGCTTATCGTGATGGGACAAGCGGACAGTACGAAATGGCATATGCAGGACCTGGGAATGCCGGTTATGCGACACAGGATTTATGGAATACGCTGTTTAACCGCAATAACTATGATTCCGGGAAGACCTGGGCGGGTTTGTCCGATGACACGCTGCAGAGCATGTATGATATTTTGGCTAAGCCAGATGGTTATACACAGGATAATGTAAATTTGTTTTATAAATATATAACAGATAATGCTTATTACTATCAAATATACAGCCTTCCCGACTGTGCAGCTTATGACACTGATAAGGTATCAGATTTCTTTATTGATCAGAACAGGTTTGTTCGTGCAAACACAATTGTGTTGAAATAATAATTTAATATTTGTTTCGTAAGGAAATGGTATAGCAAAAATATAGGGTATGACCGGCCGGTTGGAGTCCTAGTCTGGCATACCCTGTATTTCATATACAACATAAAGATTAATTACTCGAAATTGAGTTGCTATGGCAGCTTAAAGCTATGAATTGGAGAAGCTTAAATGGCCAAATATATTTTAAAAAGAATTTTATTTATGATACCGGTTATTATTGGCGTTGTTATCTTAGTATTTACTTTGATGCAATTGACGCCGGGTGATCCGGCGCAGGTTATTCTGGGTTCCACAGCATCGGCTGCTGAAATTAATCAGCTCCGTGACACTATGGGGTTGAATGACCCGTATATTGTGCAGTTGGGACGTTATATGTATCAGGCTTTTATCCATTTTGATTTTGGAACATCGTATGTTACAAATGTTTCTATTTCATTAGAATTAATGCACCGTTTTCCATATACCATGATATTTGCGGTTTCAGGAATGGTGCTGTCATTGTTAATTGGCATTCCTTTGGGAGTTACTGCAGCAGTTCATCAGAATAGCCCGGCAGATTATGGAACTATGACCTTGGCTTTGATCGGAACTTCTTTACCAGGATTCTGGTTTGCACTGGTATTAATCATGTTTTTTGCTGGGAAATTAGGCTGGCTGCCTGCTTATGGAATTGGCGGCATTCAATACTGGATTCTTCCAATAGCATCCACGGCCTTTGCCGGAATTACCACAATGGCACGACAGATGAGGTCTGGAATGCTGGAAGTTATTCATTCTGATTTCATTACCATGGCAAAAGCAAAAGGTGTGAAAAGAAGCTCTGTCATATATAAACATGCGTTACCAAATGCTTTAATACCTGTTATTACCGTTGCAAGTATGAGTTTTGGATCTTCTCTTGGTGGTACCTTAATTGCAGAAACGATTTTCGCAATTCCTGGTGTAGGTGTTTATATTGTAAATGCTGTGAATAATCGTGATTATCCGGTTGTTCAGGGAGGCGTAATCGTTCTTGCAATTGCATTTTCCATTATTATGCTGCTTTGTGATCTTTTAATCGCTGCCGTTGATCCGCGTGTCAAGGCACAGATTACAGGCGGCAAGAAAAGGAGAAAGAAAAATGACTGATATGCAGATGATTCAGGCAGAACAGGAACCAATCGAAAAGCAGAGTCAATTCATTGAGGTTATGAAAAGGCTTTCCTATAATAAAGGCGCGGTGTTTGGCGGCATTTTATTTATGATAGTTCTTCTGCTTGCAATTTTTGCCCCATTAATTGCGCCATATGATTATAAAGCAATCAATGTTCCGGATCGTTTCATGTCCTTAAGCTCAAAACACTGGTTTGGTACGGATCAAATGGGGCGTGATATCTTAAGCCGAATTTTATTTGGTGCCAGATATTCTTTACTCATAGGTATTGGCTCTGTTGTTTTCAGTGCAGTATTTGGAGTTATTGTTGGCGCAATTGCAGGCTATTACGGTGGAATCACGGACAATATTATCATGAGAATATGTGATGTTATCCAATCGGTTCCTGGAATGATTTTGATGATAGCGTTAGCCTGTGTACTTGGACCTGGCGTATTTAATACGATTCTGGCATTAGGTTTTGAAGGTATTGCCGGAACCGCAAGGCTAATGCGTTCCTCTATTCTGAATGTACGTAAGATGGAATATCTGGATGCAGCAATTACCAGTAATTGCAGCAATTCCAGAATCATAGTAAATCATGTATTACCAAATACCTTTGCCCCTATATTGGTTCAGGCGACCATGGGTGTCGGTTCCAGAATTATGGCCGCCGCAGCTATGAGCTATATCGGTATTGGTGTTCAGCCGCCTACTCCTGAATGGGGTGCAATGCTGGCTGACAGTCGTGGCTTTTTGCTGAAGTATCCGCATCTGTGCCTGATTCCAGGTATTTGTATTATGATTGTTGTGCTGAGTTTAAATCTGCTTGGTGATGGCGTACGTGATGCATTGGATCCTAAACTAAAGAAATAAGGGGAAAAGCATGAACGATAATAAATTTTTACAGGTGAAAGACTTAAAGGTTGAATATGTAACAAAAGAAGAAACTGTCTATGCCGTTAATGGAGTTTCTTTCAATCTGGATAAAGGAAAAGTTCTGGGTTTGGTTGGTGAGACAGGCGCAGGTAAAACAACAATTGCACGTTCGATTTTAAAGGTTCTTCAGGAGCCGCCGGCGGTATTAAGAGGAGGAGAGGTCATTATGGATGGCCGTAGTCTTCTTGAACTATCGGAAGAAGAAATGTGCCAGGTCCGCGGCCGGCAAATTACAATGATCTTTCAGGATCCTATGACATCGTTGAATCCAGTGATGTCGGTAGGAGATCAGATTGCAGAAGTTATCGCATTACATAGTGATATTCCTAAACATGAGGTGCGTAAACTTGCTGAAAAAATGCTGGAAACGGTAGGTATTCCTGCAGGGCGGTATGATGAATACCCCCATCAGTTTTCAGGCGGTATGAAACAGAGGGTTGTTATTGCAATCGCGCTTGCATGTAAGCCCAAACTTCTGCTGGCAGATGAACCAACGACGGCACTTGATGTAACAATCCAGGCACAGGTTCTGGATCTGATGAAAAAATTAAATAGTGAAAATAATACAACGACGATTTTAATTACACATGATCTTGGAGTTGTAGCTGAGATGTGTGATGCAGTCGCTATTGTATACGCCGGAGAAATTGTGGAAAATGGTTCTTTGAAAGATATTTATAAGAATCCGTTGCACCCATATACACTTGGACTTTTTGGCGCATTACCGAAGCTGAATGAGGATGTAGAATGGCTGAGTCCAATTGAT
>JASGGP010000263.1:0-7113 GCA_047604985.1 Lacrimispora sp.
GCTCAGACGATATCCGCTATCTGCCGTAAACAGGCATTGCCAAAGGCGGACAGTGAGTCGTCGGCATAGTTTTTACCGTTCAATGAGCCGTCAGGCGAATTGAGCTTGCCTGAAAAAATATACTACGAATTAACTATGAGGAGGAAATAAAAAGATGGCAAAGATTTATTATCAGGAGGACTGTAATTTATCCCTGTTAGAAGGGAAGACCATTGCAGTTATTGGATACGGCAGTCAGGGTCATGCCCATGCGTTGAATTTAAAGGAGTCCGGCTGCGATGTCATTGTGGGACTTTACGAGGGAAGCAGCTCCTGGGCCAAAGCAGAAGCTCAGGGATTAACTGTTTATACAGCTGCAGAGGCGGCAAAGAGAGCCGATGTCATTATGATTCTTATTAACGATGAGAAGCAGGGCGCTCTGTATAAGGAATCCATTGAGCCGAACTTAAAGGACGGCGATATGCTCATGTTTGCCCACGGCTTTGCGATTCATTTCGGACAAATCGTTCCTCCGAAGAATGTTGACGTTACCATGATCGCTCCCAAGGCTCCTGGCCATACTGTGAGAAATGAATATCTGGTAGGCAGAGGAACTCCCTGTCTGGTTGCCGTACATCAGGACTATACAGGCAAGGCAAAGGACAGGGCCCTGGCTTATGCCCTGGCATTAGGCGGAGCAAGAGCAGGCGTTCTGGAAACCACCTTTAGAGTAGAGACAGAGACAGACCTTTTCGGCGAGCAGGCTGTACTTTGCGGCGGCGTATGCGCATTGATGAAGGCAGGCTTTGAAACTCTTGTAGAAGCAGGCTATGCTCCTGAAAATGCTTACTTTGAGTGCATCCATGAGATGAAGCTGATCGTAGACTTAATCTTCGAAAGCGGCTTCTCCGGAATGAGATACTCCATATCCAATACCGCTGAATACGGCGATTACATTACAGGACCAAAGATTATTACTGATGAGACTAAGAAAGCCATGAAGCAGATTCTTTCTGATATTCAGGACGGCACCTTTGCCAAGGACTGGATGCTGGAAAACCAGATCGGCGCTTCCCACTTCAAGGCCATGAGAAACAAGGAAGCTTCCCACCAGCTTGAAAAAGTCGGATCAGAGCTTCGTAAGCTTTACAGCTGGAACGATGGCGGCAAGCTGATTGATAACTAAAATAACCGGCAGATAATATATAAGGGAGCTGCAAAAGAAATGACCACCTCATTTCTTTTGCAGCTCCCTTTTTTGCTTGATTCCTGCTTTTTATACCTGTATTCCCGCATCTTTCATAGCTTCGAAAAAGTTCTCCATGGCTGTTGACATTCCGCTGGGATGGTAGGCAAAGCCCACTGTCCGCTTTTTTATGGGGGGATCCATAGGGATCTGGATTAAGGCCCCGCTGTCTAACTCCTCTTGGACAAATTCCTTAATGGCGCAGCCGATTCCCAGGCCGATCTTGGCAAACTCGATCAGTAAATCCATGGTTGTGACCTCTAAAAGCTGATTGAGCACAAGCTGGTTATCATTCAAATATTCATCAATATATTTCCGTGTCACGTTGTTCGTGTCCAGAAGCAGAATGTTCCCCGTCTGAAACAGGTCCGCATTTTTCCCTTCCCTCAGATATAAATTGTCCAGGTATGCTTTCGTTGCCACAAAGGTATCCTGAATATCCATAATAGGTATGAACTGGAGAGGGCGACGGTTGGACGGCTTTGCAATGAGCCCCAAATCAATGCGCTGCTGCTCCAGCATGTTCACCGTATGGGAGGTGGACTGGCTTTCAATGGTGATTTTAATATGAGGATACTTCTCAATGAAATTTTTTAAATAGGGCAGCAGGATGTATTTGCAGAGGGTATTGCTGACACCGATTCTCAAGTGGCCGATATTAAAATCCTTAACCCTTTTCAGCTCCTGCTCTCCCCGGCCTAATGCTTCAAAGGCGGCTTTTGTATGGCTGTAGAGAAGCTTTCCTTCCTCGGTCAGCTGAACGCCTCTGGAGTTTCTGGTAAATAAGGACACCTCCAGGCTGTCCTCCAGCTTGCTGATGGATTTGCTGATGGCAGGCTGGCTGATATACAGTTCCTTTGCTGCCTTTGAAATGTTCCCGGCCTTTGCTACCTCGAAAAATATTTTATACTGGGAAAGATTTTGCTCCATATATAACCACCTCTCATTTCATAACTAACTATTATATTAAATATTCGTATTATGTATTTCTATTATATCAATAAGTATGCTAAAATGTAAAGCGAGAAAATGTTACAGTTGAGCAATGCAGAAATATCTGCATAATTTATGCCCGGAAATTTGTTTGCATATACATACAGCTGAACTGCAAAGAGAAAATAACAGGAGGATGCTGATTATGGGAATGACTATGACCCAGAAGATTCTGGCAGCTCATGCCGGGCTTTCAGAGGTGAAAGCCGGACAGTTGATCGAAGCGGACTTGGATCTGGTATTGGGAAACGACATCACCTCACCGGTTGCCATTAAGGAAATGGAAAAATTTAATAAGGAGACGGTCTTTAATAAAGATAAGATCGCCCTGGTCATGGACCATTTTATTCCAAATAAAGACATTAAATCTGCAGAAAATTGCAAATGCTGCCGTGATTTTGCATGCAGACACGAAATCTCTAATTATTTTGATGTGGGGCAGATGGGGATTGAACATGCCCTTCTTCCGGAAAAAGGCCTGGTAGTGGCAGGCGATGCGGTCATCGGCGCGGATTCCCACACCTGTACCTACGGAGCCCTTGGTGCGTTTTCCACCGGAGTGGGGAGCACGGACATGGCGGCCGGCATGGTGACAGGAAAAGCCTGGTTTAAGGTTCCGCCTGCCATTAAGTTTGAACTGGTTGGAAAGCCCTCCAAATGGGTCGGCGTAAAAGACGTGATCCTGTACATCATCGGCATGATCGGCGTTGACGGCGCCCTGTATAAATCCATGGAATTTGCCGGAGAGGGCATCAAAAACCTGACCATGGACGACCGGTTTACTATTTGCAATATGGCAATCGAGGCCGGCGGAAAGAACGGCATTTTCCCGGTGGATGATCTGGCGATCCAGTATATAAAGGACCACTCCAAACGGGATTACAAGATTTATGAGGCAGATCCGGATGCGGAATACGAGGAGATTTATACCATCGACTTATCGAAGCTGGAACCGACAGTATCTTTTCCTCATCTTCCTGAAAATACAAAAACCATAGGCACTTTCGGCGAAATTAAGGTGGATCAGTCGGTTATCGGTTCCTGCACAAACGGCAGACTGGATGATATGCGAATAGCCGCTGAAATCATGAAAGGCCGTAAAGTGGCTAAAAATGTGCGCTGCATCGTGATCCCCGCCACCCAGGAAATTTATTTGCAGTCCATGAAAGAGGGACTCTTGGAGATATTCATTGAGGCGGGAGCTGTGGTCAGCACCCCTACCTGCGGGCCCTGCCTCGGCGGCTATATGGGAATCCTGGCCGCAGGAGAGCGCTGCATTTCCACCACCAACCGGAATTTTGTGGGCCGTATGGGCCATGTGGAATCAGAGGTTTATCTGGCAAGCCCGGCAATTGCCGCCGCCAGCGCCATAACCGGAAAGATATCTGCCCCTGATGAATTGGGCTTATAGGAGGTTTTAAAGATGAAAGCGTGTGGATCTGTTTTTAAATATGGAGACAATGTGGATACGGATGTAATTATTCCCGCAAGATATTTAAATATCACAGACGGAGATGAGCTGGCAAAGCACTGCATGGAAGATATTGACAAAGACTTTGTAAATAAGGTAAAAAAAGGAGATATCATCGTTGCCAATAAAAACTTTGGCTGCGGCTCTTCCAGGGAGCATGCTCCCTTGGTGATCAAGTGCGCAGGCGTGAGCTGTGTCATTGCTGAGACTTTCGCAAGGATTTTCTACAGGAACGCCATTAATATCGGCCTTCCTATTATAGAGTGTCCCGAGGCGGCCAAAGCCATCAAGGCTGGGGATGAGGTTTCCGTAGATTTTGACAGCGGCGTCATCACCGATGAGACAACGGGTGAAACCTTTGAAGGGCAGGCATTTCCGCCCTTTATGCAGGAGATCATATCCGCAGGCGGATTGTTTCCTTATATAAATAAGAAAAAATAACATGTATTCCCATGGAAAGAAAGTCCGTGATTGTCAGATATTGTAACTGACAATCACGGACCTTCTTTCTTTTCATTGTAAATCCTTTTGGAACATATTATAATAGGAAGAAACTACAAAAAAATCAGGGAGTTGATTATAATGGTAAAGACAAATGCAATGCGCATGCTGGATAAGGCGAAAGTTGAATATGACATAAAGGAGTATGAGGTGGACGAGCAGGATTTATCCGGCAGCCATGCAGCGGATATGATGGGAGTGGACCATGGCAGCGTTTTTAAAACTCTTGTATTAAAAGGGGAAAAGACAGGATATCTTGTCTGTTGTATTCCGGTGGATGGAGAGCTGGATTTAAAAAAGGTGGCGAAAGCTGCCGGAGATAAGAAGGTAGAGCTGATTCCTATGAAAGATTTGCAGACAGTCACCGGATATATCCGTGGGGGCTGTTCTCCCATCGGCATGAAAAAACATTTTCCGACCTTTGTCGAAAATGCGGCCTGTTCCTATCCAAAAATCGCCATAAGTGGCGGAATGAGGGGCTTGCAAATCCTCCTTTCTCCCCAGTCTCTGGTGGACTTTATCAGGGGAGAATTCGCTGCTCTTTTGTAATTTGGTTTACATAAAACTAAAATTTTACGGACGAGCCACTTTTGGAAAACTAAATAATTAACATAAATGTAACACTATTGTAAAATATCAATAGAATTTTAACACAAAAACAGTGCGTAAAACCGAGCGAAAACAGTGTATTTGATACAAAAGGCGAAAGGAGATAAAATTTCAATGGTTAAAATATCACAAAAATGTTAAATGACCATTGACATTTTTGACAGCCATCTTCTATAATTACGGACGTCACCGGGAAACGGTTGTGAAAGTTGATCACAGCCCAGGCAAGTGAGATTATAGAAAGAGGAGTTTGTATGCTTACACTGCGCTCTATCCTTCAGCAGATTTGTCAATTTTTCAGAGGGTTCTCCGTAAAGGTCACAAAGAAGATGTATCGTTCCTCCGCAGTATTTATGGCGGGAGCGGCGGTCATTACGGTCGTGGCGTTTACATCGGCGGGCTTTGGCAGCGGAGGCAGGAATGCCCTGACCGCATTTGCGGAAACGCTGGCACTGGAAGATGCTGCGGATGAGGAAGCCGTTGATGAAACGGCGCTAGGTACCGAAACCAGGATTCAGGCACAGCAGTTAGCCGGAGATTTCCTGGAAAAAGAGGTCATAGAAAAACAGGAATTAGAAGAGGAAGCCCATGATCAGGCAGAACGCATAAATGCCCAGATAGCCATGGAAGAAGAGGCAAAGCGCCAGGCGGAGGAAGCAAAACTCCGGGCAGAGGAAGAAGCAAAAAGGGCGGAAGAAGAAGCGAAAAAGGCGGCAGAGGAAGCGGCCAGGAAAGCCGAGGAGGAAAAGGCGCTTCATGCCATGTCGGTATCCCAGGACGATTACCAGGTCCTTCTGCGGATTGTACAGGCGGAGGCAGGCATTTGCGACGATGAGGGCAAGATTCTTGTGGCAAATGTAATTTTAAACCGTGTGAGAAGCGGAACTTTCCCCAGTACGGTGCGAGGAGTGGTTTATGAGCCCTCCCAGTTTTCTCCGGTATCCAACGGTTCCATTGATTCCGTGAAGGTCACGGAGGATACCAAGCGGTGCGTGGACCGGGCCCTTGATGGAGAGGATTATTCCAACGGAGCTCTGTACTTTATGAACCGGGGAGGTTCAAGGAGAGGCGCCGTAAGCTGGTTTGATTCTCATTTGACCTATTTGTTCCAGCATGGGAATCACGAATTTTTTAAATAAAAACATTGTAGAATATTCTGCTTTAGGTGTATACTATAGGTATCCGGCAGGCGCCTGTTGGTCTGCTGTGAAAGTATATTATACATAAAAGGAGAGCAGAAATATGATTTTTGATTCAGCAAAAAACCTTGACTTTTACAGGAATCTCGGAGTGGAGGGAAGATACGCCAAAGCAGTTGACTTCCTTAAGAACACTGATTTGGAGAATCTGGCGCCGGGAAAATATGAGATTGACGGCAAAGACGTTTTTGCCAATGTACAGGAATATACCACAATCCCATGGGAGGAAGCGAAATACGAAGCTCACCATGATTATACGGATATCCAGTATGTGGTGTCCGGATGCGAAACCATGACCTATGCACCGGTCGATGAACTGATAGTAAAAGTACCATATGACAAAGAAAAAGATGTCGTATTTTTCGACAATGAGAATCCTGGCCTGAGGGTGGTTGCTAAGGCGGGGGAATATATGATTTTTAATCCTTGGGATGGACACAAGCCCAAGGCGGCTGCCGGAGAACCGGCTCCGATTAAAAAGGTGATTGTGAAGATCAAAGAGGTTTGATAAAAAGAAAACCGGAAGCCAGCCCATTCTGTTATGAGCAGTTTCCGGTTTTTATATATTTTTGGCTGTTAACCAGCCGTATTCCGGCAAGAGATTCTGCTTTGCAGGTCCTTTATTCCGGCCGCCAGCCGTCTTGGCCTTGCAGGACAGCTTCTTTCGTGTAGTTTTGCAGATCTTCTTCTGCAAGCTTTCGGACCCAGTCCGGCCGTCTTTCCATGGCTGCGCCGGGACCGTAGCTTCCGTACTCGCCGTAAAAGGCGTGTTCATGGGCGGCGTCCTTGTTCCAGTCATGCCAGCCCTCTTTGCAGATATGATCATCTATGTAGCAGTTTATCAGTACGGTTTTGGCATACTCCCTCCAGGGACGGCCCAGGTAGGCGCTGTCCGGGGGACAGTTGCTTTCAAAACGGCAGTTTTCCATGACATAGCCGTATTCCTGGCCTTGGGGTGTGGATGCGGCGGTCACATAGCTGCTGATCTCTTTTCCCGTGTATTTGGAAAAGAAAGTGCAGCTCTCAAAATAAGCAGTAGCGCTGCCGAATATAAAATCAATATCCCCTTCCTGGTAACAGTTCTTATAGAGCTGCCGTCCGTTGATTCGGGGAGC
>JASGGP010000264.1:0-7087 GCA_047604985.1 Lacrimispora sp.
TAACAGCCGAAGCTGCCGCTGTTTTTGACCTTACGGATAAAACTGTCTTCTTTGCCAGGAATCCCTTTGAGCGGCTCTATCCTGCCAGCATAACAAAGACCATGACAGCGCTCCTCGCCTTAAAATATGGGAACTTATCCGATGAGATTACGGTTCCTGAAGAGGCGGTCATTACGGAACCCGGTGCCACCCTTTGCGGGATAAAGCCCGGAGATAAGCTGACCATGGAGCAGCTTTTATACGGTCTCATGCTTCCCTCCGGAAATGATGCCGGAGTGGCTATCGCAGTTCATATGGCCGGAGGCGTGGATCAGTTTGCCCAGATGATGAATGATGAGGCTTTAAAGCTGGGAGCCACAGGCACCCATTTTGTGAATCCTCACGGTCTCAGTGACGATGATCACTATACGACCGCTTACGATCTTTATCTTATTTTTAACGAAGCTTTAAAGTATCCGGAATTCCGAACGATCATCGGCACGAAAGAATACGCCACTTCCTACCAGGATAAGACAGGAAAGCCGGTGAAAGCTGCATGGAAAGGGACCAACCTTTATATGACAGGCGAGCGTCAGATGCCGGATGGGGCTTACCCTTATGGGAGGAAAAACAGGCACCACCAAGGCTGCCGGGAGCTGCCTCATTATGGGAAGCTCAGACTCCTCGGACAAGGAATATGTTTCCGTAGTTTTAAAAGCTCCAAACCGTACAGGGCTCTATGATAACATGACAAATATATTAAATAAAATTGTAGAATAGTCATTGCGTTTCATATGGATTTGTACTATAATTATAATAATCCGAATAGATTTTTTATACAAATTATATAACGCAAGGAGGAGATTGCTATGGTGCAGATAATAGCAGGGAAAAAGGGGAAAGGAAAGACTAAGCATCTGTTGGATCGAGCCAATTCCGTAATAAAATAATCAAACGGCTCTATCGTATATTTGGACAAAAGCTCTAAGCACATGTACGAATTAAGCAACAAGATCCGCCTCATTAACGTTAATGAGTATCCGATCACATCCAGCGAAGGATTTATTGGTTTTGTCTGCGGTATCATATCTCAGGATCACGATTTGGAGACGATGTTCTTTGACAGCTTTTTGAAGCTGTCCTGCCTTGAGGGCGAGGACATATCCGAGACAATTGCAACTTTGGAAAAAATAGGTGAAAAGTATCACGTAACTTTCGTTCTCAGTGTTTCTATGGACGCAGAGAATATGCCTGAGAATGCAAAGGCCAATGTGGTTGTTTCATTATAATCATACATTGAAAACAAGGGGACTGCATGTCAGTCCCCTTTGCTGTGCGCTTCCCGGTAAAAGCGGATTCCGCAGGAAGAGCCCGAGCCGTTAAGGCTCATCATTCTTTGCTTGAATTTTTCGGGTTTTCCTTTTATAATAGCAGGAAGAGAATTACCCTGCGGGTATGCTTATATACCCGATAAAGCTGGGTGGGCCTGCCTAAAAAGCGCGGGCAAGCAAGGGGAAGCACCCTACGGGTATACCTGCATGCCCAAAGGACATGGGCAATTATGGGGAAAGGAGGCGTTGGGTTGGCAGAACAAAAGGTACGGCGGCCATTAAAAAAGGCGGCCCGTCCCAAAAAAAGCAAAAAAATCATCCGGTACCGGCGGCCTCTGAATATCAATGTCGGCATGATCATCTTTACGCTGATTTTTATATACATGGTATTCAGCGTGTCTGCCTATATCCGCAGGGATAAAGTGCAGTTTTATGAGGTGCAGGAAGCGGCATTGTCAACAATAAGGATTATACGGGAATTATTTTAAGACAGGAAGAAGTGAGAAACACGGACCGTGCCGGCTATGTCAATTATTACGTAGGAGAAGGCAAACGCGCCTCTGTGGGAACCAGAGTCTATTCCATAGACGAAACAGGGAACACCGCTTCCCTTCTGGCAGAAAAATCAGGAGAAAATATGACCCTAACTCCGGAAAACCTTTCGGAATTGAAAAAACAGCTGACTGCTTTCAGCCTTACCTATGACAATAACCAGTTTCGGACAGTTTATGATACAAAATACACCCTGGAAGCCGAGGTTATGGAATACATGAATTTTAATGCCTTGGACAACCTGGATGGAGTGGCGGAACAGGCCAGCGCCAATTTCCAGCAGGTAGCGGCGGATCAGGCCGGAATTGTCTCCTATGGCGTGGATTCCTATGAGGGGCTGCAGCCGTCAGCCATTTCCGAAGCTGCCTTTGACCGCAGCAGTTATACCAAGACCATAACAAAATCCGGAAAGCTCATTGAAAAGGGAGCTCCTGTATACAAGATTATCACCTCAGATTTATGGTCCGTGGTGTTTCCGATGACAGAAGAAGACCAAACAGCCTACGGAGATAAAAAGAACCTTACAGTGGAATTTTCAGGGCGGGATTTAAAGGCGGCCGGCAGTTTTTCCGTCATAACCGGAACAGACGGGAAGATTTTTGGCAAACTGGATTTTGATAAATACATGGTTCAGTTTTCTTCCGACCGGTACGTGGATTTTGAAATCGTTTCCGACCGCCAGGACGGCTTAAAGATCCCTGTGACAGCAGTAACAAAAAAGGATTTCTATCTGGTCCCCATGGAATATATGACCCAGGGCGGCGACAGCACGGAAACAGGATTTAATAAAGAGGTATATTCGGACTCCGGAACCTCGGTGGTTTTTGTTCCTACGGAAATCTACTATTCCGAAGGGGATAATTACTACATAGAAATGGAAACGACAGATGGATTTAAGGCCGGCGATTATATCGTAAAGCCCAATTCCCCGGACCGGTATCAGATAGGGGCAAGCGCTTCTCTTCAGGGCGTTTATAACATTAACAAGGGCTACGCTGTTTTCAAGCAGATCGATGTGCTGGCGTCTAACGATGAGTATTACACGGTAAAAAAGAATATGACCTATGGCCTTTCCGTATACGATCACATTGTTTTAAATGCTGCTTCGGTCACGGAAGGTGAATTGATTTATCAATAAGAAAAAGCGCTCTTCGTGTATGCCTGCAGGCCCGGAGAGCAGGAAAGGAGAAAGAAATTGGTCAGGGAAAATCTGGAAGAAGTAAAACAGCGGATATCGGCCGCCTGCATAAGAGCCGGGCGTGATCCGAAAGAGGTGACTTTGGTGGCAGTCAGCAAGACCAAGCCTGTTTCCATGATAACAGAAGCATATGAAGCCGGAATCCGTGATTTCGGGGAAAATAAGGTACAGGAGCTTTGCGAAAAACACCAAGTGATGCCGGAGGATATCCGGTGGCATATGATCGGTCATTTGCAGCGTAATAAAGTGAAGCAGATCATTGATAAGGCGGTGCTGATCCACAGCGTGGATTCCATCCGTCTGGCTGAACAGATTGAGGAAGAAGCTGCTAAGAAAGAGCTGACCGTGGACATCCTTTTAGAGGTAAATGTGGCGGAAGAGGAAAGTAAGTACGGATTTACCCTGGAGGAGGCGGAAAGAGCGGTCCGCGAAATCGCCAGGTTCCCTCACGTAAGGATAAAAGGCCTCATGACTATTGCGCCTTTTGTAGAAAATTCTGAAGAAAATCGCCCTGTTTTTAAAAAATTAAATCAAGTTTATGTTGACATGCAAAGGAAAAACATTGATAATGTTAATATGAATATGCTCTCAATGGGTATGACCGGAGACTATGAAGTTGCAGTAGAGGAGGTGCCACCTTAGTGAGAGTCGGTACCGGAATTTTTGGTACAAGATATTATATGAACACCTGAGGAATGTGAAAAAGCAGATCCTGCCCGGCAGGCTGTACATGAATTTGGTGAGAATATATGCCGAAAGCTTAAGGCGGTTTCTTAAGTTTGTTATCTGGCATAAGATTGGAGAGAATGAAGTATGAGCATTTTAGGCAAACTGATGGATAGCATGCGCTTGAATGATACGGATGATGACGATTACTACTTAGATGAGGATTATGAGGACGTAGAAAAACCTGCGAAAAAGCCCCTCTTTTCAAAAAAATCAGAAGAGGATTACTACGATGATGAAGAGGAGTATGAGCAGAAGCCCCGTTTTCTTTCCCGTTCTTCGAAAGTAGTGCCTATGAAGCAGAGCCGTACTATGGAGGTGTCCATGGTAAAGCCCACATCCATTGAGGATGCAAAGGAAATCTGCGACCACATGCTGGCGGGAAAGGCAGTCGTCCTGAATCTGGAGGGAATTCATACGGAGGTAGCCCAGAGGATCATTGATTTTACTTCGGGAGCTACATACTCGATGAACGGCAATTTGCAGAAAATATCAAACTACATTTTCATAGCTACGCCGGAATCCGTAGAGCTTTCCGGTGATTTTCAGGATTTGTTGAATAACGGAAGCCTGGACATGGGCGGAATGAATTTACGCCTGTAATGATATTGTCTTAAGGGGAAAATTACCCAAGGCAACAGGGCTTTCTTTGATTGGGGACAAGCAGATGGTTTTTCATTCCGTATTTTTAAGCCTTGTGTAAAGGCGGGATGGAAGACTGTTTGCTTTCTTCCTTAATTGGGGTCTGCTGCCCTGCAGCAAGGAACTGGGCATTATAACAAATACAATGGAGGAACAGCAGCATGGGAAACAGGATTCCGGTCCACATGGATGGCGCCTTTATTTATGATATTGTCACGGAAGAATCCTTTGACAAGCTTAAGGATGAGCTGGAAAAAATGGAATTGACGGGGCGCAGGGTCTGTATTGTCACAGATTCCAACGTTGCACCCCTTTATCTTGAGGAAGTAGAAAAAATAGTCTCTGCCTGCTGTAAAAAGGCGGAACATTTCATCTTCAAAGCAGGAGAGGAAAATAAAACCTTAAATACGGTCAGGGACTTATATGAGGCCCTTATCTTAAAACAGTTTGACCGCCACGACTATCTACTGGCTTTGGGCGGAGGAGTGGTGGGAGATTTATGCGGCTTTGCGGCCGCCACTTATTTAAGGGGCATTTCCTTTATTCAGGTGCCAACCACCTTGCTTTCCCAGGTGGATTCCAGCATCGGCGGAAAGACAGGCGTTGATTTTGACTCCTACAAAAATATGGTAGGAGCTTTTCACATGCCAAAGCTTGTCTATGCCAATATCGGAGCCTTAAAAACCTTATCAGAGGAACAGTTTTCCTCGGGAATGGGAGAGATCATCAAGCATGGCCTGATTAAGGACGCATTTTACTATGAATGGCTGATGGATCATGCCGCCAGGATTCAGGAAAAGGATATGGAAGTATTGGAAGAAATGGTCAGGGTCAGCAACCAGATCAAGCGGGATGTGGTAGAAAAGGACCCTACAGAACAGGGAGAACGGGCATTGTTAAATCTGGGCCATACCTTAGGCCATGCCATTGAAAAGCTCTCTAATTTCGGCCTGCTTCACGGTCACTGTGTAGGCCTTGGCTGCATTGCCGCTATGGGAATTTCCATAGAAAAGGGAATGATCCAGGAGAAAGAGCTTCCCAGGCTTTTAGAGGTCATGAAGCGTTTTCAAATGCCTGTCACCGTAAAGGACCTTTCCCCGGAGGACATTATCCGCACAACGAAAAGCGATAAAAAGATGGATTCCGGAACCATCCGTTTTATCCTGTTAGAACAGATTGGCAAAGCCTGCATTGATAAGACTGTCACAGAAGATGATATGACAGAAGGGCTCCGCCATATCTTAGCATAAGGAGATTTTATGAACCAGAAAATAAAATTAACCATTGGCCTGATTATCGGCTTTTTTCTTGCCATCGGCCTGGATCAGTGGACAAAGCTTCTTGCCATGAGACATCTTATGAACCGGCCTGAGTATCCGGTCCTGGACAAGGTATTCGTGCTTCTTTACTCAGAAAACCGGGGCGCTGCCTTTGGAATGCTTCAGGGAAAGCGGGCATTTTTTCTGCTGATCGCTCTTATTGTGCTGTCCGTCGCTATCTATGCGGTATCACGCATGCCTGCAAGCAGGAAATACATTCCTCTGCACCTCATTGCCATGTTTCTGTCCGCCGGTGCGGTAGGAAACATGATAGACCGTTTTACCCGGGGTTATGTAGTGGACTTTTTATATTTCAAGCTGATTGATTTCCCGATCTTTAACGTGGCAGACTGTTACGTCACGGTTTCCATGTTCACTTTCATGCTCTTGTTCCTCTTTCATTACAAGGAGGAGGATTTATCCTGCCTATCTTTCCCCAAAAGGGGGGAACAGAAGTGATACGCCAGTTTTCAGTTTCAGAAGAAGATGCCGGAATCCGCATCGACCGTTATCTTTCTGATCAGTACCAGGAGGTTTCCCGCTCCTATTTACAGAAGCTTCTGAAAGATGAGGCAGTTCTGGTGGGCGGTAAGCCGGTAAAAAGCAATTACAAGGTAAATGCCGGAGACAATATCGAACTCTCCATGCCCGAGGCCGTAGAGCCCGAAATAGAAGCGGAGGACCTGGACCTGGACGTTCTGTATGAGGATAAGGACATCATCATCATCAATAAGCCCAAGGGAATGGTAGTCCATCCCGCCGCCGGCCATTACAGCGGAACCCTGGTCAATGGGCTGATGGCTCACTGCCGCCAGGACTTATCCGGAATCAATGGCATCATGCGCCCGGGAATTGTCCACAGAATCGATATGGACACCACAGGCGTCCTCATCGCATGCAAGAATGATATGGCCCACAATTCCATTGCAGAACAGCTGAAGGAACATTCCATCACCAGAAAATACTACGCCATCGTCCACGGCATCCTGAAAGACGATGAAGGCACAATAAACGCCCCCATAGGCCGCCATCCCGTTGACCGCAAAAAAATGAGCATCAACGAAAAAAACGGCAGAGAGGCCATTACACATTATAGAGTCCTGGAACATTTCCAGCAATTTACCTATGTAGAATGCCAGCTGGAAACAGGGCGCACCCACCAGATCCGCGTCCACATGGCAAGCATCGGCCATCCCCTTCTCGGTGACGCCGTCTATGGCCCCGCAAAAAGCCCTTTTCGTCTTCAGGGTCAAACCCTTCATGCCGGAGTATTAGGAATCATCCATCCCAGAAGCGGAGAATACATGGAGTTCACAGCCCCGCTTCCGGATTACTTTGAA
>JASGGP010000265.1:0-7014 GCA_047604985.1 Lacrimispora sp.
GACCAGCGCTCCGGGCCGGGCGACCGAGTATTGCTTCGCCCTTTGTTCTGGGAGGGGTTATGGCTTTTATCCTGAATGTGCCCATGCGCAGGATTGAAAAATTACTGCCGATGAAAGAAAACAGTAAGCTGAGGCGGCCCTTAAGTCTTTGCCTTACCCTGATACTGGTAATAGGAGTTTTAATGCTGGTGATCTTTGTGGTCATGCCCCAGCTGGTTGAAACCGTATTTAGCCTGCAAAACAGCATCCCGGCTTTCCTTACAAGGGTCAAGGAAGCGGCGGAGAGTCTTTTTGCCCAGAACCCGGAAATAGCCGATTCGATCAGCAAAATCCAGATCGATTGGAAATCCTTTGTGGAACGGGTAATTGAATTTTTGTCAACCGGCGCCGGAACAGTTCTTTCTTCCACGGTGTCTGCGGCTATGTCCATTATTAACGGAGTGGTCACCTTTATCATCGGCCTGGTTTTTGCCATTTACATCCTTCTTCAGAAAGAAGTCTTATCCCATCAGCTTCAGAAAGTGATGGAGGCTTTTCTTCCGGAAGGAGTGGTGAAGCGGACTTTGGAAATCCTGTCCCTGATTTCGGGTACCTTTTCAAGCTTTCTTGCGGGACAGTGTCTGGAGGCGGTTATTCTTGGCAGCATGTTCTTTTTGACCCTGTCATTTTTCCAGCTGCCCTATGCGCTTCTTGTCGGAGTGCTGATCGCATTTACGGCTCTGATTCCAATGTTCGGAGCCTTTATCGGCTGTGCCATCGGAGCGTTTTTAATGCTCATGGTAAAGCCTTTGGATGCGCTGATCTTTCTTATTATATTTTTTGTTCTCCAGCAGATTGAGGGGAACTTCATCTACCCTCATGTGGTGGGAAATTCTGTGGGACTTCCTTCTATCTGGGTTCTGGTGGCTGTCACCGTCGGCGGCAGCGCCATGGGAGTGGTGGGAATGCTGATATTCATCCCCATCTGCTCTGTGCTGTATGCGCTTCTTCGGGAAGAGGTGGATCAAAGGCTGGATAAAAGGAAACGGCAGAAAAAGCCGAAAGCAACCGGACAATAAAAAGAAATAAATAAAAAAGGACATTCCGAAACCGCAACCAGGCTTTCGGATATCCTTTTTATATATCGAGAAATAAAAAACGCTTTGCAATGGGCAGGCATTCCCTGCTTATTCTCCCTGATACATATATTTAATGAGACGGTCCACATCCTCAGGGTCATGGGCTACTAATTCCAGTTCATTGATGATACCGTTGGAAAAGATAGTTGCCATAGACAGGTACTGGCTTAATTTGGATTTTAAGTTGATGCGGTCCCCTTCCGTGGAAACCAGTTCAACCGTTCCCTTGCACTGCTCAATTACTTTAAAAAAACCTTCCACATCCGTAATATTTTGAACTTTCATATGAATTCCTCCTTTGGGAAAACCAGTGAAATAATTGTCATATTCTACATTCTCATTATAACATTGTTTTTTCTATGGTACAATATGAAAAAAACCAGAAAATGGAAGTAATCTTATGTATTTTATGTATAATAGGAACATAAATGCGAAATTGGACGAAGCGTGTACAGAATGGAGGAGAATATTTATGAAAAGAATACGGGAATACGGCATTGTTATAGGGAAAATAGCGACCGGACCTTTAAATAAGATCACCGACGTGGAGGGAGTGCTGGTAGGACATAAGACCGTGGATACCAGGGAGCATAAAACAGGTGTCACCGTCATTATACCCTGTGAGGACAATCCCTTCCGAAGAAAGCTGACTGCTGCCGCATATATTCACAACGGCTTTGGAAAAAGCCAGGGACTGATCCAGGTGGAGGAGCTGGGAACTCTGGAAACGCCCATTGCCCTGACCAATACCTTAAACGTGGGAAAGGTTCATGACGCCCTGGTGGACCTTGTGCTGGAACAGTGCAGGGAAGAGGGGGTGGAGGTCACCTCCGTCAATCCCGTAGTGGGGGAATGCAACGATTCTGTTTTAAATAAAATCAGCGACAGGGTGGTGGGAACTGAAGAGGTAAGAGAAGCGGTGAAAGAAGCAAAAAAGGATTTAAGGGGCTGTAGGCGCAGGCTGCGGAACCGTGTGCTTCGGCTTGAAAGGAGGCATAGGCTCAGCATCCAGGGTTTTCAACATCGGAGGGGAGACTTATACTCTGGGGGTGCTGGTACAGTCCAACTTCGGCAGCACGGAAAACCTGATTCTGGGCGGAAAGCCCGTGGGAGAGGAGATTGCAGGGCTGACGGAGCCTTCCATTCTGGACAGAGGCTCCATTATGACCGTTCTGGCCACGGATCTGCCGGTTTCGGACCGCCAGCTGAAACGGATTTTGAAGCGGGCCGGAGTAGGGCTGTCCAGGACCGGTTCCTTTATGGGTCATGGAAGCGGAGACATTATGGTTGGTTTTACCACGGCAAACCGGATTCCGGAAAGGGCAGAAAAAGAACTGCTTTCCATCCGCGTCTTAAGGGAGAATGCCCTGGAAACAGCCTTTCGTGCTGCGGCAGAGGCGACGGAGGAAGCAGTTTTAAATTCCCTTGCCATGGCAAAAACAACCACAGGATACCGTGGAAATGTGAAGCATTCCCTGACGGAGCTTTGGCTTTCCAAGGAGCGGTTTTAATCAAAGTCCGCGTGAAAAACCTGGTCTCCTGCGTGGATGTCGATGGCGCTTAAATTAAACTGGTCTTCAAATACCTGTATTTTGTATTCAAAAAAAGTATCATCCGTCTTTTTGGACATGAAAATATAGGCTCCCGGCTCCTTGTCCTCGATTTCATCGCAGATTTCATTGTAAATCTCTTCCCCGTTTACGGGGCCGTTATAGCCTGCTGCCCGGATGGTTTCCTCAATGGCCTGATAGAATTCTTCCATAAATAATACACCTCATTTCTTGTTCCCATAATATGGATACTATTATAAACAATCTTTTCCATTGCTGCAAGAATTACTTGAATCTTCTTAAAGAGGGTGTATAATAGGACAGGACAAAAGGGAGGCATTTTATATGGATTTATTATACAGACCGAGAAGACTTCGGTCCTTAAATACTTTAAGAAAAATGGTACGGGAAACCAGGGTTTCAAAGGATTCTCTGATCTATCCTCTGTTTGCTGTAGATGGAGAGGGGATTGTGGAGGAGATTCCATCCATGGAGGGACAGTTCCGTTACAGTGTGGACCGGCTGCCCCTTATTATGGACCGGCTTCTTGAGGCCGGAGTGGGAAAGGTTCTTTTGTTTGGAATTCCCGCCCATAAGGATGACCACGGAAGCCAGGCTTATGATGAAAATGGGATCGTCCAGCGGACTATCCGTTTTATCCGGGAAAAGTACCCGTCCATATATGTGATTACGGATGTCTGCATGTGCGAATACACTTCCCACGGCCATTGCGGAATACTGGACGGAGAATATGTGGACAATGACAAGACCCTGGAGTATTTGAACAGGATCGCCATATCCCATGCAGAGGCAGGCGCCCATATGGTGGCTCCTTCCGACATGATGGATGGGCGGATCGGTTCCATGAGACAGGCTCTTGATGAGGCAGGCTTTTTAAATGTGCCCATTATGGCATATTCCGCCAAATATGCCTCTGCCTTTTACGGCCCATTCCGGGATGCGGCCGGCTCAGCTCCGGCCTTTGGAGACCGGAAGAGCTATCAGATGGATTACCATAACCGGAAAGAGGCCCAAAAGGAAGTGGAACTGGATGTGACGGAGGGGGCGGACATTGTGATGATAAAGCCGGCTCTTTCCTATCTGGATATTATCAGAGAGACAGCGGACCGTTACGACCTCCCCATAGCTGCATACAGCGTCAGCGGAGAATATGCAATGATCAAAGCGGCTTCCAAGGCCGGATTTCTCGATGAGGAAAAGGTGATGTGTGAATCCGCGGTCAGCATTTTCCGGGCGGGGGCGGATATCCTCATCACTTATTTTGCAATGGAGCTTGCCCGCTGTATGGATGAGGGGAAGATTGGCTGAGACGTCTCTTTTTGATATCGTCAAGGAGCAGGGAGGAGATTCTTAAGCCTCCCCGGCCGCTTCCCAGATCAATGTCAGGCTTGTTGCTTCCGTGAAAATCAGAGCCGCCTGTAGGGAAAAGGCCGTATTGTTTTGCAAGCTTTTTTAATTTACCGCTTTCGTACTGGTTGTTGGAGGAGTGGTAGACTTCCAGGCCCTGGAGTCCCAGAGCCGTTAAGTAGCGGACCAGCTCTTCCGTTTTTTTATCTCCCAGGCGGTATTGGTATGGATGGGCCAGAACAGGAGAGGCCTTGCAGTCTGTAAGGATCTTCATGGCATGTTCAGGGGTGATCTTTTCCTTGCGGGGGCAGTAAGGCCCGCTGTAATCTAAGTATTTCCGAAATGCCTGATCCATGGAGGAAACGTACCCTTTCTCTAAGAGAATCCGGGCAAAGTGTGCTCTGGTGATGACCGTATGGGGATTTCCGGCCATGACCTCTTCTAAGGTAATGGAAATGCCCGATTCCTGGAAACGGCGTATTATTTCCTCATTCCGCCTTTCCCGTATCTCTTTCAGGGCATCGGTCTCGGCCCGGAACCTTTCATCCCCGGGATCGACATAAAGACCCAGAATGTGAATTTCTCCCCTTTCATATACGCAGGAAAGCTCGATTCCCGGAATGACCTCCAGAGGGAGCCCGGCGGCGGCTGACTGGGCTTCTGGAATACCGTCAATGGTATCGTGGTCGGTCAGTGCAATGGCCGAAAGGCCTTTTTTCACGGCTAAGTCCACCACCTGGGAGGGAGTGCATGTGCCGTCAGAAGCATTGGAATGAACATGTAAATCGATCAGTCTCATAAAAACCTCCAAAATGTAATTGTTTATAGCTCTATTTAAAAGTTACAAATGGCATGGCAGAATTGTAACAGCCTGTTAATACTATAGTAACATGTTTTTTACATGCTGTAAAATGTAGAAAAAGCACGAAAATTTCTTAAGAAAATTCATAAAATTGTAATAGCATTTCCCACAAAGTATGGTATACTACTCAATGTAATGCTACAAAATCATGTGTAAAAAGGTGAAATAAATGAGTCAGGAAAATAACAGGCAAGGAAGCGGAGGCAGGAATTATTCCTCCCAAAGCGGAAGCAAAAGAAGCACGTCGGGAACCAGCCGAAGGACAAGTCAGTCCTACCGTTCCGGGTCCTATCAGCAGGGAAGGGGAAGGAAAAAGAAAAGGGGACCCCAGTACAGCATCACAAAGGTCCTCCTTGGAATTATCCTTGCTGCCACAGCTGTAATCTGCATTATGGCGGCCGTCAAATTCATCGGAAGCCCTAAGGCAAAGGAAGCGGAGGCAGGCACCACAGCGATTGCTGAAACGGAGCTGAAAAAAGAGGTCAAGGTGGATGGAATCACCATCACGGGCATGTCCAGGGAGGAAGCCCGGGAAGCCATTGAAAAGCAGTACCAATGGGGAATGAAGGTCACCTACCATGATAAAGAATACGCGCTGAAAGATCTGATGGATGAAAAAATAGATGCTCTGCTGGAGGAAATTTATACGGGAGAGCCAAAAGAAAGCTATACCCTTGATACAGAAGGGCTGGAGGATGGGATCCAGACAGAAGTGAAAGCCATTGCAGACCAGTGGGATGTTGCGGCAAAGAACGGTTCCATTTCCGGATTTGACAAGGCCACGGGGAAATTCACCTATGCCGGAGAGCAGAACGGTATTGTCATTGATCAGGACAAGCTGACTGCGGATATTCTGGCACAGCTTAAGGCGAAGAATTTCCAGGCGGTCATTGAGGCTACAGGTAATGAGGTGGCTCCGAAGATTACCGAGGCCCAGGCTAAGGACATGTATAAGGTCATCGGAACTTATACCACCACTACCACGGCCAATAAAGACAGAAATAAAAACATCGAGCTGGCTTCCGGTGCTTTAAACGGCTTAATTCTGCAGCCGGGGGATGAGTTTTCCTTTAATAATACTACGGGAGAGCGTTCCCTTGCAAAGGGCTACCGGCCGGCGGGAGCATATGTAAACGGAGTACTGGTGGAGGAGCCGGGCGGAGGCGTTTGCCAGGTATCATCTACTTTATATAATGCGGTGGTTTTCGCAGGACTTACGACCACGGAGCGCCACGCCCACAGCTATGAACCATCCTATGTAACACCGGGAGAGGATGCCATGGTCAGCTATGGCGGGCCAGATATGAAGTTTATCAATAACTCTTCAAGCGCCATTGCCATAAGGACCAGCTTTGCAGACCGCAGCTTAAAGATCTCCATCATAGGAATTCCGATCCTGGAAGACGGTGTAACCCTTACCATGACGTCGAAAAAGACCACAGAGCTGGATGCTCCGGCACCGGTTTATGAGGAAGACCAGACGCTTCAGCCTGGAGTGGAAAAGATCGTTCAGGAGGAGAAGAAGGGAAGCCGCTGGGTGACAAACCTTGTGACGAAAAAGGATGGAGTGGTTGTCAGCGACGATCTTCTTCACAACAGCACCTACCGGGGAAAGCCTGCTACTATCAGCCGGAATACCAGCGGAGTGGTGGTGACCCAGGCCGATCCGTCCAACTCTGGGGCAGAGGGCAGCACAGATATTTCCCAGACAACAGCGGCTGGGCCAGGAGTTTCTCAGACCACTGCGGCTCCTCCGGAAACCCAGACCCAGGCTGACAAGCCGACAACAGAGGAGGCTCAGACACAGGGACCGTCTTCCACAGTGGGAGCTCCTGGTGATAACGGAGGCCAGAATGTTATTCAGCCTAATCCTTTTAACTAAAATATGAGACGAAAACAGACAGGACCGGACAGATTTTTCTGCCCGGTCCCCTTTTATCGGATTGTTTCGAAAATAATACTTAAAATTCTCGTTTTATATTTGCAATTTGTTAAAATATTGTTATAATCATATTAGGTCACTTTCCCATTACGGGAACCAAGATAATTATATAATATTCACATTTGCAGGAGGAAATCAACAATGGCAAGAAAAATGAAAACCATGGATGGTAAT
>JASGGP010000266.1:0-7001 GCA_047604985.1 Lacrimispora sp.
GCTTTCCATCTGGGAAAATATCATACTTGCTCTTCAGGTGAAAAAGGGGCTCTTCCATAAGATTTCCAGGAAAGAGGCGGAGGAGCTGGCAAAGGAGTATATTGGAATGCTGCAGATCAAAACACCGGGAACTGAGCAGCTGATTAAAAATTTAAGCGGAGGAAACCAGCAAAAGGTGATTCTCGCCCGGTGGCTTGCCACAGACCCGGAATTTTTGAGGCTGGATGAGCCGACCAGGGGAATCGACATCGGAACAAAGGCGGAGATCCAGAAAATCGTCATGGAGCTTGCGGGAAAGGGGATGGCAGTTCTTTTTATTTCATCAGAAATTGATGAAATGCTCCGCTGCTGCACCAGGATGATCGTGCTCCGGGATATGAAGCAGGTGGGAGAACTGAATGGAAAAGAAATATCGGAAGAAGCAATTATGCGGATTATGGCTGGAGGTGAAGCGTCATGAGAGAAACCTGGAATCGTTTATCTGGAAAACAGTATTTTCGTCCCCTGATGATTTTTCTCATGATTCTGCTCTTTAACGGCATTGTCAGCAAAGGAGAATTCTTCACCCTCTCCATTGTGGACGGACACTTATATGGACGCATCATTGATATCGTGAGAAACGGAAGCAAGCTTATGATACTGGCTGCCGGAATGACCATGATACTGGCAACAGGAGGAACCGATATTTCTGTGGGCTCCATCATGGCAATCAGCGGAGCTATTGCCTGCAGCATCGTCAACGGCAATATTTTTCCTGGATTAAACGGAAATGTTGCAGCAGCAATCACCCTGGCCATCCTTGCGGGAATTGCCAGCGGCATCTGGAACGGCCTTTTAGTGGCAAAGATAAAGATTCAGCCCATTGTGGCCACCATGATTTTAATGGTGGCAGGAAGGGGAATCGCACAGCTGGTTACCAAGGGGAAAATCGTTACCATTACCTCGGACACCTACTATTTTATTAATGGAGGCTATATTTTGGGGCTGCCTTTCCCTCTGTTCCTTGTGCTTTTTCTTGTGGGCTTTCTGGTGCTGTTTACGGGAAGAACGGCATTCGGCCTGTTTTTGGAATCCGTGGGCTGCAATCCCACTGCCTCCAAGTATGTGGGCATTAAGGTGGACCGGATGCTGATGGCAATCTATACAATTTCCGGCGCCTTTGCCGCAGTGGCAGGACTGATTGAAAGCGCGGGGATCAAGGGCGCGGACTGCAACAATGCAGGGCTGGGGATTGAAATGGATGCCATTCTTGCCGTGGCAATCGGAGGAACCAATTTAATGGGCGGGCGTTTTTCCATTCCGGCCAGCGTAATAGGAGCATTGATTGTACAGAGCATTACGACCACGGTACTGGCCCTTGGAGTTCCTGCGGCCTATATCCGGGTGTTAAAGGCGCTGCTGATTATTATTATCTGCCTGTCTCAGTCAAAGCAGTTTAAGGATCTGATCATTAAGCGCAAAATGATAAACAGAAAGGTGGTCGGCAGCTGATGGAAAGGACGGGAAAAAGAAAAAGGTTTCAGATCAATAACATTTCACTGGCTATTACCGTTGTGCTGTTTGTCCTGATGTTTCTGTTCGGTTCTGTAAAGTATAATAACTTTTTATCCTTATCAACCTTTTTAAACCTCTTTAATGACAATGCATATTTGATGATAGCCGCAATCGGGGCGACTTTTGTGCTCATAACCGGCGGAATTGACATTTCAATTGCTTCCACCATCGCATTTACAGGCGTGGGCTCCGCCTTTTTGCTGGAGCGTGGAGTTCCGGCTTTTCTGGTAATTATTCTGATGCTTCTTGCGGGAAGCATCATAGGCTGCACCCAGGGGGCCCTGATTCATTATTTTAAGCTTCAGCCCTTTATTGTAACTCTGGCAGGCCAGTTTCTGATGCGTGGGCTGTGCGTTGTGATCAGTGAACGTTCCATTCCCATCAGCGATCCGTTTTTTAAGACCATGGCTCTTGGCAAGGTAGCGGTGCGGCTGGGTGAAGCAAAGGCCTGGAACGGGAAAATTTATTACTATGTATTTATCCTCCTCATTGTTTTTGCGGTTTCGGTCTATATCTTGAGATATACAAAGTTTGGAAGGTGTTTATATGCCCTGGGAGGCGGTGAAACCTCTGCCAGCCTTATGGGATTAAACGTCGCAGGAACGAAGATTGCGGCATATGGGATCAGCGGCTTCTGTGCTGCTCTTGGAGGAATCGTATTCAGCTTTTATACCCTGGCAGGTTTTGGCCTTCAAAATCTGGGCCTGGAGCTGGACGCCCTGTCCTCCGCAGTAATCGGCGGCACCCTGCTTACGGGAGGCGTAGGCACTGTGGCAGGAACTGTGGTAGGCGTCATGATTGAGGGAATTATCCAGACAATCGTCACCTATCAGAATTTGAATACCTGGTGGACGAAGGTTACCATTGCGGCGCTTCTCTGTTTCTTTATTGTAATTCAGAGGATCATTGCAATCCGTGCGGAAAAAACAAAGGGGAAAAACGGACAATAGCACAAAGAATGAAAAGAATGCAGTTGTAAGAACCTGTTAATTTCGGTATACTGGAAGGCAGGAAATATGATATGAAAGTTGGAGTGAGAGCAGTGAAATATTGGAAGAAAAGATTCATGGATATGAAAATTCGTGATAAGATGATTAATTCTCATATTTTTATTGCCCTCATTCCTTTTTGCTTTGTGGGGATTCTGGGAATTATCAGCTCAACCAGGGAGGCGGAGCGCAATGTGACCCAGCATACATCCCTGCTGGTGGGACAGGTGCAGCATACCACGGATATCTACATAAGCAGTATTGAAAAGACGGCCAATATGCTGATCCGGGTGATTGAGCCCATGCACCTTGGCAGAATACCCTCCGCAGAGGACGGACGCTGGAAGGAGTATGAGGCAGAGTTAAAAAACAGCTTTGAGATGGTGGCGGATACCCACGATGAGATTGCGGGCATTTTCTTTGCCACAGAGCATGATATGTATGTGGGAACCGGAATGTCCAGAATTCCCGGGACCCCTTTGTCCGGGAGGTCTGGTATAAAAAGGCGGCATCCTCTCCCGGTGAGATGCAGATAATCAGCAACGTTACCGGAAGAAATATTGTTACGGAGGCCGCTTACAGCATTGACGATGTATTTTCCGTGATGAAAGCTGTCATAGACCCGGAGACAGGGGAGAGAATCGGTGTCTTGCTGTTTGATGTGAAGCATGAAATTATTTCTTCCGCCATTCAGGATGCCAATATCGGGGAAAACGGCTTTGTATTCGTCCTGGATGAGCAGAACCACTTAGTATATGCGCCCACCAATAAAATCGTTTACCGGATCCGCCCGGAATGGCTGTGGAATGAAGAAGAGCCTGTAACCGCGGTGATTGACGGAGAAAAATATCAGATCAGCTACCAGAAATCCGCTTACACAGGATGGAAGACGGTCAGCGTTTCCTCCTACCAGGAAATCATGGGCGGAATCAATACCATGCTGTTCATGTTTGGCTGGGTTCTGGTTTTGACGATCCTTACGGTGTTCATTGTAGCGGTAAAGATTTCGGAGACGGTCACAAAGCCCATTGTCAGGCTCCGCAACCTGATGAAAGAAACGGAAAAGGGCAATTTGTCCGTCCGGTTTGAAGGCAATTATTTAGATGAGGTCAGTGAGCTTGGCCGCAGGTTCAACCAGATGCTGGAGCGCATACAGGAGCTGATGGAGGAGGTTTATAAGGAGCAGGAAAACAAGCGGAAAGCCCAGCTTAAGGCAGTCCAGGAACAGTTTAAGCCCCACTTTTTATACAATACCCTGGATACCATAGGCTGGATGGCAAGAGAGCATTCCGCTTATGATATTGTTCATCTTGTGGATGCCCTTACCAATGTTTTCCGCATCAGCTTAAGCAAGGGAAAGGATTATATCACTATTGAGGAGGAAATCCGTTATATTTCCAATTACCTCTACATACAGAAAATTCGTTACGGCCCCAAGGTGCAGTATGAAATTGAAGTGGAGGAGGACTGTATGAAGGTGGTTCTGCCGAAAATGATCCTCCAGCCTCTGGTGGAAAACTCCATTTACCATGGGGTGAAGATGAAGAGCGGAGACGGACATCTAAAGGTTACCGGAAAGGCGGAAGAGGACTGGGTGAGCCTGGAGGTCTGGGATGACGGAAAGGGCATGGAGGAAGAAAAGGTGGAGGAGTTATCCAGGCTGTTAAATGAGTCGGGAGAGGCCGGGGGAAACAGAAGCTTTGGGTTGTTTTATATAAAGGAACGGCTGCGCATCCGGTACGGAGAGCGGTTTATGGTGTTGGTGGAAAGCAAAGAGGGGCAGGGGACGCGTATTGTTATACGAATTCCGAAAGAAATTCAGAGTGAGCTTGAAAAAGGGTAAAATGGAGAAGAAAACGAAATTACTTGTGATACTGCTGGTAACGGTATTTGGGTTTTTAGGATACCGGATTTATACCGGAGCGATTACCAGAACGGTTTATAAAAGCGATGTGGAATATGTGATCGGCGTTTCCCAGGCAAACATGCGGGAGGCGTGGAGGGTTGCACTCATCAATGAGATTCAGGAGGAAGCGGGAAAGTATCCCAACATCAGGATCATTACTGCGGATGCCACCTCCAGCGTGGAGAAGCAGGAAAAGGATGTTGACAGGCTTCTGGATTTCGGCATTGACCTTTTGATCATTTCCCCCTGTGATTCCAGCCGTCTGACAAAGAAGGTGGGAGACGTCTACAAGGAAGGCGTTCCTGTAATTGTTATGGACCGGAGCGTGGAAGGCTTTGACTATAACCTGTTTATCGGCCCGGATAACAATCTGATCGGCAAGCAGGGGGGAGAGTGTGCCATCCAGCTGCTGGGGGGCGGAAAAAGCAAGGTTCTGGAGCTTCGGGCAACTGCAGGCTCCCTTCAAAGCGAGGAGCGGAGCGACGGCTTTGACTCTGTGATCAGGGATTATCCTGACATAAAAAAGACCGTTTGTGATTTGAAAAATGACATGAAAGACCCGGCCTATGATGCGGTTTTTGCCATGAATGAGGAACTGAAAGACGTTTCCCTTATATTTGCCAACAATGATTCGGTGGCCTTTGGAGCCTATGAGGCCTTAAAGGACAGGAATCTGGCTGATAAGATAAAGGTCATCGGCTGCGACGGCTTTACCGGAGAAAACGAAGGAGTGGATCTGGTGCGGAAAGGAAAGCTTGCGGCAACCATTTCCTGCCCTACAGGAGGCAAAGAAGCGGTACAATATGCCATTGATATTCTTAAAAAGGAAAGCGGCGTTCCCAAGCAGGTGATCTTAAGAAGCCATACCATCTATCCCCAAAATGCAGGCGAATATCTGGCTTCCCTTAACAGGGAGAGCATAGACGACGGCAGGAGAATTACCGTAGGATATTCCCAGGTCGGGCAGGAGAGCCAGTGGAGGCTGGCCAATACCCGTTCCATTCAGGAAGCGGCCAGGGAATTTAACATGGAGCTTCTCTTTGACAGTGCAGACCAGTCCCAGGCAAAGCAGATTGAAGCGATCCGCCGGTTTATTGAGCAAAAGGTGGATGTAATCGTAGTTTCCCCTGTGGTTGAGTCCGGCTGGGACGCGGTTCTGAAAGAGGCCAAGGCGGCTGATATCCCGGTGGTAATGTCTGACCGGAGAATCGAAACAGAGGATGACTTGACGACCACCTATATTGGTGCGGATTTTCTGGAGGAAGGGCGGAGAGCCATGCGCTGGCTGAAAGAGCATGTAAAGCCGGAGCAGGGGGTTGTTCATATTTTAGAACTTCAGGGGAGTGAAGGAGCCACGCCTACGGAAGAGAGAAAGAAAGGCTTTGATGAAATTTTAAAGGAGAATCCTCAGTACCAGGTTGTGTATGCAGATTACGGTGACTTTACCTACGAGGGCGGGAAACGGGTGGTTGAGGAATATATCGATAACTATGGCTGGGATGTGGATATTATTTATTCCCACAACGACGATATGGCCCTTGGAGCCATTGAAGCCCTGGAGGCCCATGGATTAAATCCGGGAAAGGATATAACCATTGTTTCCGTGGACGCCACAAAGGAAGCGTTCCGGGCAATGATAGACGGAAAATTAAACTGTGCGGTAGAATGCAGCCCGCTGCTTGGCCCTCCTTTGATGAAAGCGATCCGGGATATGATAGCGGGGAAGGAAATGCCTCTTCGGATTATCACGGAGGAAAAGGTTTATGACCAGTCGGATGCGGAGAGGGTTATAAAGACCAGGGAGTATTAGATGTTGGCTGGCCCCGCCATGCAATTCATCATTTGGCGGGGAGAGTTTGCTTTTGAAAGGCTGGGTATGGGCGCCAAATGATTCATTTCGGGCGTTCCGCCCTATAGAAATATTTGTGGTATTTGAGCCTGGTGAGCAAGCTCCCCATACCCAAATACCACAAATATTTCTGCATGGCTGAATTAAAAAAAAGTGCTTGATTATTTTTCCAAGTTATAGTATTATAATTGTAGGAATTGGCGAATCAATTCCTACAATTGTGAAAGCGCAGAAGTGGCGGAATTGGCAGACGCGCACGGTTCAGGTCCGTGTGGTAGCAATACTGTGAGGGTTCAAGTCCCTTCTTCTGCATGAGAGTGATTGGGAATGCCCTGCAAGACTGCAGGGCATTTTTATTTTTGCTTTTATTCTATTATTTCTTTTTTTATTCCCCTGTTATTTCCCAACTCATCCCGGTCCTGACATGCTCATCCCAGGCTCGTAAACCACATACTGGTTGCGTCCCTGCCTTTTTGCATGGTAAAGGGCGATGTCGGCTTTTTCATATAGTTCTTCAAAAATAGTCCCGTCTTCCGGATAAGCGGCTGTTCCTAAGCTGGCGGAAATATGGGCTTCCGGTTCCAGGGCGCTTCCGATCAGGCTGCACAGGTTTTCAAGCCTTGAATAAAGATCCATGCTGTAGGCCACATCCTTTAGCAGTATGATGAATTCATCACCTCCCAGGCGTCCGAATATGTCATCC
>JASGGP010000267.1:0-6981 GCA_047604985.1 Lacrimispora sp.
CCCATAAGGCCCAGCTTTACATTGGCATGGCCCTTATGGGAGCACAGGATACCATGGAGCTGTTCTGCCAGTATGTAGAGGTTCCAGCAGACGGCGGTAATGCAGGAAAAGTTGTGCAGGCAATCCGTGAGAAGATATCGGAGGAAGCCTATATGACCGTCTATAAGGCTGCTTTGAGCAAGGAGGCGGACCGGGCGGACCGGATATACCGCTTTTTGATTTATGGCTTTCATATAGGCGCAGGCATTGTCCAGATGATCCAGATACAGGAGGTATACGAGATCTTTCGTATGTGCCGCCATGTAGACAATGAAACACATCTGCTTACGGGCTTTGTGCGCTTTGTGGAAATGGAGGGAGGGCTTCTGGTCAGCAGGATCGGGCCGAAAAATGACGTACTGGTTCTTCTGGCGCCTCATTTTTCCGACCGGCTTTCCGGGGAAAACTGGGCCTTATATGATGAAAACAGGAAGAAAGCAGTTCTTCATCCGGCGTTTCGTTCCTGGTTTCTGGTGGATCTTTTCTCATCAGAATGGGAGGACCGTCTCAATAAGGCGGAAGAAGAGGATGAATATCAGCAGCTTTTCAAGAGCTTCAGAAAAAGCATTTCCATCAAGGAACGGACGAATCCGGTCTGCCAGCGAAACCATATGCCTCTCCGGTACAGGCCCTATATGCCGGAATTTTCTGGTGGTTTAAGGGATGTATAAACCAGAAAAGACTTGCCTTTTCTCTTCTTTTCAGTTATCATAGATACAGGTTCCCATTCGGGAACATCTCAGATGCGTCTCAGCATCATTTTTCCCTGTGTATTTATGAAACTATGAAACTGAATATGGAAACACCCAGGAGGAGTACCTTTGCGTCCGGTAAAGGGCGGACCTTATCCAAAAAGCATGGACAAGAATGAGGAAATTCCCTTTATCATATCCCTGCGTCCGGTAAAGGGCGGATCTTGTCCAAAAAGCATGGACAAGAATGAGGAAATCCCCTTTATCGTATCCCTGCGTCCGGTAAAAGGGGACGGATCCTGTCAAAAAACCTGGACAGCATAAGGAAAGGAGAAATGGTTTTGTACAGTAAAGTTCACAGTGTAGGAATCACCGGCGTAGAGGGAGTTCCGATCCTTGTGGAGGCGGATGTCAGTGACGGACTTCCGGGCTTTTCCATGGTGGGTTATCTTTCTTCTGAAGTGAGAGAGGCTCAGGACCGGGTGAGGACGGCCTTAAAAAACTCCGGTTTCCGGCTTTCTGCAAGAAAGATTACCATTAATTTATCGCCTGCTGATATCCGTAAAGAAGGGACCGCTTTCGACCTGCCCATTGCTGTTGCAATTCTGGCGGCATCCGGCATGGTGAAGTCCTCTGCGTTGGAAAGTTGCGTGATTTCAGGAGAACTGGGGCTGGATGGGGGGATCAAACCTGTCCGGGGAGTCTTATCCATAACCGCAGCCGCAAAAAAAGCCGGGAAACAAAAATGTTTTTTCCCCAGAGAGAATGCGGGAGAGGGCTTAATAATAGAAGGGATGGAAATTATCGGGGTGGAAAATCTAAGGGATTTGACCGATCATCTTAACTTCCCTGAAAAGCAAAAGGATGTGAGGACCGGCGCCTCCCATGTTCCGGAACGATTGAAAGCTTATGATGTTGACTTTTCAGAGGTGGGAGGCCAGTTCCTTTTAAGACGGGCCACGGAAGTGGCTGTTGCCGGTATGCACAACATTCTTTACATCGGCCCGGCAGGCACCGGAAAGACCATGATTGCCAGACGGATTCCCACCATCATGCCCTCCCTGTCCATGGAGGAGACCATTGCCATATCCAAGATTTACAGCGTATGCGGTCTTCTTTCCCAGGAAGAGCCCTTGATTGCACAGCGGCCTTTCCGCAGCCCCCACCATACGATTACACCTCAGGCCCTGGCCGGGGGCGGAAGAATTCCTAAGCCAGGTGAGATATCCCTGGCATCCGGAGGCGTTCTGTTTCTGGATGAATTACCCGAATTTCAAAAAAACACCATAGAGATTTTGAGACAGCCTTTGGAGGAAGGGAAGATAACCGTATCCAGAATCCATGGGGCCCATGTATTTCCGGCAGACTTCATATTCGCCGCCGCAATGAATCCGTGCTTATGCGGTTATTATCCCGACCGCAGCAGATGCAGATGCTCCGAGCAGCAGATACGAAGGTATTTGGGCAGGATTTCCAAGCCTCTGCTGGACCGGATTGATATTTGCGCGGAGTCGGGAGCTGTCACCTATGAAGAGCTGCAGCAGAAAAAAGGCGGAGAAGCCTCTGCTGCCATAAGGCAGAGGGTGGAAGCGGCAAGGCTTATCCAAAAGGAGAGGTTTACAGGCTGCGGAATCTATTTTAACAGCGCTATGAAAAGGGCACAGCTTGAGAAATTTTGTATTCTGGAAAAAAAGGAAAAGGATTTTTTGAAAAAAGTTTACGACAGCTTCGGAATCAGCGCCAGAGGCTATGAGAAGATCCTTAAGATATCCAGAACCATAGCGGATTTAGCAGGTTCCGAAAGAATTACCAGGGATCACCTGGCAGAGGCGGTGGGCTTAAGGAGCCTGGATGGAAAGTATTGGGGAGGAATTTATGGACAACCATGAAGAACGGGAGTATTTATACTGGCTCTGCCATGTTCCCTCATTGGGAGCGGTGAAGATAAAAAAGCTTTATGATTACATGGGAAGCTATAAAAGAATATATAATATAGAAAGAAAAGAACTGGAAGCAGCGGGACCTTTAAAACAGGATGAGGTTTCTGTCCTGGAAGGATATAAAGGGCGGCTGGACGCCTGCAGAAAAGAGCTGGAAAAGGTGGAGACAAAGGGTATCCGCTTTATTACGCCCTGGGATGAGGAATATCCAAGGCGTTTTCTTGACATTTACGGATATCCTATGGGAATTTTTTGCAAGGGAAGGCTGCCGGAGGAGGAAAGGCCTGCGGCGGCTGTGGTGGGAGCCAGAAACTGCACCAACTACGGGAGGCAGCTGGCTTCCTATATGGCAGGAGAACTGTCAAAGGCAGGAGTTCAGATCATCAGCGGACTGGCAAGTGGAATCGACGGAGCGGCCCATCAGGGAGCCCTGGAAGCCGGCGGGGATACCTACGGAATCTTAGGCTGCGGAATTGATATCTGCTATCCCAGGGAGAATTACGGGCTATATGAGCAGCTGCCTGTACATGGCGGAATCCTTACGGAGTTCATGCCAGGTGAGGCCCCTAAGCCCTGCAATTTTCCAATGAGAAACCGGATCATCAGCGGAATTTCCGATGTAATCCTGGTGATGGAAGCAAGGGAAAAAAGCGGCTCTTTGATCACGGCGAACCTGGGACTTGAGCAGGGAAAGGAAGTTTTTGCACTTCCGGGAAGAGTGACGGACCCTTTAAGCGCAGGCTGCAACCGGCTGATCTGCGATGGTGCGGGAGTATTGTTAAGTCCTGATGTTGTGCTGGAATATTTCCAGCTTCAAAGAGGTAAAATGTTAAGAGTTAATGAAAAAAATCAGAACGGACTTGCCAAAAAAGAAAAAATGGTGTATAGTTGCCTAGATTTACAACCGAAAAATTTGGAAGAGATTGTATCTATAAGCGGATTGTCTGTCAGTGACTGTATAAGTGCTCTTTTGGAGCTGGAGATCAGCGGTCATGTCCTGCAGACATCCCATCAATATTATGGAAAGAAACTATAGGCGAGGAGTTTGGTATGGCGAACTGTTTAGTAATTGTGGAGTCACCTGCAAAGGTAAAGACGATAAAAAAGTTCCTTGGAACGAATTATGAGGTAGATGCTTCCAACGGACATGTGAGGGATATGCCTAAGAGTCAGCTGGGAATTGATGTAGAAAATGATTTTGATCCTAAATATATAACCATCAGGGGAAAAGGCGATATACTTGCCAAGCTGCGGAAAGAAGTAAAGAAAGCAGATAAGATTTATCTTGCAACGGACCCGGACCGGGAAGGAGAAGCCATTTCCTGGCACTTAATCAAGGCCTTAAAGCTGGATGAAGTGAAAGAAAAGCAGGTTTACCGGATCAGCTTTAACGAAATTACGAAAAATGCCGTGAAGACTTCCTTAAAAACGCCCAGAGATATTGATATGGACTTAGTGGATGCCCAGCAGGCCAGAAGAGTTTTGGACCGTATGGTTGGTTATATGATAAGTCCCTTGCTTTGGGCAAAGGTAAAGAGGGGGTTAAGTGCAGGCCGTGTCCAGTCTGTGGCTCTCCGCATAATCAGTGACAGGGAAGAAGAAATCAATGCGTTCATTCCTGAAGAATACTGGAATCTGGAAGCTGACTTAAGGCAGGGAGGAAGCAAAAAGCCTCTTGAAGCAAAATTCTATGGAGACAGAAACGGGAAGATCACCATTCACACAAAGGAAGAATTGGACCAGATTTTGTCAGGCCTGGAAAACCAGACCTACACGGTAGATGAAGTTAAGGTAGGGGAAAGAGTAAAGAAAGCCCCTATTCCCTTTACCACCAGTACGCTTCAGCAGGAAGCGTCCAAGGTCCTGAATTTTTCCACCCAGAAGACCATGCGTCTGGCTCAGCAGCTGTATGAAGGCGTTGAGATTGCCGGACGGGGAACCGTAGGTCTTATCACTTATCTGAGAACAGACTCTACCAGAATCGCAGAAGAAGCAGATATTCTGGCCAGAGAATATATAGAGAAAAATTACGGAAGTAAGTATGTGGCAAAGGGAGAGCAGGTCAAAAAGAGCAATGTAAAGATACAGGATGCTCATGAGGCCATCCGTCCGACAGACATTGAGCTTACCCCGGTTATAGTAAAGGAGTCCCTGCAGAGGGATTTATTCCGTCTCTACCAGCTGATCTGGAAACGTTTCGCGGCCAGCAGAATGGAGCCGGCTGTTTATGAGACCACTTCCGTAAGAATCGGAGCCGGAGATTATATTTTCACCCTTTCCGCCTCCAAGCTGTCCTTTGACGGCTTTATGTCCGTATATGTGCAGGAAGAGGAAAAAGAAGATGTGAATGTTTTGCTTGGAAATCTGGAAAAGGGCAATGTGCTGAAGCTGGATGAACTGAGCAGCAGCCAGCATTTTACCCAGCCGCCGGCTCATTTTACGGAGGCATCTCTGGTAAAAGCCATGGAGGAGCAGGGCATCGGACGTCCAAGTACCTATGCGCCCACCATTACCACCATCATCGCCAGACGGTATGTGGCAAAAGAAAATAAAAATCTTTATGTAACGGAACTGGGTGAGGTTGTCAATAAGATTATGAAGCAGAACTTCCCCAGCATCGTAGATGTTACCTTTACCGCGAATCTGGAATACCTTCTGGATAAGGTGGGAGACGGATCGGTGCAGTGGAAGACTGTTGTAAAAAACTTTTATCCTGATTTAAAAGAAGCGGTGAACAAAGCTTTCGTTGAACTGGAAAGCGTGACCATTGCCGATGAAGTGACCGATGAAATCTGTGAGGTCTGCGGCCGCAACATGGTCATTAAAAATGGCCCTCACGGCAAATTCCTGGCCTGCCCGGGATTCCCGGAATGCAAGAACACAAAGCCCTACTTAGAGAAGATCGGCGTTCCCTGTCCTAAGTGCGGAAAAGAAGTGGTAATAAAGAAAACGAAAAAGGGCAGAATTTACTATGGCTGCGAAGCGAATCCGGAATGCGATTTCATGTCATGGCAGAAGCCGTCTATGCAGAAATGCCCGAAATGCGGGGCCTACATGGTTGAAAAGGGAAATAAGCTGCAATGCTCCAATGAACAGTGCGGTTATAGCATGGATAAATAGAAAAAGGGATAATTATTAAGAAAAACGAAAATCTTCAAAAAACTATTGTTATTTGAAAAAAATAGTGTTAATATTTAATTATTAGAGGAGTATTTTGGACTTTTAGCATAAATTCTTAAGGAGGTTTTCGGCTATGAGTGTACAGTTATTGGACAAAACTAGAAAAATTAACAAATTATTGCATAATAATAATTCGCACAAAGTTGTATTTAACGATATCTGTGAAGTACTGACCGAGATCCTGAATTCCAATATTCTTGTCATCAGCAAGAAAGGAAAGGTGCTGGGTGTAGGCCTGACGCCGGATATCGATGAAATTCAGGAGCTGATCGCGGATCAGGTCGGCGGTTATGTGGATACCTTGTTGAATGAGCGTTTGTTAAGTATTCTGTCAACAAAGGAAAATGTCAATCTGGAAACCTTGGGATTTACCGGCGGCAATATCAGAAAATATCAGGCAATCATCACCCCTATTGACATTGCGGGAGAGCGCCTGGGAACACTGTTTATTTACAAATCGGATTCCCAGTATGATATCGACGATATTATTTTGAGTGAATACGGAACAACCGTGGTAGGACTTGAGATGATGCGTTCTGTGAATGAGGAGAACGCAGAGGAGAGCAGAAAGGTGCAGATTGTCAAGTCTGCCATCAGCACCTTGTCCTTTTCCGAGCTGGAAGCGATCACTCATATCTTTGAAGAGCTGGATGGCAACGAGGGGATTCTGGTGGCAAGCAAAATTGCCGACCGTGTGGGCATCACCCGTTCCGTTATTGTCAATGCCCTTCGGAAATTTGAGAGCGCCGGCGTAATTGAATCCAGGTCTTCCGGCATGAAAGGCACCTATATCAAGGTTTTAAACGATGTGGTGTTTGACGAGTTAAAGAGCATAAAGGCAGGAAACGGCAAAAATATGCAGGAACGCCGGGAGATGAAAGACGGGATATAAGCCGATGGAAATCCAGCAGACCTGTATCATCTGTGAATCAATGTGATTCACAGGTATGAGATCTCATATATACAATTATTCTATATAGAATAGAATTATATGGAAATTTGCAGCGGAAAAGAGCGGCATAAAAAGGAGCAAGAATAAAGCCTTTGCTCCTTTTTTGTGCAAAAATCAAAGTGCATTAATGAATAAGTTTTTCACAAACGAACAAAAATTACTTGCATCGTATACAAAG
>JASGGP010000268.1:0-6936 GCA_047604985.1 Lacrimispora sp.
CCTTTTTTATCGTATAGGAAAGTTCATCCTATACGATAAAAACCCTCCGGGGGATGCGCACTCTGCGCCAAGGAAGTATGGTTGCTGAAGCAACCGCGCTCCGGCGCGAGAGTCCGCAAGCGGATTCTTTACTTCGGACAATTTACTTTTCTCCATGACTTTAGTATAATAGATACAGTTTATAACGAAAGCGGCTTAAAAAAGAACAGGAGAATAAAAGCATGAAAAAGTATGATTATGTGTTGGTGGGCGGAGGTCCCTATTCCGGTGTTTTCGCTTATCTGGCAAAACAGAAAGGAAAAAAAAGCCTGGTGGTGGAAAAAAGAAACCATATGGGCGGAAATATCTATTGCGGCGAATTGGAAGACATTCATATCCACACCTACGGAGCCCATATTTTCCACACCAGCAACCGGAAGATATGGAAGTTTGTAAATGAGCTGGCCGAATTTAACCGCTATACCAACAGCCCTGTGGCAAATTACAAGGGGGAAATGTATAACCTGCCCTTTAATATGAACACTTTCAGCAAGATGTGGGGGGTATCGACTCCGGCGCAGGCGAAAGCAAAGATTGAGGAGCAAAAATCGTCTGTAACCGGAGAGCCTCAGAATCTGGAGGAACAGGCCATCAGCCTTGTGGGACAGGACATTTACGAAAAGCTGGTAAAGGGTTATACGGAAAAGCAGTGGGGCAGAGATTGCAAGGACCTTCCGGCCTTTATTATCAAACGGCTTCCGGTGCGCTTTACCTATGACAACAATTATTTCAATGATCTTTATCAGGGGATTCCCATAGGCGGATACAATGTGATTATTGACAAATTGTTTGAGGGCTGTGACATAGAGCTGGGCGTGGACTATCTTGAAAATAAGGAATATTATGACGGGCTGGGAGAAAAGGTGATTTATACAGGCCCTATAGATGCCTATTATGGCTACCGGTTCGGGAAGCTGGAATACAGGAGCTTAAAGTTTGAAATGGAAGTACTGGACACGGATAACTATCAGGGCGTGGCTGTGGTAAACTATACGGACCGGGAAACTCCTTATACCAGGATCATCGAGCATAAGCATTTTGAATTCGGGACCCAGCCAAAAACTGTCATCACCCGGGAGTATTCGGTGGACTGGAGCGAGGGAATGGAACCCTATTATCCGGTGAATGATGAGAAAAACCAGGAACTGTTTTCAAAATATGCCGCGCTGGCGGAAAAGGAAGACCATGTGATTATCGGCGGCCGGTTAGGAGAGTATCGGTATTACGATATGGACAAGGTCATTGAATCAGCCATGAACCGGGCGGAAAAGGAATTGGTGTAATTGTTTACTTTTCATGGCGGATATAGTACAATACTACGGAATCAGGGCCGGTTTTCCGTGCCCTGAAATGCCGGTTAAATGGAGGAATCTATGAACGTTGTATACGCTTCCAACGATAATTATGCCAGGCATCTGGCTGTATCTCTTTATTCTCTTCTGGACCACAACAGGGACATTGGGGACATCCATATTTATGTTTTGTCCATGAACCTGTCCGCCGAGGCGAAAGAAAGGCTTAAGAAGGTGACAGACGGGTTCGGGCGGGAGCTGACGGTCATAGAGCTTGGAAACTTAAAAGAACGCTTTTCCTATGAGGTGGATACGGGAGGCTTTGATTTGAGCATAATGGCCCGGCTGTTCATCGGAGATGTGCTTCCGAAGGAGGTCAGCCGGGTTCTGTACTTAGACTGCGATACGGTGGTGCTTTCTTCCTTAAGAAAGCTGTGGGAAACGGATCTGGGGACCGCCATCTTAGGCGCGGTCATGGAGCCCACCATATATGGGGCTGTTAAGGAAGAAATCGGCCTTTTCCCGTCAGACCCTTATTATAATTCCGGTGTCCTTCTCATTGATATGGACCGTTGGCGGGAGGAAAACGCCCAGAAGCAGCTGCTGGATTTTTACCGTTTTATGGGCGGGAAGCTTTTTGCAGGTGATCAGGATACCATTAACGGGGCGCTGAAAGGAAAGATAAAGCCTTTATCTCCCCGGTATAACTTTTTTACCAATTACCGCTATTACCGGTACAGCCATCTGGCAAGGCTTTCTCCTGTTTATGAAGAGATTGGAGAAAAGGGGTTTCGTGAGGCCAAAAGGCACCCGGCTGTCCTGCATTTTATGGGAGATGAAAGGCCCTGGAAAGAGGGAAACTTAAATCATTACCGCAAAACCTACGAGTATTACCTGTCCCTGACACCATGGGCCGGAGCACCTAAGGATAAGGGAAGCCGCCTTTATATGGCTGCCTATCACCTGATGGATTACGCCACCTTTTTGTGCCCGGCTGTGAGAGACCTTGTAAGCTCCAGGTTTGGGATGAAAGTGATCAATTCCAGAAAGGGGTCTTAAAGAGGAGCGGATATGAATATTAGCTGCATCATTCTCAATTATAATGACGCGGAAACTACCGTAAGCCTGGTAAATTCCATAGTAAATTATGAAGTCCTGGACTCCATAGTGGTTGTGGACAACCATTCCACCGATGATTCCGCTTTAATGCTTAAGGCAATTACAGGAGGAAAGGTCCATTTTATTTCCACGAAAAAAAACGGCGGATATGGGTACGGCAATAATCAGGGGATACGGTATGCTTATGGGACGCTTCACGCTACCCATGTGCTCATAGCAAATCCTGATGTAAAGGTTTCAGAGGAATGTATCCGGGCCATGAAAGACTCCTTTTTAAGAATAAGCAGGCTGGCGGTGGCTGCGGCAGTCACTACGGATGGTGCAGGAAAGGTGGCGCTGTCAAGCTGGCGTCTTAATGGTCTGGTGGGAGATCTTCTGGACACAGGTCTTGTAACCAGACGGCTTTTTGCTCGCTGGCTTAATGACAGGCCGGAATTAAAGGCGGATTTTGGAAAGCCTCAGAGGGGAAAAGAGGATTACGCCTATGTGGACGCTGTGCTGGGCTCCTTATTTTTGGCGGATATCCATGCCCTGATGGAATGCGGCCTTTATGATGAAGAGGTTTTTCTTTATTATGAAGAAAAGATTCTTGGCCATCAGCTGAAGAAAAAGGGTTATGGGACAGTGCTGCTTTTGAACCGGTCCTATATGCATCTTCATTCTGTGTCTATCAATAAGAGTGTGGAATCTATTTTAAAGAAGCAGGCGCTTCTTCATGAAAGCAAGCTTCATTATTATAAAAAATATCTGGGGATCAGCAGGTTTCAGGAATGCCTGGTAAGGGCTTTCCTGGGCTTTCTCATGGGTGAAATCTGGTTCTTGACTAAAATCCTGGGATTGTCCTGGTAGGGTGGTTCTTTGCAGCAAAGCGGAAGCACCCTGGGGGTATACCTCTATGCCCAGAAAGCAAGGGCAGCAAAGCGGAAAGGGGAAACGTCTATGGTATCGGTGCTTTTAGCATCCTATAACGGAGAAAAATATATACGGGACCAGCTGGAATCCATTTTAAGACAGACTCTTTCTGACTTATCTATTGTGATTTCCGACGATCTTTCTACGGACGGGACCCCTGCCATCATCCGGGAATATGAAGAACGGTATCCGGGCAGGGTGAGGAGCCTTAAGAACAGCAAAAGGTCCGGCAGCGCCCAGAATAACTTTTTCCGCCTGATGAGGCTGGTATCTGATATGCCTGATATTTCTGATGAATATGTGATGCTCTGCGACCAGGATGACATATGGCTTCCCCATAAGGCGGAGGTTACCCTGGGGGAAATGAAGAAGCTGGAGGCAGAGTACGGAAAGTCGGTTCCGCTGCTGGTCCATGGAGACTTATCGGTTACTGATAAGGAAAGCCGCATTCTTCATGAATCCATGGCAGAATATCAGAAGATTGCGGTTCATGACAACCGGTTCAGCCATTATCTGGTGGAAAATAACATTACCGGGAATACGGTTATGGTCAATAAAGCGCTTTTGGCATTATTGGACCGTATTCCGGAGGAGTGCGCCATGCACGACTGGTGGCTTGGACTTCTGGCAAGCTGCTTTGGAAGGATCGCCTACATTGACCGTCCCCTGGTTCTTTACCGGCAGCATGGAGACAATCAGGTCGGATCTAAGAGCGGTAAGGAGCAGTATGCGGAGCGGATCCGGAATCAGGATGGAGTCCGGGAAAATTACAGGAAAATGTTTGCCCAGGCCCAGCAGTTTTTAAGGCTTTATGGAAATGAAATGCCCAGGGAAAAACGGGAGACCTTGGAGCATTTTATCGGACTTTCCGGGAAAAACCGGGTGGAAAAGATTTATACCATTTGGAAATACAAATTGATGAAAAGTACCCCAATGAGGACACTGGGCCAGATGTTTTCCATCTGACCGGAAAATGGAGGATAAAAAGCATGGGCAATGAAGAGGAAATATTAGTAACGAGGGCTTCCATGCCTTCCTATGAAGAATTTATCGAAGAGATCAGGCCCATCTGGGAAACCGCCTGGATGACCAATATGGGGGAATTTCATGAGAAGCTGGTGGAGCAGCTGAAAGACTACTTAAAGGTAGAGAAGCTTCTTCTGTTCGTCAACGGACATATGGCTCTTGAAATGGCCCTGCAGGCCATGGGCCTGACCGGTGAGGTGATTACCACCCCCTTTTCCTTTGCGTCCACCACCCATGCCATTGTAAGGAATAACTTGACCCCTGTGTTCTGTGACATCCGCCAGGAGGATTACACCATTGATGCGGATAAGATCGAGGAACTGATCACGGACAAGACCACCGCCATTTTACCGGTTCATGTTTATGGAAATATCTGCGATGTAGATAAAATTGAAAGAATCGCAAAAAAACATAATTTAAAAGTAATATATGACGCCGCCCATGCCTTTGGCGTGAAGGTAAACGGAAGAGGAGTCGGCACCTACGGAGACGCTTCCATGTTCAGCTTTCATGCCACAAAGGTGTTTAATACCATTGAAGGCGGGGCTGTGGCTTTCCATGAACCATCCCTGGAGATTCTCCTCAATTATCTGAAGAATTTCGGCATCACCGGCAAGGAAACAGTGGAGTACATCGGCGGCAATGCCAAGATGAATGAGTTTCAAGCGGCTATGGGCATATGCAATCTCCGCCATGTGGATGAAAATATTGAAAAGCGCAGGCTGGTGGCAGAGCGTTACCGGGAGCGGCTGTCCGGCATATCAGGCATACGGCTGAACGTTCCCAAAGAGGGGGTCAGCCAGAACTATGCTTATTTCCCAGTGGTGTTTGACGGCTTTTCCCTGACAAGGAATGAAGTATACGATCTGCTGGCATCCCACCATGTGTTTGCCAGAAAATATTTCTATCCTCTGATTACGGATTTTGACTGTTACAAAGAGCGGTTTTCGGGAGTGGAGCTTCCCAATGCGAAAAAGGCGGCGGACTGTGTATTGACTCTGCCTCTTTATGCGGAGCTTCCTCTTGAACAGGTGGACCGCATTTGTGACATTATTTTAAAGGCGAGGTAGGAAGCATCGGTGGGGTGGAATGGAGATGCAGAAAGCAGGAAAGAGGAAATTATGAATGCAGCACTTGTGACCGCAATCGGGTCATTTTCGGCAGATATTGTGATAAAAAACTTAAAAAAGAACGGGATCCGGGTGATCGGGTGCGATATTTATCCGGCAGAATGGGTGGCTGATTCCGGCAGTGTGGATTCCTTTTATCAGGTCCCCCGGTCTGACGCAGAGGCCCTTTATGTGGAGCGTCTGCTGAAAATATGCCAGGAAGAAGAGGCGGAAGCACTGATTGTTCTCACAGATGTGGAGGTCGATGTGTGGAACCGCCACCGCAGGGAGCTTTCGGAAGCAGGAGTCATGCTGTGCCTGTCATCGGAAGAGACTCTAAATATTTGCAGGGATAAGAGGAAGCTTTATCATTTCCTGAAAGAGAAAGGCGCAGGGAATCCCATTTATACTATGGATTTATGGGAAAGTGATCCGGAGGCCTTAACCTATCCTGCAGTGGTCAAGCCCTTTAACGGCAGAAGCAGCCAGGGACTTCACTACATCCGGTCCAAGGCAGAAATGAAACGCTTTCTGGAGGAAGTCAGGGGAAAGGAAGATGCAGAGGACTTTGTGGTGCAGCCTTTCTGCGAGGGAAGCGTCATAACCGCAGATATTGTGAGAAAAGCGGAAACAGGAGAATTCGCGGTAATCTGCCGCAGGGAGCTTTTGCGGACAGCGGGAGGCGCGGGGACTTCGGTCTTTGTGTTTTCCCAGCCCCAGCTGGAGGCTGAGTGCAGGGAAATTGCAGATGCCCTTAATATTAACGGATGTGTTAATTTTGAATTTATTGAATCCCAGGACGGTTCCTTTCACATGCTGGAATGCAATCCCCGTTTTTCCGGGGGTGTGGAATTTTCCTGTATGGCAGGGTATGACTGTGTGACCAACCATTTAAATTGCTTTACAGGAGAGAAGATAGAGCCCTGTAAGGGAATAACGGAAATGTATATAGCAAGAAAATATGAGGAATACGTAACAAAGATTCCTGGGGAGAAAGGCAGCAAAGGATGAGCGGGAATTCTGATGGAAAAATCATGGCAACCATAAGCTGTGTGACCTTTAACCATGCAGCCTATATCAGACAGGCCTTAGACAGCTTTCTCATGCAGAAAACGGATTTTGAATACGAGATTCTGGTTCATGATGATGCCTCTACGGACGGAACCGGGGATATTTTAAGGGAATATGAAAGAAAATACCCCGGCAAGGTGCGGCCCCTGATCCAGACGGAAAACCAGTACTCCCAGGGAATTGACAATATCAGCGGGGCCTTTAATTTCCCCAGGGCAAGGGGGAAATATATTTTCATGTGTGACGGCGATGATTACTTTGTATCCCCGGATAAGCTGCAAAAGCAGGTGGATTACATGGAAACCCACCCGGACTGCACCCTTTGCATACACAGCGCTAAAATCCATCTGGAGGGGAAAGCCCTGACT
>JASGGP010000269.1:0-6818 GCA_047604985.1 Lacrimispora sp.
CGTTCATCAAGATGATGGATAAACAGTATATGGAAGACGAGACAAAGACAACGGAGAAATCTGACGACGATGATATTGATTTAAATGATCTTTCTTTTGATGATCTGTAAAATGAGGGAAATGCTATGAAGCTAATTATGATATACGACCAGATTCAGTCAGGGCTTGGAACCAAGGATGACACCATGGTTCCCCTGACAGGGAAAAAGGAGCTCATCGGACCGGCAATCATGATGGAGCCTTTCCTAAAACAGGTGGACGGACACGTAATAGCCTGTCTGTGCTGCGGCAACGGTACATACCTTTCTGATCCGGAGGAGGTGAGCCGCAAGCTTTGTGCCATGGTGAATAAACTGCAGCCGGATGTGGTAATGTGCGGGCCGGCCTTTAACTTTGGAGATTACGCACAGATGTGTGCCAAAGTGGCCTGTGATATCAACGCCGTTACCAAGGCAAAAGCATTTGCAGCCATGTCCGTGGAGAATGCGGATACCATTACTGCCTATAAGGATAAGGTGGCCATTGTGGAGACGCCGAAAAAGGGCGGCCTGGGGCTTAATGATGCCCTCAGGAACATGTGCACCCTGGCCAGAGCTCTGGCTGACGGTGCAGATACTTCAAAGCTGGTCCGTGAATTCTGTTTTAAATAAAAGGAGGCATTTGCAATGTGGGGTATGATAGCAACCTGGCGCATGGCCGTGGAAGGAATCACAAAGGGAGCCGGGATGCTTAAGGAAAGAGGCGACGCAGGAGACGCCATCGAAGCAGCCATCCGTCAGGTGGAGGACTTCCCTTACTATAAATCCGTGGGCTACGGCGGACTGCCCAATGAGGAAATGGAAGTGGAAATGGACGCGGCCTATATGGACGGCAGCACCCTGGATATAGGAGCTGTGGCCGCCATCCGGGACTTTGCAAATCCAGTGTCCATTGCCAGGCGTCTGAGCAGGGAGAAAGTCAACAGCATGCTGGTGGCTGAGGGAGCGGAAAAATTTGCTCATAAGGAAGGCTTTGAGCGAAAAAATATGCTGACGGACAGGGCCAAATCACATTACAGGAAACGGGTAAAGGAGATGGCTGCCCAGGCAGCTGCCGAGGAGCTTAAGCCCTATTCCGGCCACGACACTGTGGGCATGGCCTGTCTGGATGGCTGGGGCAAGATGACGGCGGCCACCTCAACCAGCGGCCTGTTTATGAAGAAAAAGGGCAGGGTGGGCGATTCTCCCATATCCGGTTCCGGATTTTATGCCGACAGCAGAAAAGGGGCTGCCAGCGCCACCGGTCTGGGAGAGGACTTAATGAAAGGCTGTATTTCTTATGAGACCGTCCGCCTTATGGGAGAGGGAATCCATCCTCAGGAGGCCTGTGAGACAGCGGTGAACCGTCTGGATGCAGAGCTTCGGCAGCACCGTGGGGAAGCCGGCGACATATCCCTTATTGCCATGAATCCAAAGGGAGAGTGGGGGGCCGCCACGAATATAGAGGGTTTTTCTTTCGCAGTGGTTACCGAGGAATTGGAACCCACGGTTTATCTGGTAACCCGCGGGGAGAATGGACACTGTACCTATGAGAAAGCCACGGAAGAATGGATGGAAAATTATATGAAGACGCGCATGGCGCCCATTGAGGAATGAGATATGGGATACAGACCAATAGAAAATGAATCAGATAAGAAAATCCTGGACTGGGTGGACCGGCTGAAAGACCGGTTCATCTGCAGCGTCCGGGAACTGGTGTCCATTGACAGCGTGGAAAGTGAGGCTTTCGAGGGCGCTCCCTTTGGCACAGGAGTAAAGCGTGCCTTAGAATGCGCCCTGGATATCAGCGGCCGCCTGGGATTTGAAACCGTGAACCTGGATAATTATATGGGATATGCCCAGTATGGCAAGGGAGAAGATTATGTCTGCGCCATCGGCCATGTGGATGTGGTCCCGGCAGGGGAAGGCTGGAAACAGCCGCCTTTTGGCGGCTATGAGGAGAATGGAGTCATCTACAGCAGGGGCGTGCTGGACAACAAGGGACCAGTCTTGGCATGCCTTTATGGCCTGGCCGCCATTAAGGAGGCCGGACTTGAGCTTAAGAATCCGGTGCGCATCATCTTCGGCTGCGACGAAGAAACCGGATTTGAGGATTTAAAGTATTATCTCTCAAAGGAAAGGCCGCCCCTTTATGGATTCACACCGGACTGTAAGTATCCGGTGGTGTACAGCGAGAGGGGCAGGGCTGTGGTGCGTATTACAGGCAGCATGGAGCAGCTGGAATCATTTTTCGGCTTTGTGAACAAATATTTTATCGGAGCCAGTAATACAGGCGACCGTCTGGGGATTGATTTCTGCCATGAGGAATATGGCATGATGGAGATGCGGGGATATAAGCTGAGCGTGGACCCGGACAGTCTTGGCAATAGAAAGCAGACGGCCTTTGATGTGACCTTAAGCTATCCAGGAGGAGTCACCATAGATGAAATCATGAAGAGAATCTGCGGTAAGGCAGAGGCAGAGGGGCTTAAAGCCCGGCTCCTGCAGAATTTTGACCCGGTAGTATTTCCAAAGGATACGCCCATGGTGAAGGCCATGCAGGAAAGCTATGAACTGGTCACAGGCCTGGACGGTACCCCTGTAACCACCACAGGCGGCACTTATGCCAAGGCCATGCCGGGCATCGTTCCCTTTGGTCCAAGCTTCCCGGGCCAGAAAGGCATCAGCCACAATCCCAATGAGTGGATGAGCGAGAAGGACTTGATAGCCAACGCAAAGATCTATGGACTGGCATTGTACCGCCTGGGACAATTATAGTAAGGGATGATATAGCCTGGGATAATTATGACATGAGGAAATTATGATATAAGGAAATTATGACATAAGGAAATTATACCAAATGGAGGTGCATGACAATGTTGGAGATTTGCTGCGGCAGCTATTATGATGCCTTACAGGCGGCAGCCGGCGGCGCCGGACGGATTGAACTGAACTGCGGACTGCACCTGGGAGGCCTTACCCCTTCTCTGGCATCCTTAGAGCTTGTGAAAGAATGCTGTAATATTCCGGTCATAGCCATGGTCCGTCCCAGGGGAGGCGGCTTTTGCTACAGCGGAGAAGATTATGACGTGATGCTTAGAGAATGCAGGGACTTAGTACGCCACGGCGCGGACGGGATCGCTTTCGGCTGCCTGAAAAAGGATGCTTCCATTGACAGGGAACGAAATGCCAGACTCATATCCATGATTCACAGCCACGGAAAGGAAGCCGTATTCCACCGCGCTTTTGACTGCACCGCCAATCCTTACGAAGCCATGGAAGCCCTGATTGATCTGGGCGCTGACCGGGTGCTGACCAGCGGTTTAAAGCCGGAAGCCACGGAAGGAAAGGCTCTGCTAAAAATTCTCCAGGCGGCTTACGGAGACCGTATCCAGATCCTGGCCGGGAGCGGCATCAATGCTTTCAATGCAAAGCAGCTGATGGAAGAGACAGGGATAAGGCAGATACATAGTTCCTGTAAGGACTGGCTTGCAGACCCGACCACCGCTGCCAACGGGATTTCCTACGGTTTTGGGCCAGAGCCTTATAGTACCTGCTATGACGTAGTATCTGCTGACCTGGTCCGGCAGCTTCTGGACAGTATGGGAGAATTTGCTTAATAGTAGAAATTATATCTGAAAATTGGTTTGTATGAAAATTTCACACAAATTAAATTCTTTGTAGGAGCCGTATTTTCAAAGAGGTTTGTATTGGAGAAATTATTTGGTGCAGAAAGAAGCTTCCGCAAAATAGATGAGAAATCTATATGGCGGCAGCTTTTTTTGCCGTGAGATGAATTGATAATTCAGTATTGACAGTCAGCATTTGATAGAAGCTTTATAACAATCCTGTAATAATATATTGACATTACGGATAAAGTTGCTATAATATGAAAATGATTTCAATTTCCAATTTAAAACAAAAAGGAGGGAGAGAAGTGAGCTATTTTACGAAGAATAAACAGATCTATGCATTTCTTGCTGCGTTTCTTGTGACTGCGGTGATACTTCTCTCCGGTTTTTTTATTGTCACACATTCAGAGCATAATTGTACAGGTGAGGGCTGCTCTGTCTGTGCGGAAATTCAGGCCTGCGTTTCCGTAATCCGCTTATTGTCAGAAGCAGTGGGATACGGGGCAGTTGTCGTCTTTGCATATATTGCCGCTCAAAAACTCTTATATTCCTATTTTGCCGGACTTTATTTATGCCCCGTTTCTTTGGTCAGCTTAAAAATCCGTTTAGATGATTGAAATATCTTCATAAGAATTGTATTCATAGAATTGTCTTATTACGGAGAACTGCCGGGAATTAAGAAATCCGGCTGATAAAAATGCAGGGCAATGCCCGGAGAGGAATAATAATTATTATGAGAATAAAAGTAACATTGGAATGTATGGAGTGCCATGGCAGGAATTATACCATAACAAAAAACAAACAGAAGCATCCTGAACGAATGGAGATCAGGAAATACTGCCCGAGACTTAGAAAGTACACACTTCATAAGGAAACAAAATAGAAAGGGAATGGAAAATGGACAAAATACCGGTTACGCTATTGGCCGGATACCTTGGTGCAGGGAAAACCACCCTTTTGAATCATATTTTAAATAATCCCATGGGATTAAAGATCGCACTCATTGTCAATGACCTTGGTGCTGTTAATGTGGATGCCAGGTTAATCCGAAATAATGGAATGAAACTCCAAAAGGAACAATTGCTGGAGCTGACCAATGGTTGTATATGCTGCAGTCTGCGGGAAGATTTTATTCGTGAAGTCAAGGGGCTGGCGGAGGACGGAAGATTTGATTATATACTGGTAGAGGCTTCCGGAGTCAGCAGCCCGGTTAATATAGCTGACGCCTTTGAGGAAGAAGGCAGTAAATTTGCAGCCGGTCTGGACGCTATTGTGGCTGTAGCAGATGCAAACCGGATTTATACGGAATTTATGGATAAACTGGAGGAGCACCAGACTTTAAGCAATGATGGTGAACAGGAGGAAGAGCAGGATATTATTAATCTTGTCATGGAGCAGATTGAGTACAGCAATATTGTTGTTATTAATAAATGTGATCTGCTTACGAAGCCTCAGGTGGAGAGAGTGGAACAGATCATCCGCAGTCTGGCACCGGATACAGAAATTATAAAAGCAACCAATGGCTGTGTAGACTCAGGCGTCATATTCAATAGAAAACTGTATCATTATGATAAAATGGAACAGTCCTCTGCTCTTTCCAAAGCATGGTCAAAGGGAATGGAAGGCAATCATAAACTGGAACATGGTATAGAATCCTTTTTCTACAGGCGGCCAAGGCCTTTTGATGAAAGAAAATTCGATGAGTGGATCGGTTCTCATTACCCTGGGGAAATCATACGTGCCAAAGGCTATTTATGGTTTGCAGATGATGAAGACCATGCAGTCCTGTTTGAGCAGGCGGGAAACAGCATCGCTATTACTCAGGGACCCAGATGGATTGCGTCCTATTCAGAAAGTGAGCGGAAAGAACTGCTGGAAGATTATCCTGAATTATCGGAAGAATGGGATGAGAAAACTGGAGATAGGGAAAACCAAATTGTTTTTATTGGAAAAAATCTGGATGTAAAATCTCTTGAACAGGAATTGGACATTTGTTTAAAGGGTAGATGATAATGGCTGAATATGCTGCGCGCTTAAGCCGGATCTGTCCAGACAGATCGCAGAACCGGCTCAAACCAACCGGCTGGATTGAAATATAGCGGCCAAAGGGCTTTTAATGAATCTGACTTTCAAAATGTGAATTTCATACAGTTTAAAAAGGCTATGTTTTTCTGAAAACGAAAAGCATAGCCTTTTTAAAGTTTTATCTGATGTACTCAAAAATGTTCCGCAAAGGATTTAAATGTATTTTAGAAGTAAAAGAGCAGTTTTGTAAATTTACATTGGGACAATTTGATCCCCCTACAGGGCTTGTATTGGATATATATGTAAGGTACCATAAAACTGTTTGAAACTTTTAACCATTTAAAGTTCAAAAATAAAATGAAACATGAGGGGTTGTATGAATGAAAAAGAAACTGATTATACCATTGGCCTTAGCAGCATTAACCGCAGTCATCCTGGCAGGTTGTACCGGAAACGCCAATAAGAATGAGGAATCACTTACACCATCATCCGATACTTCTTCAAAGCTGCAGGATTCTCTTACTATTTCAATCGGCAGCGGTTTTGAGGACGGAAATTTTGATCCATGCACCGGCTACGGTATCTATGGTTATGGCCTGTTTCATACCGGACTTTTGAAAATAACCACAGACGTAAAGACCGAATGTGACTTAGCCAAAGATTACCAAGTCAGTGATGATGGCCTGATTTATACTTTTACTCTTAGAGATGACGTCAAATTCTCCGATGGACAAGGACTGAAACCGGAAGATGTGGTATTTACATTTAATACCGCTAAAAACAGCGGATCCAGTGTGGATTTAACAATGATGGAGAAAGCGGAGGCTATCGGTGGTGATAAAGTGCAGTTTACACTGAATAAGGCCTACTCCCCATTTACCCGTACAGTAGCCTTACTGGGAATTGTGCCGGAACATGCTTATAATGATACATATGCAGCTAACCCAATTGGAACAGGACCTTTTAAGGTAAAACAGTTGGATGTGGGACAGCAGCTGATTGTGGAACCAAATGAATACTATTACGGAACAAAATCCCAGTTTAAGCAAATCACTTTTCTGAGTATTGATGAGGAGACTGCTCTTGCCGCCGCAAAATCCGGCCAGTTGGATTTGGTTATGGTTAACCCAGAATATGCCAAGGA
>JASGGP010000270.1:0-6760 GCA_047604985.1 Lacrimispora sp.
CCGCCGTTTTCAGCGGCGAGTTATATCATACCAAGACAGGCGACAAATGTCAACACTTTTTTATCTTTTTATTATTTATTTTCAATATCCACTTTTAACTGCATGATTCTGCAAAGAACCGTTCGCCGGCCGCCTGACAATTCCTATATTATTTAAAGAAGAAACCGGGCCCTAAGGATTCACTCACATCTATCTTTAACCACTATTGTTGATGAGTGTTGATGAGAATATATGCGGCATGCAAGAGAGGCTGTTTTCGTAGAAAGGCGCATTCAGCACCCTATCTTATTCTTTTTTGTGTTTTTATGCCTTATTCAGTTTTCTTTCAAAAGCAAGAGCACTCCGCGCCTTAATTCAACTGCATACATTTCGTATTTCAGAAAGGGACGAGACAGCAATTCATCAAACAGGACAAAATTGAAAAGAAAACAGCCGGAGAAATTTCCTTGCTTTCTCCGGCTGCGCAACGGTCTTCCCGCCTTACAAACGATTTTTCAATTCTTCTATAATTAAAACGCTGGCGGTTGATCCGATCCTGCTTACCCCAAGATCAATCATAGCCAGGGCCGTGTCCAGATTTCTCACACCGCCTGCTGCCTTGATTTTGATCTTGTCTCCTACCATCCGTTTCATCAGCGCCAGGTCTTCAAGGGTCGCCCCTCCAGTTCCAAACCCGGTGGAAGTCTTAATGTAATCGGGCCCCACTTTTAAGGCGATCCGGCATAGCTCTTCCTTTTCCTTATCAGTCAGATAACAGTTTTCAAAAATCACCTTTGATATGACCTTGTTTTTTCGGCATACCTCCGTGATCTGAACCATTTCATTTTCAATATAACTATAATTCTTTTCTTTCAGCTCCGTAATGTTGATTACATAGTCAATTTCATCGGCCCCATTTGCAATGGCGGTCCCGGTTTCATTTACCTTGTCCTCTATGGTGGTCTGCCCCAGAGGAAATCCCACCGCGGCGCCCACATGAACGGAGCTTCCTTTCAGCAATGATTTACAGCGAATCACCTGGGCAGGATTGATCGCCACCATTTTAAAGCCGTATTCCATGCTCTCATCACAAAGCTTTACAAAATCCTGATGAACGGCCCAGGCTTTCAGCTGCGTATGGTCAAAATAAGCAGCAAGCTCCTGAGGGCTTATCCGAATGTTTACCATAATAAATGATCTCCTTTTTACTATACCTTAAATATACCGGAAAACATTACTCTTCATCCTGGCTTACATAATTTTCCGTCTTACACGCAGCCGTTTCTTTCATCCGGTTTAATAAGGGATGCTGTTTCCAGCGGTTTAACTCCGTAGTCGCCTGATATGCGAGGATTTGGAAAAATGGCAGAAAGCACAATGGTGTCAGCAGCTCCGGAATTTCAGCCGGAACATTCAAAACTCCCTCTCCCGTAAATCCGGGCTGATTTGTTATTAAAAATGCCCTGTCCGTCACCTCACGGCATGCACGAAAAATGGTCTGAATTCTGCTGCCGCAGTTTCCCCCATCAATAAGAAATACCGTATAGCCCGGTGTCATCTGAAGGTTTGGTCCATGGATAAATTCTTCCGTTTCATAGGCTGTGGAAAGAATCTTTACGGTTTCTCCCAGTTTCAGTGCTCCTTCCAGAGCCGTGCCGTAATTGGCTCCGCACCCGCATACATAAGCATTAGCCATGGAGGTGAATTCTTTATAATGGGTTTCAAAGAATTTCAGAGATTCTTTTTGCACCTGTTCGTGAATCCTGGCGGCCTTTTCCATATCCCTGCATACTGCTTCCGCCTCCTCCTCTTTCATCAGTCCTTTTCTAACGGCGGCCTCAAGAGAAAACAGCATTAAAAACAGGGCGAAAGATGTCACTCCTTTTGTTACATATCCTACTTTTTCTACCCCAACGCCATAATCAATCAGCACATCCGCATACTCTTTCATATCGCTGGAAACATTGCCGGTGATTCCTATGGAAGCACGTCCCTGTTCATGGATGAGCTTCAGCGCATCAAGGGAATTCGTGCTGTACCCACTTTGGGAAACTACGAAAACGAAATCCTTATCCGTAAAATTATGTTCACTGCAAAGAAAGGTAAAAGGTGATACGATCTTTACCTCTGATTTTAAATAGCTTCTTATAAACTGGCGTGCGCAGTAAGAGCCATTATAAGAGGAACCGGAGGCTACGATCCAGATATTTTCATAATCCCCCTTTTCATATTCCCCTATCAGCGAGGCTGTCAGTTCTTTCCTTCTCTTCACATTCTCAAGAATTACTGCCGGTGATTCTTCCACATAAGTCATCATGGTTTCTTTTATTTTCTCATTCATTTTGTTACCACTCCTTCTCCTCTTTTTCTGATGGCAAAAGCATTATTGTGCATTAATTATATCACTTCTTCAAATATAGTCAATATTTTATATCTTTTATACAAGTATTTGTAATTACATATTGACAAACTCTCTGTAAAAGTTTATGATTTGTTTATATATATTTTATACAAAATCGGCAAAAATATTAGAAATATCACTTTTTTTAAGGAGGGGTGAACATATGCCCAACATTCTATTAACGAGAATCGATAACCGGCTGGTGCATGGCCAGGTAGGCTGCTCCTGGGTGGGAGCAATCGGCTGTAACCTGATTGTAGTCGCCGACGACGAAGCAGCAGCAGATCCGGTCCAGCAGTCCTTAATGAAAATGACCGCTGATTCCACAGGGGTTGGAATCCGGTTTTTTACACTTCAAAAAACCATTGAGGTCATTCACAAAGCAGCGCCAAGCCAAAAGATATTTATTGTTATACGAAATCCCCAGGCCGCCAGAGTCTTAGTGGAAGGAAATGTTCCAATTGATAAGCTCTGCATCGGAAATATGCACGTGTCTCCGGGAAAGAAGGTTTCCAATGAGCCTCATGTATATTTGGGAGAACAGGATCTTGAAGATTTAAGAATGATGCGGGGGAAAGGGATCGATGTATATATTCAGATCGCTCCCGGAGATAAGAAGCACGATTTTGAGGTGAAGTAGCAAAGGACAACCACAGGTAAAGCCTGAGGTTTAATAGAGAAGGAGGGGTTTTTTATGCAAATCACGTTAATTCAGGGGATACTGCTGGCCTTACTGGCATTTATCTGTGCCTGCGACGCCTGCTGGGAAGCATTTTTCTGGTTCCGTCCCATTGTCGTCGCATTTTTCGCCGGAATCATTCTGGGCGATGTGCAAACAGGTTTGGCTGCCGGTGCTGTTGCCGAGCTATCCTATCTTGGGCTGCTGACCGTAGGGGGTACGGTACCGCCTGATCCGCTTATGGCGGGCATGATGACAACCGTCATCGCATTTACCACAGGCCAGAGCGCAGAAACAGCGCTGGGGCTTTCATTACCCTTTGCTCTTCTGGCGCAATGGGTCGGAATCGTATGCAATACCACTTTTGCCGGATTCTTACGTCCTCTGGATCACGCATGTGAGAACGCAGACACTAGAAAGTTTACTCAGATCGTTCTCCTGGGAGTCGGAATCAAGGCTGGAATCTATGCACTTATTACATTTCTGTCCGCATTCGCATTACAGACCCAGATCGCAGGCTTTGTAAACATGTTCCCGGAATGGCTGATCCACGGCTTTGAAATATCCGGCGGTCTGCTTCCTGCAGTCGGTCTCACCCTGTTGCTGGTAGTTATGCTTAAAAAGCAGAATGTGGCATATTTATTTGTTGGATTTTTAATGATGACATTTTTGAAACTGGGAAATATCCTTCCGGTAGCCATTGCCGGAATCGCAGTCGCATTTATCGGTTATCTCAACGATGAAAAGATCAAGAAGAACACTGTTGCAGTAGGAGGTGCTGACGATGACGGTATCTAGAGATAAATTGACAAAAAAAGATATCAATACAATGAGCCTGCTTTCCATATTGGAGCAGTCCTGCTTCAGCTTTGAGCGCATGCAGGCTCCCGGCTTCTGCCTTGGTCTGATTCCGGGATTAAAGAAAATTTACGGCAACCAGAAAGAAGAAATCGCCGACGCCATGAAAAATAACATGGACTTCATCAATACGGAGCCTCACATGGCGACATTCCTCCAAGGTCTTGTTCTTTCTCTGGAAGAAAACGGCCAGGACAGGGCGCTGATTAAAAATATCAAAACCGGTTTATTCGGCCCTCTTGCAGGTTTGGGAGATGCCATCTTCTGGTTTACCCTGCTTCCGATTTCAGCAGCAATCTGCTGTTCTCTTGCCAGCGGCGGATCAGTGCTAGGTCCCATTCTCTATATAGCCATCTGGTTTATCGGCGCCATATCAAGGCTCTGGTTCGGCCGCATGGGATATAACATGGGCGTGGGAGCCGTTGATTTAATCAGTTCAAATGCCAATGCCATTACAAATGCAGCCGGAATCCTGGGCATGATGGTGGTTGGCGGGCTGATACCAAGCTATGTATCTCTTCATTTCGCGGAAACCCTGGTGGCGCCCGGCGGCGTATCAATACAGGCAATCTTCGATTCCGTCATGCCGAATATACTGCCCCTTGGGTTTGTATTTTCCCTTTACTGGCTGTTTAAGAAAAAACATATCAACACGCTGATGCTGATTGTCCTGATTATCCTTGTATCCATTGTTCTGTCTTTCCTTAAAATTATGTGACGCAAGGAATAAACTTCATAAGATTCTGCTGGGACCGCGCAGGAAGAACCGAGAGATTGATTTTACCTCCGTTTGCCTGGGCGGCCCTTGCAGTATAAGGCTTGCTGCATCCCATGTCTGTTGCCTGATATTTGCTGCTTGGTGTTTGCCGGCCGGTCTGCATTATAAAGAACGTATTTTTTATTCAGTGCTTATTGCACGATGACTCTCATCATACATTCGGGGCAAGCCTTGTTATATGGTGTTTGTTAAAAATAAAACATTGCAGTTAAAAATACGGAATGCTATACTGTATAAGTGATTTTTTTACCATGGAGGTATTGAAATGAATTTTGAATTTATACAGATCAATAAATATAGTCCAATTCCGTTATACGAACAATTAAAAGGCTGTTTAATCAAGGCCATCCGCCAGGGGACCCTTTCACCGGGACAGAAGCTGCCTACAGAGGAAGAAATATGCAGTAAGTTCGGTATTTCCCGCCCTGTAGTCCGCCAGGCATACGGAGAACTGGCAAAGCTGGGAATTCTGGAACGGAAACGTGGCTCCGGCAGTTTTGTAAAGGCTAATACGGACCGGGGAATATATCTAATGCAGCTGGTCAGCTATCAGGAAGAATTAGCCATGATCGGTATGAGACCGGGGACCGATTTAAAGAAAAAGGAAGTCATGCCCTATCATGCACAGATTTATGAAAAACTTGGTCTGGACGCCAAACAGCATTGTCTTCATCTGGAACGCATGCGCTACGCTGATAACAGTCCTTTTACCTATATTGAAAATTATGTTCCCATGGACCTGTTTCCAGGAATCGAAAATCATGATTATGGAAGAGAATCCCTTTACCATATAATGAAGGATATCTATAATATCTACCCGGTCAAAGCGGTCAGATCCATACGGGCAGAAATTATCTCCCCAGTACAGGCCCATCTGTTCCACATAGAGAAAGGTTCTCCGGTACATATGCTGGAAAGCATTGCCTACGATCAATATGATCGTCCCATTGATTACAGCATTGAAACTTATCCCGGCAATACTCACAGATTCGATTTTGTAGTTTACAGAGAATAATAATTATGGAGGAAATTATGATTGGAATCATTATTACAGGCCACGGATCATTTGGAACCGGTATTGTAAGCGCCATTGAGCTGCTGACGGGCCATCAGGACTTTCTGCTGCCCATAGATTTTAAAGCAGACCATAGCGAGGAACAGCTTAAAGACAATCTCAAAGCCGCATTTGAACGTTTCCGGGATTGCTCTCAGATTCTGGTGTTGTGCGACATACTGGGCGGCTCTCCCTTTAAAAATGCAGTTCTCTTAAGTCTTGGCGATGATAGAATAAAGGTTCTTTACGGAACAAATCTCGCCATGGCCGTAGAACTGGCAATGAGGTCCATGCTGGACCAGATATCGGATATAGATGCATTATCGGATGAATTGATTGAAATAGGAAAAGCACAGATAGGAAAATATAAATTTGAACCGGTAAAAACACCGGAAGAGACAGACGAAGGGATTTAATCAATGATAAAAGCAGTTATATTTGACATGGATGGCGTTCTGATCGACAGCGAAATCATTTACTTAAACCATATGTATGAAAGATTAAAGCTACTTTATCCCCATGTTGAACGCGAAACACTCTTTGCTGTGGTAGGCTCTACCACAAAAAGAACTATGGAGATCATAAGTGACTTGATCGGGGAAGATGCAGATTCCGATTCATTCAAAAGTATGTATGAGGGACTATGGGTCGATTGCCGGTTGGATTATCTCTCCATTCTGCGCCAGAAAGTACCGGAGCTCCTAAAAGAGCTTCACAGCCGCGGTTATTTGCTGGCCCTCGCATCATCTACCAGCCGGAAAGGGATCGACGAAATGCTTACTTCCTGCGGGCTGAAAAATGTATTCGATTACGTTGTAAGCGGCGAAGAATTTAAAGAAAGCAAGCCTCATCCGGAAATTTATCTCCACACCGCTGCCGTTCTCAAATGTGATCCGAAAGAATGTCTGGTTGTAGAGGATTCTACTTATGGCATTATGGCCGGACATGGCGCTGGAATGACTGTGGCAGCCCTTATTGACGACCGTTTTAGCTTGGATCAAAGCCTTGCCG
>JASGGP010000271.1:0-6758 GCA_047604985.1 Lacrimispora sp.
ATTTATCCTTTGCAGTAAAAAGAATCAATGAGGGGATTTTAATACAGAATTTTTATACACAGACCTTAAAACGTTTTAATCCCAACGAATATCAGGTCGGCTTATACGCCCTGCAGCTTGTGAGGGAGCAGCTGCAGGTGGAGCTGCCTCAGGATGAGGCCGGAAATATTGCCTTTCATTTTATCAATGCACAGATAAACAATTCCTACGGTACCGACAATCAGAAGATATTTGAAACCGTCAAGGGGATTTTGGACATTGTAAGATATAACTTCTCCATCGTTTACGATGAGGAGTGCATCGGCTATACCCTTTTTGTCACCCATTTACGGCTTTTTGCCCAAAGGCTTGTAAACGGCAGCCAGGACATGTATGATTATGAGGATGCCTTTTACATCCATGTGCTTGAAAGCTGTCCACGGGAATACGACTGCGTGAAAAAAATCGGGGTCTTTATCCAGGAAAAATTTAATTCCAGGCTGGCGAAGCAGGAGGAGATGTATCTGGCTGTCCACATTCACAGAATTTTAGAAGAGTACGCACAGAGGAAAGAAAAATGAAAGAAGAAGCGATGAAAGAATTTGCATTTACAGGGAGACAGGAAGCTTATTTTCTTGCCATGGTATCTTTATTTTGGTTTGCGCAATACGTATACATTCCCTATCAGACCACCTATTTGAATCTCCTGGGGGTGGGCAGCACCTTTACGGGAATGGTGGTAGGGGCTTACGGAATATCACAGATGCTCCTTCGTTTTCCCGTAGGGCTTTGTGCGGATTCCGCAGGCAGGCATAAGGCTTTTCTCATGGCAGGGACCTTTGCCGCAGGGCTGGCCTCTGTTTTTCGCATATTCTGGTGCAATGGTACAGGCTTTCTGGTGGCCAACCTTTTTTCCGGGCTGGGCTCTTCGGTCTGGATCTCTTTTATGGTCTTTTATACGAACCATTTTTCTGCCGGGAAACAGCAGACGGCGACAAGCCGGATTGTGTTGTTTAACAATTTCGGCATGCTTCTCGGTTTTCTGTGCAGTGCTCTTACCTATAAACGGGTGGGAATGACCGGAATCTGCTTTTTCAGCGCCTGCGCAGGGCTGCTGGCCTTTCTCCTTTCCACCAGGATAGAGGAACCGGCCCGTCCCAACGGAGCACAGCCGGTCAGAGAGCTGCTTTCCGTATGCAAAAGCAGGCGCTTGTGGCTGTTTTCCTTTCTGGCACTGATCCAGCAGGGGATTCAGCTGACAACCGCCATGTCCTTTACCAACCAGATATTAAAGGGCCTTGGCGCATCGGACGGCCTGATTGGAATATCCTCCATCATCTACATGGTATCTGCGGTAGCCTTTGCCGCCTTTGCCTCCTCCTCAGCCTGCAGCCGGAAAGGGCCCAGGTTCTGGATTCCAGTGGTATTCGCTGTTGTAGCTCTGTACTGTGTGCTGGTTCCAGCTGCGAAAAGCATCTCCATGGTTCTGGTGCTGCAGATTCTGCCGGGAATGTCTACCGGAATCCTGTTTTCCTTTGCGGCTTCTGAGGCCATGAAAGGAATCCCGGTCAGCAGAAAATCCACGGCCATGGGCCTGTTCCAGGCAGTTTATGCCCTTGGCATGACGACTTTTCCTGTTTTTACGGGAGCCCTGGCCTCCGGAGCCTCCATGGGAGCCGGCTATTTACTGCTGGCAGGAACTGCCTGCTTGGGAGGCGTTGCTGCGGTGGTCTATTACAGGGCCATCTCCGATAACTGCTGAAGCATCTTATAGACATCCATCTGGCCGTATCCCCATATATTATTGGGATACGTATCGGAAGGATTGCGCTGGGCTCCCCGTATGATCATTCGGTTGACCTGGTTGCCGGTGATCCCCGTATGATTTCCCTTGCAGAATCCCCATTCCATGACTAAGGCTGCGGCTCCCGTGGCATAGGCGGCCGCAGATCCGGTTCCTGTCAGACTTCCGTACGTGCCGCAGGGAAGGGCGCAGGGAATGTGATAGCCCGGCGCAGCAATGTCGGGAACAACCCTGCCGGACCGGGTATAGCCCCTTCCTGATTCCTTTAAAACGGCGCCTGAGGTCTGGTTGTAGGCAGTGACCGTAAGTGGATTTCCGGCATTTCCCGGAGCAGTAACGGTGGTGTCGGGAGTGGATTGAAGAAAAAAAGTTTCATAAGAAATCAGGGTTCCGGAAGGCAGCCAGGCATGGAAAGAAAGGGGTTCATTTTCCATGCTTTTTATCCGTATGGTCCAGACTCCCGGAGCCGCATTGCCAAAGCGGATTAATATAAACTGATCTCCCGTGTGTCCGTCCAGAATAACATTGTTGATCCAGACAGAAGTCTCACAGCAGTTAAAGCTGAACCTCTGGCAGTCATGGCCATAGGGATAGTAAACGTTTTGTATTGACTCCCGGTCCGGTGATATCAATTCCACTGTTATTTTTCCAAAGGAAAAAGGCCATATTTCCATGGAAAACAAGGTATCATTTTCTCCCACATTCAGATAAAATTCATCAGAGAAAAGATTTTCTCCAGAGCTGTGGAAGTAATGTCTGCCGTTGTCCCCTTCATTTCCAGCCGCAATTGAAATGCTGGTGATGGGCAGGTATACAAGGCGGTCTAAATACTCGCTGAGTGCGCCCTGCCCATCGTGTCCTCCCTGGCTGCTTCCCAGCCCGATGCACAGGACCAGAGGGCTGTTTAATTTCTGAGAAAGGGAAAGCAGATAACGGATTCCAAGGATAATGTCTGATTCCTGATAGCATAAGGCATCGTCTGGAACAAAGAAGATGTCCTTTAGATTCTGCTTTGCTTCTTTCAGCTTTACCACGGCAAGCTTAGCCTGAGGGACAATTCCTGAAAAGGATTGTTTATAATCCGGGGACCCGGAAATAATGCTGGCGATGGCTGTTCCGTGGCCGATGGAATCGGTGGTGGGCACTATGGAAAAGGGGTCCGGCGATTTTAATGCGGTATTAATATGGTTTTTGCCGTATTCGGAACCAAAGGAAAAGCCTTCGGGAGGCTTGCCTTCCTGAACGGTCTGATCCCATATGGAAATGATCCTGGTGGTCCCGTCCGGGTTTTTGAATGCAGGATGCCTGTAATCGATTCCCGTATCTATGACTCCTGTAATCACATCCATGCCGTACAGGTTCAGGCCTGTATACCTTGGGATGGAAATGCTCTTCGATTTTTCCGTGCTGATCTGGGAAGCCAGTGTGAAAAGCGAGGGGAAGTCCTCATAGGGATAACGCCCCAAATCGCAAGGTTCCATATTATCTTTATGTACATGGATCAAAGAATACATGTCAGTCAGCATTGTAATCCTGTCTCCGGTATCAGAGGATGGGATCCTGGGGGTGCTGATGATAAAGTCATAATATTCATTATCCAGTATTTTTTCCATGATAAAGCCTCCCTGCCTGCTTGTAACGCAGTATATTTATAGTTTATGCCGGGAGTCATGTCTCAAATTACGCAATGCCTGCGGCGCAGTTCCTATCCACTGGATTGCGCCGCTTTTTTGATGCGGGAAAAAGCGGATACCGGAATTTTTTTTAAAAAACGGATTGACATTTTGAAGCGAAAGATATATATTGAGTATATACTCAATGAGTTGGTGGTCATTAAATGAAATCAAAAAGACAATTACAAAAAGAAAACACGCGGCAGAAGATTATGGAAACAGCATACCGGATTTATTCCCAGCAGGGATTTGCCGCCACGACAGCTCTCATTGCCAGAGAAGCCGGAGTGTCCCACGGGACAATATTTACCCATTTCCAGTCCTTAAGCGAGCTGCTGGAAGAACTGATCAGAAATTTTGGAAGTTCTTTGGCGGAGGAAGTTCATGAGCTGGCGGAATCAAGCGGCAGCATTGAAGAATTACTGAAAACCCATTTAGAGATTCTGGCAAGACATGAAGATTTTTACTTCTGGCTGGTTACGGAAAGAAGCCTGCTGCCGGAAGAGGTGCAGTATTTATTTGAGGATACCCAGACGGTCATAGCCCACCATTTCAACCGGATATTTGAACGTGAGGTGGAGAAGCAGACCATAAAGGATATTCCGGCCCACATGTTTTTCAATACGTGGCTGGGGCTGCTTCATTATTATTTAGGGAATAAGGATTTCTTCTCCCCGGACGAGCCCCTTTTCAACCGGTATGGGAAAGAGCTCATCAGCACATTTTTGAAATTAATAGAAAAATAAAGGAGGTCAGCAAATGAAAGTATGTATTGCATGCGGCATGCCCATGGAAAAAACATCGGATTATCCAGAAGGAGATGTGACAAAAGATTATTGTGTTTACTGCGCCAACCCCGACGGTACCATGCAGTCCTTTGAGGAAAAGAAAGCGGGAATGACGGAATTCATCATGAAATCCCAGGGCTTTGACCGGGAGGCTGCGGTTAAGATTGCGGAAAGCAGCATGAGTAAGCTTCCGGCGTGGGAAAGGTATTTTAAACAGCAGGATTAAGTTCTATATAAATATATAAGGAGTGGATTATTATGCAGGTAAGCAAAGCGTTCCAGGCATTCGCAGAGCAGGCCCCCGAAGTACACAGCGCCTGGATGGAGACAGTACAAAAAATGGATGCTGCCAGCAGGCTGGACAAGAAAACAAAGGAGCTTGCCTATATTGCAGTTATGGCTGCAGTAAGGCTTGAAAGCGGATTGCCCTTTCACGTGAAGATGGCAAAATCCCATGGGGCAACACGGGAGGAGATTATAAGCAGCATTTTAGTGGGGTTGCCTGCTGTGGGCAACGGGGTAATCCAGTCGCTGCCCATAGCTCTCAGCGCATTTGATGAAGAACAATAGGTTTTCCGGTTAAAAAGCAACCGCCGCGGAATGAGTATTCCAGCAGCGGTTATGTTTTTATCCGGAGTCTATTTTTCTTCCTGTTTCCCCTTTATGATGCCGTCAAAGGAGTTAAAGAAAGTAAAATGCTCCATATCAAAGCGCTTCTCGTGATAGGGATGAGGAGCAGAATCCTCCCGCGGATACCCGATGGGAAGTAAGGATACGGGAATTAAAAATTCCGGGATATCAAAGGCTGCCCGGATGCTTTCGGGATTAAAATGTCCCACCCAGGTAGTGCCCAGACCCAGGTCCGCTATTTGAAGCATCATTTGGGTGGTCACAATGCTGGCGTCAACCACACCCATATCGTTGCTGTCATAGGATCTCTTCCAGCTGACCGTGGAATCGTAGCAGACCAGCAGGGCCAGAGGAGCATGAAAATGATAGGGGGTGCAGGACTTTAATTTGCTTAAAGCTTCTTCACTGTCCAGCACCAGGATACGCTGAGGCTGGTAATTTGCCGCAGTAGGAGCTACCCGTCCTGCTTCCAGAATCAAATCCAGCTTTTCCTGCTCCACTTTCCGGTCGCTGAATTTTCTGACGGAATACCGCTCTTTCATCAATTGTAATAATTCCATGAAACCATCTCCTTATCAATTTATTTCATATAAATACTATAACACAAAAAAATGGTTATGTATGCAGTTTTTACCAACCGGACAAAAGAAAGGGCAGGAGAAAGGGGCCCTAAATAGATGAAGTGATTGAATAAAAGTCATTGACATAAATTCAATAAGGCCGTATGATAGGAAAAAGAGGTGATAAAATGAGGATTTCAAAAGAGCCGGAAGTGCGGAAGCAGGAAATTATTGATACGGCCATGAAAGTATTTGCCGAAAAGGGATATGAGGCTGCGGCCATGAAAGATATTGCCGCGGAAATGAAGATTGCCTCAGGCTTGTGCTACCATTATTTCCCCAACAAGCAGGCCCTTTATGAAACGGCTGTCAGGCAGTATGCAGAGGCCTGCAGCAGGCCCTTTATTGAGATTTTTAAACAGACCCGGAATTCCCTTAAGGAGTGCATGGAGCAGATGGGAACCCTCTGGCTTGAATCGGAAAGAAAGGGCTCTTATGCCTATGAAAGCTTTTTTCACAAAAAGGGAAATGAACTCTTTCACAAACAGCTGGATTTGGAAATGATAAAAGAGATTTTACCTTACGCAGTCTCTTATCTTGAAGCCCGGAAGCAGCAGAACGAAATCAAGGTAACGGATGTCCAGGCTGCAGCCGTTTTTATTCTGAACGGAGAGGTGGCTCTTATCAATAATCATCAGATGTCCTTAGAAAAGCGCCTGGAACTGGCACAGGAATTTGTTATAAAAGTCTTGCAGTAAAAATCCCCGCTTCCATAGGCGGGGAAAAAAATGAAAAGTCGTTGAATATGATTCAATGACGAATATTCAATGACAAAGATTCAATGACGAAAATTCAATGGAAGCGGTGAAGTGACGGCAGTTCCGGGAGAGCGGCATAATAACAGTTGATCAGCAGCAAGGAGGATGAAAATGATTGAAAAGAGTGACAGAAAAAAGGTGACGAAAGAATATTTTGACAGTCAGGCGGAATTTTACGATACCAGCCATGACGGGAAGTTTGTAAAATGCATGTATAAGGAAATTGTAAAAAGGGTTATGTCCTTACCGGGAGAAAAAATACTGGATTTGGGCTGCGGAAACGGAAATATCATCAGCCTTTTAAAAGAGAAACGGAAAGGAGATTACTATGGAGCCGACATATCCGCGAAGATGATCCAGGAAGCAAAAAAAAGGCTGGGTCCGGACGTTGAACTGAAGGTGGCGGATGTTGTGAAACTTCCTTATGAAACTGAAATGTTTGATATCATTATCTGCAACGCCTCCTTTCATCACTATACGGAGCCGGATAAAGCGGTTGAAGAAAT
>JASGGP010000272.1:0-6724 GCA_047604985.1 Lacrimispora sp.
ATTCTTCTTCTGTAAATGCTTCGTCCAAGATCTTTTAGCCGGCATTTTCTTTCACGAACACTTTCGCAGGCTCACGGTCAATGATAACTGCATCGATCTTTCCCTGGTTAAGGGCCATAACTGCTTCCATTCCCTTGTTAAAGCGCTGGATCTCTCCGTTTTCGATATCCTCTGCATAAATGTCTCCGGTGGTACCGGTCTGTACGCCGATCTTCTTTCCTTTTAAGTCATCGGGAGTCGCGATCGCGCTGCCGTCCTTTACGATGATTACCTGGGCTGCTTCTGCATAAGTATCGGTGAAGTCCACATTTTTCTTACGGTCCTCATTGACGGTCATTCCTGCTGCGGTAAAATCAGCCTTGCCGGACTGAACCGCCGGAATCAGGGAATCGAAAGCCATGTCCTGGATTTCCAGCTCCATGCCTAATTTTTCAGCAATGGCCTTTGCAATATCCGCATCAATACCTACAATATCGTTGTTTTCATGGAATTCATATGGAGGGAATTCTGCGTTGGTTACCATGACCAGCTTTCCTCCCGCTCCCTCTGTTGCCTCCGTCTTACCATCGGCTGCAGAAGTTTCTGTTGCGCCTGCTGCAGTGGTTTCCCCTCCTGCTGCTTTGGTTGTTTCTGCCGTTGTTCCTGAGCCGCCGCAGGCAGTTAAAACTGCTGCCATGCAGACAGCCGCTGCTATGGATAATACATTCTTTTTCATAATAGTTTCCTCCTCTTATATGCAGAAGTCTGCATAATTATAAAGTATCATTTATACATTATATAGCATTTTCGGAATTAATCAAGTCCCCAATAAAAAGAAGCTTCTTATTTTTCTTAAGAAACTTCAATTATCTTGCAGGTTTTCGGGCTATCCTATATAATAAGTTTGAATCAGAACCAGTGACGGAAATGAAGGATATAAAACATGAAAAACATTATTGAAAGCACCGCCTGGCCCATGAATCCGCCGGTGCCCTACTCTCTCTTTCATATCGCATTTGTTGCCATAGGGCTTTCTGCTGCTGTCCTTTTGGCTTATTATACCGCCAGGAAAGTGAAAGGTCCAAGGCTTCACCGCCTGTTTTTTTTCTGCGGCCTTTTATTGGCGGCCACGGAATGCTGGAAACAGCTTTTTTTGTATTACGTTGTAAACCAGCAGACCTATAACTGGTGGTATTTTCCCTTTCAGCTGTGCAGCCTTCCCATGTATTTCTGCCTGGTCCTGCCCTTTGTTCCCTCAAAGGACAAAAAAACAGTCCTCTGCACTTTCATGCAGGATTTTAACCTGTTAGGCGGCATCATGGCCCTGGCCGAGCCGTCGGGACTTTTTCATTCCTACTGGTTCTTAACGCTTCATGGGCTCATCTGGCACCTGCTGTTGATTTATATCGGTCTTGCCATCGCCTTTTCCCGCCTTTCCGACCCATCCCTTCGGGGATTTGCCCGGACGATTCCCTTATTTCTGGCCTGCTGCATCATCGCTTCCATTATTAACAGGACCGCAAAGCCCTTGGGGCAGGCGGATATGTTTTACATCTCCCCCTATTACCCTTCGGCCCAGATCGTTTTCCATGAAATTGCTTTAAAGTACGGAATCTCCATAGGGAATGCGGTTTATCTCATGGCCACCTGCCTGGGCGGTTTTATCTTTCATGTTGTTTTGGGGAAATTTCATTTTAAGTCTCTGTAGAAGATGCACGGTTCTTCCCCGTAAAGGCAATTAAAATTACACTTGCCAGAATAAAGACGCATCCCCCGATCTTTCTCGCCGTAAAATACTCTCCAAGAATCAAAACTCCCAAAACCACACTGGTAATGGGTTCCAAAGTGGAAAGAATCGCTGCGCTGGAAGCGCCGGTATATCGGATTCCAAGCTGAAGAAGGGTGATGGCTCCCACAGAAGCAAAGATGGATACGAAAAATGCAAAGAGCCAGGCCTGACCGGTCAGATGAAAGGTGAGCTGACCGGTGATCCCTCCATATATTCCTGACAAAACAGCGCCGAATGCACATAAGTAGAAAGACAGTTTAAAATAATACATGTTTTTTATTTTTGACTTGTCCATCACAATCATATGGATACTGAAAAGGAGACCGGATACCAAGGCCAGGAAGATGCCGGTTCTGCTTCCCGAACCTGCGGAAAAGTTATCCATGAACAGAAAAATTCCGGTAATTCCGCACAGCAGAGCCGCTATTTTTTTCACAGTGATCCTTTCCTTAAAAAAAAGAACACAGCCCACATTTACCAGAACCGGATAGACAAAATGAAGTGTGGTTGCCATCCCAACAGGTATGTAGGAATAAGACGCATATAGGGTGACTGTTGTTGCGAACGCTCCGAAAATACCGCACAGGCACACAGGTTTTCTGCTGCCCTGTTCCAATGCCAGAGGCACGCCCTTTATCTTTAAAATACCAAACAGAACCGGCAGGGCCAGAAAGCAGCGCAGAAAGGTCATGGTGATCCCGTTAGCCCCTCCGTCATAGGAAATTCTGGCCAAAATAGGCGTGAATCCAAAAATAACAGCAGAAGCGGCCGTAAAAAATATTCCCTTGTATAAATGATTTTTCAGCATATCACACAGGTTCCTTTTCTTTCAAATAGTACTTCACTTTCACCAGGATTTTCCTGACGTATTGTTTCAGGATATCATGTTCTCCGGTGTCTGTAAAGCATTTCAAGCCAACACAGTTCTTTTGGCAGAACATGTTTTATTTATTTTCCTCCCTGCGCTCCATCTTCACGGATTCACACGTTTCTTTCAGCACCCGGTGAAGCTTTCCCTGAGCTGTCTCATCACAGAGAACCACGATTTTATCCCCTGCTGCAAGCTTTGTCTCTCCTCTTGGGACAAATTCCGCATCCCCCCGCATCAGAGATATGAGGAGGCAGGTGCTGGGCCACTGGATTTCACACACTTTCCGTCCCTCTGCCCCGCTTCCGTGGAAGATTCTTCCCTCTACCAGGACTTTCTCCCCTGTTGGAAAAGAAAGCTTATCAGGATTCAGCCTGGAAAGAAGGCGGTGAAGAAGCTGGTCATATACTGGCGCGCATTTCATCAGATCCGGAACCACATAGGCAACCAGGGAAACCAGGGACAGAGTCAGCAAATGGGAAAGAGAGCCTGTCATTTCACTGATCAGAATAATTCCCGTAATCGGCGCACGGACAATTGCGGAGAAATACCCGGCCATCCCAAGAATAATGAAATTCCCTAAAAGTCCGTCCAGGGAATCCGTCACCATTCCAGCGCCGCTGTAATAGATGGTTCCGATGACAGCCCCAAGGACCAGAAGGGGCAGGAAGATTCCGCCGGGAGCGCCGGATCCGAAGCTTATCATGGAAAAGCTGAATTTTAAGACCAGAAGCAGAAATAAAGCCCCCAGCAGCATATTTCCTGACGACAGGACTTCAACCAGGGAATGGCCTCCGCCCAATACGGACGGATAGCAGAAACCAAAGACTCCTGCCAGCAAAAAAGGGATCATAAGCCTTATGGCCTGACTGGGAATCCTCTGGTATAAATCCTGGGTCTTTGAAAGGCAGGTATTATACGCTACCCCCAGCCCTCCCAGAATCACGCCCAAAAGAATAATATGTCCATAGACGTGAAGAGGAATCAGATGATCAATCTGAAAATTAAAAACAGGCTGCAAGCCGAAAACATTTCTGGATATAAAGTCCGCTGTGATGGAGGACGCCATGGTGGACAGCAGCACCTCCGGGGAAAAATGCTTATGGACCTCTTCCAGGGAAAACAGTACACCTGCAATGGGCGCATTAAAGGCGGCTGAAAGGCCCGCGCTGGCGCCGCAGGTGAGCAAAAGCTTCTCCTCTGTTTTTCCCGTCCCTGTGAGGCGGGAAAATCCCTTGGCGGTCATAGCCCCCAATTGGATGCTGGGCCCTTCTCTTCCCAGAGACAGGCCGCAGCCAATGGACAGCAGGCCGCCTGCAAGCTTTGCGGCAAGCACTTTCCACCAGCAGGGATCCACTTCTCCGATCATTTCCCCTTCTACCTGGGGAATCCCGCTCCCCGATATAAAGGACTCCCATTTAAGCAGAAAGGCTACAACACATGCCGCTGCGGCCAAAAAGACAAACCACACCAGCAGAAACCAGGTGTGGTCTTTCCCGTAATTCAAAACCGAGTGAAGCAGCCCATCCATGCAGGTCAAAAGATAACGGAACAATACGACCACAACTCCGGATATGGCTCCTATGACAATGCCTTCCAATATCAGTGCATAACGAAAACTGCGGTAACGGTTTACAATATTTTTTACCGTATGACCTTCAGTCTGCATAATTCTACCTCCTGTATTTCTATTCATTCGTAAATAAACGCCTTGCAAACAGTATAAAATTATATCTCTGAAAGCCCCGGTCCGCAAGAGGAAATAATATTTTTACGATATTTGCTTATATAAAACAGCAAAGCCGGTGCAAATTATCATTTTGCACCGGCGCATTATTAATGTTCGAATTAACTGAAGCTTGAAAAGAAACTGGAAAACAAATGATCCTGCTCCGGCTTGTGGGTGACGTAGCCTATGGCTATTTTATTATTTGTCAGTTCTATTAATTTTTGTGCTTTTTCTTCGCCGAATGCTCCGCATAATTCAACTGCCCCAACCCCTTCTTTTTCCAGGGAAGAGAGCTTCTCACATGCTTCTTTAAAATCTCTGACTGTGTAAATATAAGTGATCTGATTTTCCGTTTCAAAACAAGCCTGATGCACCTCCGGGTCATAATGGCCTCCCATCAGTATAAATGCAAACTTTTTCTTCATGCTGCTTTCTCCTTTCCAATCTGGCTAAATGTTTGTCTGTATGCCGCAATAGGCCTTGAATTCATGATACCACACTTTATGGCATAGTCAATACCGCCGCTTCCCTGCTTTTTACAGCAGTACATGGGTGAATAAACATCCGCTTTGCCGGGAAGCTGCTGCGCGCCTCTGATGGAGAGAATGGAAAATAGGCGAAAGCAACCAGCTTGCGGTACGGGCTTTTTAAATTTCTCCCAGCCCGCCGTCTACTGTGATTTCACCGCCTGTTAAATAGGAGGCATCGGAAGAGGCTAAATAAAGAACTGCTTTCGCAACCTCTTCCGGCAGGCCCCATCTCTCCATAGGTACGGCAGAAGAAATATAATCATTAATTGCTTTCTCCATCTCAGGAGTCTCCTGTGATGTGAGGGGTGTCTTAATAGCTCCGGGACTTACTGCATTGATGCGGATTTTTCGTTTAAGAACCTCTTCATCAAATGCTAATGTTCTGGCTAAGCTGCGGACTGCTGCCTTACTTGCTGCATAGAGCGGATCACCGGGTCTGCCTTTCTTATTGGAGACAGAACTTGTAAATATAACAGATGCACCTTCACTGAGATATGGCAGTGCCTTTGTAAAGGTAAAGAATACGCCTTTTAAGTTAATGCCCATGATATGGTCAAAAAATGCCTCGTCAGTTTCCTGTATGGGCGGGCATTGAGATATACCTGCATTTGCAAACAGAATATCGATTTTACCAAACGTTTCTTTTATCTGCGCCATGGCCTTTTCAATTTCTTCTGCCTTTGAAACATCTGCCTTTAATGACAGCGTATCGCCTTTAAGCTCATCTCTTACTTCCTGCAATGATTCTTCATTCCGTCCGATGACGGCCACACTGGCTCTGTTTTCTTTAAAAAGCCGGGCAGTCGAGCGGCCAATGCCGCTGTTTCCGCCTGTGATGACTGCAACTTTGCCTGATAGCTTCATTTCATTCATGATTAAATCCTCCTTGTTTTTCCCTGTTATTTTTCAATGCCCATATATTTCCAGCTTCTAACTATTGTCCGTCCTTCAACTATTGTCCGTCTTCTATCCCGGTTATAATTTCTCTTGCAAGGCAATAAGTAAATCAAGTATATAAAGTAATTCAATTACTTTTTAAAGCATATATCACTTCATATCCTTTGTCAAGAGAAATTATATTGACTATATAAGTAAAGTGAGTTACACTTTATGCAAAGACTTTTATCTTATGAATCTAAAATTAAATTATAAAGGGATGGGTTTATAATGCTTGAAAACATAGGTTTGAGAGAACGAAAAAAGATAAAAATTCATAAGGCGGTCATTGAGACGGCATGGAAACTATTTTCGGAGAAAGGTTTTGAAAATGTGAAGGTTTCCGATATTGCAGATCAGGCTGATATATCGGTAAAAACTCTGTTTACTTACTTTAATTCCAAAGAAGATATTCTTTTTGCCGGGGAAGATGAATTGCTGGAGGAAATCATAACAGCGATTCATTTGCGGAAGCATGAGGCCAGTATTTTCGATTCAATTGCAGACCTGATTCAAAAGCTGATAAATGATGAGGATGATCCTGTCGCTGCGGAAGCTAATGAGCTGATAAAATTAATAGCTTTAAATCCTGTTATTCAAAGACGGCTGCTGATTATGTGGCAAAAATATGAGAATAGGCTGACAGATGTGGTGACAGCAGAATTGAGTATGGAACCGGGCGATCCACGGGCCCAGATAATTGCATGTAATTTAGTATTGCCTTTCAGAATGATGTTTGAGCGAAAGATGAAAGGTAAGGGCAGGCTTTTAACTGACGGTAAATGGCTGAATCAGGTTATGGAAGCCATTAAAATACCCGGAGGGATCACAACCCAGAAGTAAAAGCAGGTGATGGTTGTATAAGGATGGAGGGATTTTGCTATGTTTTCTGA
>JASGGP010000273.1:0-6709 GCA_047604985.1 Lacrimispora sp.
GTCTGAAATAAGATACACTTTTATAATTGATGGCACTGAATGAGCGGAGTACAGCTTGACCGGATGGCATATGAGCGAAATCTTCATGTATTGCACCAATTAAAGCGTCATGGTGCAGAGGTCAAGGATGGTGACAGGATTTTATCTGAAGATGAGATCGATTATCTTACTATGAAAGAGGCCTGGGAGGTTTCCATCGACACTCGTATGAAATATACGGGCGATAAAATAATTGAGCTTTATAAGGATTCACTCCACAAATCGGACGAAATGTGGAAAAAACTTGCTTTTGCACAGGATAAGCCCATGAAAGTTTCCCGCTGCAGTATGAAAGTTAGTGGTATCAGCTTGCAGGAATATATGGCAATGATGAAAGGTATGCAGGACGATGATAGAGTTGGTCTTTCCGCTCATCCAGAGCATTTTATTTGTCATGTTTCTTTCGATGACGGCAAGCTGCTGGGAATTGAGCCCTTTGGTGCATATGGGACGCCGACATTGGTCACTGTTATGGTTGTGAATGAGTCAGAGCTGGGCGCACAAATCAAAGCTGATAAAGATCTTTCATTTCCCATATCAATGGCTGGGCGAGCGTTCTTAGTTGATGGTGTGACAGAAGTCAACAGCCCATATCACCAATTTAAGCCTACTGAGGACGGATTTGAAGCAAAACTGGCTGTTTACTGGCCGGAGGATACCGTTGATGAAATTGTGAGTGGTCACTGCCTGCATCTGGCTATGGAGTTTTACCAGGGAATTCTGTTGACTGGAAAAATTTTGTCTTAAATGCAAATGGGAAAGGCAAAATGATATAATGCAGGTAAGCTTGCGGCTTTAATTTTATCTTATAGGACTGGACATTTGGTAAATCAAGGACAAAAAATGAAAGGCATGTTTTCGGTTATGAAAATGTGCCTTTCATTTTTTGACGTTTTCAAGGATGGCAAAGGTACAATATTGAAGCTGCGTGAAAGCGGCAGGAAGTATATCATAGCCAATTAAGCTATGAAACAAATGAAACAATCATGAAACAGATGTAAAACTTATGGCTATATTGACAAAGATATTTTATTACATTATGATTAAATTATTAATTATGATATAAAAATAAGTTTAAAAATGAAAAATATAGTAATTATATATAATTATTGTTTCTGAAACAATTTGAAAGAGGTGAAAGTAATGCCATTGACAGTTAGAGATATTGCAAAAGTTGCAGGTGTTTCTCCGGCTACTGTTTCAAGATATTTTTCTGGCAGTGATGTTGTGAGTAAAGATACGGCCAGAAAGATTGAAGATGCTTCAAAAGAGTTAGGGTATACACCAAGATTTAAGAAGTGCATAGATAATGGCGTTATAGCAGTTTTGATTCCTAATTTACAACTGGGCTTTTATGGAGAAGCGTTAAAAGAATTGATAGAAGAGATTCCAAAATATAATTACAGAATTGTATTTATACCAACCATACCGGACAGTGAACATTATAAGATATTCTTTAAGGAAATGAACATTGTAGGCGTAATATATTTTGATGAATTCATTGACCGGGATATTATTAACTACATCTCTTCTAAGAAAATCAAAACGGTGATGTTTGCCGGAGGATCTCCTGATAACAGGTCGGAAATGGTGCATATCAACGATATTGCAGCCGCCTATGAAGGAACGAAATACTTAATTAGTCTTGGACATGAAAAAATAATAATTCTATCAGATTTTTTGAAAAATATCGGATCTTCTTTTCAGCGGTTTACCGGCTGCAAACGTGCGCTTGATGAAATAGGAGTTAATTTAAATGAAAATGAAATGCTGGGATGCGGTACGGTTACTTATGAAACCGGTTATCGGTTAACAAAACAATTCTTAGACAAGAAAACAGACTTTACCGCTATTTTTGCTTTTAGTGATGAGATGGCAATGGGAGGAATATCTGCTTTGCATGATTTTGGGCTTAAGGTACCGGAAGATGTATCGGTTTTGGGATTTGATGATATTGCCCTGGCAAGCAGATTTATACCGAGGTTAACCACCATACATCAGCCAATCAAAGAATTTGTTACGAGAACCTTAGAAGCTTTTCAGGATTTAGACAATGCAAATGATAAAGTAGAGATTACATTGCCATATAAGATTGTAAAGCGTGACACCTGCGCTGTGAATAAGGGAGTAAATATATATGAAAAGTAAAAGAATAAGGACATTAGTATCTGATTCATTAAGATGGATTTACCTGATATTCTTTGTGTTTATCTCTGTTGGACCGTTATTGTGGATTATAATGTCTTCATTTAAGACGAACAAAGAAATTTTATCATCTGCGTTCGCATTACCTTCAAATTTTAGTTTGGCAGGCTATGAAGCAGCTCTTAAACTGGCTCCTATCTTTAAGTTTTATGATAACAGTTTACTGATTTCCATGGCCAGTACAATTCTAAATATTCTTGTAGTATCCATGGCAGCATATATTTTGGCAAGATGCCGGTTTAGAGGGAAAACATTTTTAACATTATTGCTTTCCTCCTCGTTATTAATACCTACTTCTTCCTTATTAATGCCAATCTATATCATTATGACAAAGATTGGCCTGTATGATACGAAAACAGGACTAATCATTGTATACGCAGCATTGGGGCTTCCCTCCTCGCTGTTTATTATAAAGAGTTATTTTCAGAGCATACCGGTAGAATTGGAAGAAGCAGCTTATTTAGATGGAGCGGGTTTTGCGAAAACTTATTTTTTAATTGTATTTCCAATTGCCAAATCGGGGCTGGCAACTGCAGCAATACTCCAATTCTTAACTTCATGGAATGAGTTCATGTTCGCATTAATTTTAACTAAAAGTACAACGGCAAGAACATTGCCGTTAGCACTCAATTATTTTACATCTCAGTTTTCATTTAATTACACAGCAATGTTTGCAGCGTTATCTATGGTGATCATTCCAAGTATATTAATTTATACTCTGCTGCAGGAACAGGTTACAGACAGTATGGTAGCCGGTTCAATTAAAGGTTAGGCTGAAAAAATCACTTTAAAAGTAAAAACATACGGGTTGATGGTGCTTTGGCACGATGGTGTCTCAAATATAATGTATTGAAGAAAGGGGATTTATTATGAAAAGAGGTTTTAGGAAAGCAGCAGGGGTACTATTAGCAGGGGTTATGGCTATAAGTATGTTGTCAGGGTGTGGGGCAAAAAACAAAGAAACCGGAAACAAATCTGATACCGGCAATACACAGGTATCGGATGGCGGAAACGAAGCCGGTAAGATAATTGAAATTAATTTTCCCACCTCCTGGGTTGGAGTCAGCACAAGTACAGAATGGTTTAATGACCGTTTAATCGCATTTAATGAACAATATTCGGATAAATATAAGGTTGTAGTAGAAGAGATTGCCGGTGATCAGGCTTATGTGGATAAATTAAAAGTTTTATACTCCTCCAAATCCTTACCTGATGCAATCAGTGCAGGCGGTTACAACCTAATCGATTCTATGAAAGATCAGCTGGTTGACTTGACTCCTTTTGTGGACGATCAATGGAAAAAATCCATCAGTGATGTATGCTGGGACGTAAATTCAAGAGACGGAAAAATCTATGGCATTCCCTATTCCAGACAGGTAATTGGATATTTCTATAACAAAGATCTTTTTGAAAAAGCAGGAATCAAAGAACCGGCAAAAACCTGGGATGAATTCTTTGAGCAGTGTGACAAATTATTGGCAGCAGGTATTACGCCGGTATCAATGGATACTGCAGATTCAGGCTGGCTGACTTCGTTATTGTTAGGTGCCATGACTGCTTCTGATGACGAGCGAAAGTTTAGGAATACGTCACTGCCTAAAAACTATAATACCCCGGAATTCATAAATGCAGCCGGAATGATTCAAAAATTGTTCCAGAAATATACCACTCAGGATGCAATTGGTGGAAAATATGAGAATGGTGCAAGCAACTTCTTTATGGAACAGACAGCAATCATAGCAAACGGACCTTGGATGGTCAGTGATTTTTATGATACTTCCATGGTAGAAGAAGGTTTTGCTGACAAGATAGGAACAGCCATGTTCCCGGGAGATGTTATGTATAACAGTGGAAAGATTGGTTTTAATATTGCATCTAAATCGGATGAACAATTAAAAGCTACTCTTGATTTTGTTAAATTTATGACCTCTGCGGAAAGTCAGCAAAAGATGTTGGAAATGACAGGAGAAATTCCGGCTGATGTCAATGTAACTTCCGACAACATTTATCCGCTTATAAACGATGTTGTAGAAAACAGTAACAAGGCAGCCAGAAGCATTAATGATTTTCAAAGCTTATGGTATGCCAACGTGGTTGATGAGATAAGCATTCAATATCCGCTGCTTGCTCAGGGACAAATTACTCCGGAAGAATTTGCAACCGCATTAACCAAAGCTGCAGAGAAAAATTAATTGACAATATCAACTCTTTCCTCTGCCTTTACCGGCAGGGGAAAGAAGAATAGAGGTGACGGAAATTGCGTGTTAAAAAAAGAATGATGGTATGTTTCTTATTACCTTGTATCCTGTTGTTTTCTTTAATTTATCTAATACCCATGGGAATTGTATTTGTAACCTCATTCTTTGAGTGGAAATCAGGCGGAGTTTTTCATTTTGTTGGTCTTCATAATTATATTGAGGCCTTTGTAAATGATACAAGAATGCATCAGGCATTAAAAAATACCGGAATATGGGCTTTGCTCCAATCAATTATCCATGTAGGAATCGGTACAGTTACTGCATTAATACTATCCCGTAAAATAAAAGGCTGGAAGATTTTCAGAACTATATTCATGATCCCCAATGTGATATCGGCAGCTGCCTTAGGCGTTATCTTTTTAAATGTATTTAACCCAAAATATGGACTGATTAATTCCACAATCAGTACTTTAACCGGTAATGAGTTTTCTAAAAATTGGTACTTTGATCAGAGCTCAGCTTTTCTTACCGTGACCTGGAGCTGGCTGTTGTATGCAGGTCTGGTTATGATACTTGTTCTGGCAGGTGTCATGTCTGTTCCTGATGAAGTAATGGAGGCGGCAAGAATAGACGGGGCCTCCGGTTTACAAATTGATTTTAAAATAAGGCTGCCGCTGGTACGGACAATTCTTGGAACTTGTGTAATTATAGCGGCGACCAGTATGTTAAGAGAATTTGAATTGATTTATTTAACTACCAACGGCGGACCTGGCGATACTACCCTTAACCTGCCTTTATATCTATATAAAACCTCTTTGACAGACAATAATTATGGGTATGCGAATATGATGGGGGTTTTATTGATTATCTTGGGAATCTTTGCTGTTTTTTCAATTAATAAATTGTTCCGTATGAATGAGTCTGATTATTAATAAAAAAGATAGGAGAATAGGAATGAAGATTACAGTAATAGGTGGTGGAGGGGTTCGCTCAATGTTTCTCGCAAAGAGCCTATCCCAGAATGCGAAAAGATTAGGAATCACTGATCTTGTGTTTATGGATAATAATGAGAAAAAATTAAATATTTATGGAAAGATGGCGAGAGAGTTGAAAAAGAATTGATCCTTCGATATTTACTTCACAACTGATCCTGTTGAAGCAGTAACAGATGCCGACTATGTCATTACCACTATACGTGTCGGAGAAGATGACATGAGAGTTAAAGATGAAAGAATCGCCCTTTCCTATGATTTGCTGGGACAGGAGACAACAGGTGCGGCAGGCTTTTCATTTGCAATGCGTTCCGTTCCTGCTTTGGCAAAATACTGTGAGCTGATTAAAGAACATGCAAAAAAAGAAGTAAAGGTATTTAATTTTACCAATCCTGCGGGAGTAGTCTCCCAGACTTTAAGGGATATGGGATATGATTTTACTTATGGAATCTGTGATGCACCCAGCGGTTTGCTGCATTCCTTTGCGAAGCTGTATGGTGTCAGTCAGGATGAAATAACAGGAGAATGCTATGGACTTAATCATCTTTCTTTCTTTAAGAGCATTCAGTTAAATGGTAAAGAGATTATGGCAGATTTGCTGGAAGATGACCGTGTTTATGAGTCTACTGATATGCGGTTTTTTGAAAAAGAATTGGCTTTGCATTTGGGTTGTATCTTAAATGAATATTTATATTACTTTTATTACCGTGAGGAAGCCATATCCAATATTCTTGCAGCAAAGGTAACCAGGGGTGAAGTGATTAAAGACATTAATCTACATATGACAGAAGAATTATCCAGGATGGATATAGAAGGTGACTTTGATAATTGTTTAAAAGTATATGAACAATGGTATGACAAACGAGAGAGCGCTTATATGGCTAATGAAACAGGGATAAAAAGCCATAAACCTCCTTTTACGTTTGATATTAATGAGAAAGATAGCGGTGGCTATGCTGGGGTCGCTTTAAAATATATTGAAGCAGAATTATCTGGAGAGCCAAAAGAGATGATTCTTTGCGTTCCCAACAATGGGGCTATTGAAGGATTAAAGGATACGGATGTGGTTGAAGTCAGCTGTACCATTACCAGAGATGGTTATACTCCTCACAAGATTGAAGAACCGGGTGAACTTCAAATGGAGCTCATAAGAAGAGTAAAGTCTTATGAAAGACTGGCTTCTTCAGCCATTCGAAACCGGGATAAAAAGGAAGCTGTGGATTGTCTCATGCTGCATCCGCTGGTGAATTCTTATTCCTTAGCTAAGGCCTTAAT
>JASGGP010000274.1:0-6609 GCA_047604985.1 Lacrimispora sp.
TTTGTCAGATAAAATCATAAAACAGTTCCTTTCTCCGGCTTTAAAATTTGCTTTTTTAGAACCGGGCGCTCTCCTATACTCCCGGCCCAACTTCCCCGTCGGTACCCTGGCCTGCCTCTTCATCCGGGCTTTCATCGGCGCCTTTTTGCGGTTTTGTTTCTTTTTCAGCCTTTGTTTCCTTTTCTGTTTCTTTCTCCGTCTTCTTTTCTGCCTTGGTTTCGTCCTTTATTTTGGCTCCAGGTCCTATCAGACTCCCGTCATCGTTAGTGGGGGCTTCTGTGCTTTCCGACTCTGTTGTCTCACGAATGGATTCTTTTGTGCTTTCCGCAGTTGTCTCCTCCGTACTTTCCTCTACCGAGGGCTCTGTTTGTGCGGGAGCAGTATCCTTGGAGGAGGAGTCTTTCCCTTTCTTGCTGCCTGAGCTTCCTCCGCTGGAAGCGTTCTTTCCGGGCGTTGTGATACCGCTGTCCTGAGAAATCTTTTCGCTTATCTTCTTAACCGTTGACGACGGTGTAAAGTTCTCCTGACCATAAAGGAATTGATGAAGCTGGATGACGTTGCTTTCCAGTGTTGTTGCAATGACGCAATCCATTTTACCGATTTCATGGTGGTGCGTGAAAATGGGAATCCATTTGTTTCTCCAATGTGGTATTTACTGATTCCTTTTGCAATGGAGAGAACATCATTCATGCCGATGCTGGTGGATATCTGGGGAAATACAGCGGAAACCAGGCTTCTTAAAGTGGCGAAATCAGCGCTTTTTGCTTTTTCCATGGCAAGTGTCACCACCTTCCGCTGTCTTTCCGTCCGGTTGAAATCCGTATCCATGAGACGAAGTCTGGCATAGGCCACCGCCTGGACGCCATCCAGATGATTCATCCCGGCTTTTTTTAACTGATGGGAACCGACGCCGGTGGAATTAACGGTTTCCGTAATAAAGCCGTTAATATAGGCGAACTCCGAATCTGTGATTTCCAGATCAATACCGCCTAAAATATTAATGGCGTCTGCCACTGCTTTCCAGTTAAATGTGGCATAATCGTCAATTTTTAAATCCAGATTTTCATTTAAGGCGCTAAGTGCCTGTTTGTGGCCGCCTTTAAAATATGCTTCATTAATTTTATGATAGGTTCCATCACTGTTGATTTTTAAATATGTATCCCGGAAAACCGATACCAGTTTTATTTCTCCTGTAGCCTTATCGATGTTGCAGATCATTTCCACATCGGACAGAGCTCCCTTTTCTAAATTTCCGTCTCTGGAGTCCACTCCGAAAACCGCAATGGTCCAATAGCCTGTCTGATGGGTCCGCTGCTTCAACAGAAAAAATAAGGCTAAGAGTATCAGAATTAAAACAGCGATTCCTGTAAAAAGGGTCCGCTGCCTGCGTTTTTTCTTTCTGCGCTTTTCTGTTTTGTGTTTTGCATTATTTTGTGGTCCAGTATAACGGGCTCTGGGGTTTCTTCCGTCGCCTGCACTATAATATGTCCTGTCCCCTCTCACCGCCTGCTCCGGGCGTTGCTCCGGGCGCGCAGCCGCTTTTCGCGGTGCTTCGCCGCTTGTCCGCTTTTTGCGGGCGCGCATGCGGTCTAACTCATCCTCATAATCCATGACCGAACAATCAATCCTTTCCCATGTTTTCTTTGGCAGATCCCATCTATTCTATCAGATACAGGACCGTAATTTCTTGCTTTTCTCTTAATTTTATCAGTCAATCAGTTTTCTTCCTCCCTTTCCCGTTATAATTATAAAAGGTGATATGAGTCTTGTCAAAAGAAAGTTCCCTGAATAAATCAAAAGGCCCATGAGGCCCATGAAAACCCGGGAACACCTTTTTAAAGTATTTTCAAAGTCACAGACGAAATAAAGGACGCCTTTGCGCCCTCTCCTGCTTCTGCCGCTTCCAAAACGGCTTTCTCAGTTTTTCATTGTAATTCATCTTTAACTTTCAAAAGAGAAAAGTTTTTCATAAAGAGAAAAATAAAGGCAGGGAACCCAATAGCCCCAAGCCAAAATTCGGTAAAAAGATTTGATTGTTTATTATCAATAAAAATCAATAAGCCGCTGCAGCCTCAGAAAGAATCAGGGCTTCGATGGCGAAAGCAACTCCATCCTCATCATTTGTTCTTGTCGTAAGGCGCGCTTTTCGTCTTATGACTTCCGAAGCATTTCCCATTGCAACCGTATATCCAAGAGGAAGGCTTAGCATGGACAAGTCGTTTTCACTGTCTCCCATAGCCAGAATTTCATTTGGGCGGATTCTTGAATTTATTGCGTGCTCGAGGAGCGCTATCCCCTTCTGGGCCCTTGTATGGGTCAGTTCTAAATTGGATGGGGCGGATGAGGCCACGGATATTCCCTCTTCTTTTTCCAGCCAGAAACGGATCTGCTTCAAAACCTCCGGATTTTGATGAACTACGGAAATTTTATAGATATCGCTTCCTGATCCAAGAAGTTCTTCTTCTGTTGTAAAATGAAACCGTTTTTCTATGGTTTCATAGGTATGCTCATCGGAAACCATGGACAGAAATACTTTATCTTCAAAGCTTTTCCGAAGCTCCGCTCTGCAAGAGGTGGTATGGCTGCCTTTTTCTGTCATAAAATCATAAAGGACTGAAAAGGGACGGCAGATGTTTAAAATGTTGTTCACCTGGCTGTTTAACAGAGGCTGTTTCCGAAGCCGTCTTCCGCGGCTGTCAAATACGGCGGCCCCGTTCATGCAGATGATATCACAGGAAATACCGGCCTCCCATAAAGGAGCGTAAGCATCCTCAAAATTTCTGCCTGTACAGACCATAAAGCCGATGTTTTTCCTCTGAAGAGTCTCTATGGCGGCGGCATTCCGGGGAGATACCTTTCCATAGCGGTTTAAAAGTGTTCCATCCATGTCAGATGCAACTAATCGAATCATATATTTTTTCCTTTCTTATCTACTATTTTTCTTGCAACATCAGGGTAATTGGTTATGATGGCGTCTACTTCCTGTTCAGCTAAGTATTCCATCATTGACTCCTGATCCACGGTCCATACGTGGAGCGGAAGCTTTCTTTTTTTGGATTGTGTAATGAGTTTTTTTGATTGAAGGTTGTTCACGGATGGATGAAGGGCGTCGGCTCTTATTAATTTTGCATAGCCGATAATATTGATCCATCCGTCGGAATAGAGAATCCCGGTTAAAGACTTAGGACTTAACCGCTTTATCCGCATAATGCTTGGATGGTGAAAGGAGGAATAGATGACCCGTTCCTCCATCCCCGCTTCCTTTACCTGTTTCAATGATTCTTCTTCGATTCCCCTGTAGCGGAAAATCCCTGTCTTCAGTTCAATATTGACCGTAAGGTCTGTGTGCTTTATAAGGTCCAGCACCTCCCTAAGCTCCGGGATCACAGAGGACCCATAGTTTGGATGGAGCTTGCCGCAGCAGAATTCTTTCAGCTCCTTCATGGTAAAATCCTTTACATATCCGGTGCCATTACAGGTGCGGTCAATGGTTTCATCGTGGATGACGGCCAGCTTTCCATCCTTTGTAAGCTGTATATCCAACTCGATTCCATCCGCCTTCTGTTCAATGGCCAATCCGAATGCCTCCATCGTATTTTCCGGTGCATATGCGGAGGCGCCTCTGTGAGCCCAAACCTTAGTTTTCATTGTCAATGCCTTCCTGCTTTTTAATTATTTAATACATTATAATCTTCAATAGACTTATTAATGCTTTCCGCCATTTTTGCAACTGCATCCTCCGGGGTGCCCTTGTTGTTTATCATGTTTTCTATTTCTGTTTCCACGATCTGACGGGCTTCGGGAAATACGCTTAAAAGCGCTCCTGCAGACTGAGGGGTAGAGTCATGAAGCTGGTCAATGGCTGTCTGGAACTGAGGGTATTTGGCGATATTATCCTTAAATACCGATTCATCATGTGCAGCGACCGTAACTGGGAAATATCCGGTCTGGGAATTCCAGTAAGCCTGGCTTTCCGGGGAAACAAGATATTTGACAAACTCCACACAGCCTGCTTCTTGGCCGGGTCCTGGTTGTTTAAGGCCCATAAGGAGCCTCCTCCAATGGAAACACCGCCCTTATCCTCTTCCCTTACCTTTGGAAAATATGCGGTTCCCACTTCAAACTTGCCATTCACATCATTTAAGATCTGTTTTAAAGAGGCGGTGGAACCTAAGGTCATGGCTGATTTTCCTGCGCTGAAATCCGCAAGGCCGGCATCTCCGCCGCGTCCTACGTTAGGAGCATAGCCCTTGTCTGATAATTCTTTCCATGCAGTTAAAGTATATACACCTGATCCGTTTTTGTCAAAGTCCACAGCCGTTGCCGCCGCCGTTCTTCCATTTCCGTTGTCGGCGTACTGAGCCTGCTGCTTGCAGGTAAACTGTTCAAAGAACCAGCCGTAAATTCCCAGAGAAATCACTTCTCCTGCTCCGCCCTTGTTTAAAAGGTCGTCCCCGATTTTTTCAATTCCGGGAAGGCTGTCTGGAATCTCCGTAATCCCTGCCTTGGCAAACATATCCTTGTTGTAGTAAAGAATGGGTGTGGAGGAGTTAAAGGGCATGGAATATAAGGTGCCGTTTACCGTGTAATATGCAGCAATGTTGGGTTCCACCTGGCTTAAATCCCATTGGTCCCCGTCAATCAGCTCCTGCATGGGAATTACCCAGCCGGAATCGATCATGAAACGGGTTCCGATATCATAAATCTGTACCAGGTCTGCACCCATATTTCCGATCTGCGCGCTTTTCAGCTTGTTGATGGCATCGTCATAGCTGCCTTGATACTGAGACTCAACCTTGATTCCGAAAGTATTTTCTTTATTGAATTTATCCACAAGGGCATCGATGGCCTCTCCGTTTACGCCGCCCATGGAATGCCAGAACGTAATGGCGGTCCCCGCCGGGATTGAGGAAGCCTCTGAGGTATTTGTTTCTGCGGCTTTGGCTTCTGTGGTCTCTGCTGCAGCTGTTGTCTGTGTCTGATCCGTATTTCCACCGGCGCCCTGGTTTCCCGCTCCTGTCTGGCCGGCGCAGCCGGACAGCATGCCTGCCGCCAGCATTACAGCCATACTTATGGCAAATGCTTTTCTTTTCATTTTCTTTCCTCCAGATTTTAATGTTTTATATTCTGAACCGGGTCAGCCCTTTACAGCGCCCGAGAACATTCCTCTGATTAACTGTCTCTGTCCTGCGATGAAAACGGAAATGGACGGAACGATAATCATGACAACGCCGGCAATCATCATGGAAATGGATTGTGAATCCACGCTGTCCAGCATACCGATACCGATCTGAACAGTCCTCATGCGGTTGGAGCCTGTAACCAGCAGGGGCCACATATACATGTTCCACGCGTTTATAAAGGTGTAAACTGCCATGGCTCCGATGGCCGATTTGGTAAGAGGTATGAGGATGCTGTAAATAAACCTTAAGTTGGAACAGCCGTCAATTTTTGCCGATTCGTATAAGGAAACCGGAAAGGATTTATAAAACTGCCGGAACAGGAAAATACCCATGGCAGAGGTCAGATATGGAATGATCAGCACCTGATAGCTGTCAAGCCATTTTAAACCGCTTACGGTTAAATAATTGGAGATAATGGTCGCTTCTCCCGGAATCATCATGGTCGCCATAACGATCATGAACAGAAAGTTCTTCCCCTTAAATTCCAAAAAGGAGAAAGAAAATGCCGCAAGGGAACAGGATATGATCTGCCCCAGGGTAATCGCTCCTGCTACGAGAAAGGAATTCAGGATGAAACGGTCCAAAGGAATTTTAACCCTGGCCTGTTGGAAATTCTCAAGGGTAGGATTCGATGGAAGCAGGTTCATTTTCGTTGTAAAGAGTTCTCCGGACGGCATGAATGCAATGCTGACCGCATATAAAAGGGGCAAAAGAATAAAAATTGCCATGGCCAGGTTTGCTGCCGTAAGGGCCAGCTTTCCTGCCCTCCGTCGGTACAGGGCTTTCCGGATGGCTTCCTGCTTCAGCTTTTCCAGCTCTTCCTGGCTAATATCTCTTGTCAGGGACTTAAGAATGGTTTCCATCAGTAGCTTACTCCCTTCTTTTCCAGCCGGAACATGCACAGGGTGAGGGCCATAATGATTATGAACAGAAGCACGGACTGAGCCGCAGCGCTTCCAAAGCGGTAGTTGAAAAACGCATCCCGGTAAATGGAATATACGATTAAGTTGGTGGACTCTCCTGGTCCGCCCTGGGTCAGAACCTTGACCTGCCCAAAGGACTGGAAAGCCTGGATAATGTTAACCACAAGGGTATAAAACATGATGGGGCTCAGGCCCGGAAGCGTCAGTCGGAAGAACTTCTGAAAGGAATTTGCTCCGTCTACCGATGCTCTCTCATAAATCGCCTCATCAATATTGCTTAAGCCTGCGCTGAAATACAGGAAATTGATTCCGCTGTTTAACCAGGCAGTCAAAAGGGCCACACAGATAAGGGCATAACGGGGATCGCTGATCCAGTTGACATTGACTCCCAATATCTTGTTTACAATTCCAATGGAAGGATGAAGCATGATTTTAAATATCATGGCTGCAGAGCTGGACGCAATTGCCATAGGCAGCGCGTAGGCCGTGCTGAAGATCCTGAT
>JASGGP010000275.1:0-6602 GCA_047604985.1 Lacrimispora sp.
ATCAGACAATGGGGCCCCAGGAGCATTTGTGGAGATGGATTGGGTATGATGAGTGCAATTATACTTACATACCAGAGGGAGTAAAGCTGTTAGAGAAGTTTGCCGCACTTGGAGATGCACCATATTACGTCCGAACACATTTTATGTTCTGCACCGGGAACTGTCATGGAGCATATAAATTTGGTTCCACCAATATCTACTGGGAAAATGAAAATGGGGAGCCCCTATATGATTTTACTTATTATGACCTGATTGTTGATACAATTTTACAAACCGGCAATAAACCGTTTATTGAACTGGGGTTCATGCCCAAAGACCTGGTGGATTTAAACTATCTTCCTCCGGCAGAGGGAAACTGGGACCAATATGAACAATATAAGCAGATCGGCTGGACCTGCCCGCCAAAGGATTATAAAAGGTGGCATGATTTTATTAAGGCAGTGCTTGAGCATCTGGCTGCACGCTATGGCGTGGATGAAATCAAAACCTGGTATTATGAGCTTTGGAATGAGCCGGATATCTTTTATTGGAACGGGACGGCGGCAGAATACTGTAAGCTGTATGATTACACCGAGAATGCTATTCATGAGGTGTCTCCGGAACTGAGACTGTCAGGGCCTGCGGTTACCGGTATTTTTGAGGGAAAACGGTCCCAGAAATTTTTGCGCTTTTTCCTGGATCACTGTAAAAACGGAACAAATTACTGTACCCAGGAAAAGGGAACCCAGCTTGACTTTATTACCTTTCATGTAAAAGGAGGCGGTTTCCCCTTTGAGATGCATGCTTTAAAGGCCGTTCCGTCGGTGGAGAGCCTGGTGTACCAGGTAAAGCTGGGGCTTGACTGTATTGTGGAATATGGCTATCAGGACTGCGAGGTTGTTCTTTCGGAGGCAGATCCTGACGGTTGGGCAGCAGGCGGCGTGTATGACAACCCAAATATGATTTTCAGAAATACAGAATATTATGCTACATACGTTGCATCCACTTATGAAAAAATTGATTTGCTTTGCCGGCAATATAATATGAAGGTAAGACCTCTTGCATGGGCATTTATGTTTCCGGGAGAGCGGTGCTTTGAGGGTACCAGAACCTTTACTACCCAGGGAATTGATAAAGCGGTCTTTAACCTGTTTAAAATCTATGGAACCCTGGGAGAGGAAAAGCTGGAATTCTCCAGTGACGGAGCTTTTAATCTGGGATTTTTTAACCACCCAGGTATTGGAGAGAAAAATAAAGGCCAGTACACCGGAGAAGGGGAAGCTACCGATGTTTCCGGTTTTGCAGTAAAAGGGAAGAACGGAGAGATACAGATTGTGATTTACAGCCATTGCAACGACAGGGATAAGAAGGAAGAGCAGTCTGTCAGGCTTTTGGTGGAAGGAATCGGAAAAGAGAGAGTGACCGTCGAGCATTACCGGATCGATGCCGACCACTCCAATCCCTATGGGGAGTGGATCAGGCAGGGAAGCCCGATTTTCCCAAAAGGCGGGCAGTATGAAGCGATTAAAGCAAGAGACGGGCTGGAAAAGCTGTGTGATGATGTTTCTGAAGATGTGAAGAATGGACAGCTGGAAATGAATTTCGACATGGCATCCCATGCGGTTTCTTACCTGGTGATCAAATAAAAAGAAAGAAGGATAGCTATGAGCAGTGATTTAAGTCAAAAAACATTGGGGGTTATCCATGCATCCCATATTACCATCAAGGCCATGGAAGAATTTATTCAAAGATACATTCCTGAAGTGCAGGTTATGCACCTTTGTGACGATACCATCCAGAGAGACAATATTAAGGCCGGTGCAGGCGTGATTCCTAAAGTGAATTACTTTAAGTTCGCCCAGTATGCCCATAATCTTGAGGAAGCGGGGGTGGACCTAATTCTCCTTGCGTGTTCTACCTTTAACTATGCGTCAGACCTTGGAAGACCTTTAGTGAACACCCCTATTGCCCAGATCGACCGCCCTATGATGGAAAGGGCTGTCCGCACAGGAAAAAGAATCGGTGTGCTGGCAACACTGGACACTACCGTACCTTCCTCTGAACGGCTTTTGGATATTGCAGCCGCAGAAGCGGGGGTGGAGATAGAAAGAAAAACGGTTTTGTGCAGCGAGGCGTTTGAGGCATATTCAAAGGGAGATATCCAGCATCATAATGAGATATTGCTGGAAGCCATAGAAAAGCTGTCCGGTGAAGTGGACTGCATTGTACTGGCACAGCTGTCCATGTCTGCACTGGCGCCTCATTTAAAGGAGACAAGGTTTCCTGTGTATAACAGCGGCGAAACCTGTTTTATCAGCATCCGAAAGATGCTGGAAAGCAGATAGGCAGAAAGGGGAATTGGCTATGCTTGAGTTAAAGGAAAAACAGGAGCTCCAGCTTAAAGCGAGAGAGATACGAAAAGATATTGTGGAAATGATTGGAGTGGGAAAAGCCGGACATCTGGGCGGATCCTGTCCCTGGCTGATATTATAACTGTCTTGTATTTCCGTAAGATGAAGCATGACCCCTTAAATCCGGGAAAAGAGGACAGAGACAGATTTATCTTAAGTAAGGGTCATGCGGCAATTGTTCAGTATGCAGCTCTGATGGAATGTGGGTACTTTGACAAGGAGTCACATATCCACACATTAAAAAAGCTTGGCAGTAACTTACAGGGCCATCCGGATATGAGAAAGCTTCCGGGGATTGAAGCCAATACCGGATCCCTTGGACAGGGGGTATCACTTGGAGCCGGTCTGGCCGCCGGACTGAAGCTGGATGGGCTGGATTCCAGAGTTTTTGTGGCGGTGGGAGATGGCGAGCTGGCAGAGGGGCAGCTTTGGGAAGGATTTATGGCAGCTTCAAACTTTAAGCTGGATAATTTGCGGGTGATTATTGACAGAAATAAGCTGCAGGCGACGGGAAGGACGGAAGAGCGTTTTCGCATTGGGAAAATAGAAGAAAAGATGGCGGCCTTTGGCTTTGAGGTCATGGTAATTGACGGACATGATATGGATTCCATTGCCGATGCCCTTGACCGGGCCGATGAAGTGAAAGGAAAACCGGTATGCATCATTGCGGATACTGTAAAAGGAAAGGGTGTATGTTTTGCAGAGGGCGTTGCCGCATTCCATAACGGAATACTTTCCCAGGAGCAATTCAGCCAGGCATTACAGGCATTTGAGGAGGTTTGACATGGGAGTACATAATCAAAGAGTAGAGTATGGAAGAACCTTGGTTGAGCTGGGTAAGGATAATCCGGATATTGTGGTGCTGGAGGCAGACCTTGGGAAATCAACCATGAGCTGTATGTTTGAGGAAGCTTTTCCTGAACGCTTTTTTGAGATGGGCATTGCAGAGCAGAACATGACCAGTTTTGCAGGGGGACTTTCCCTGGCAGGAAAAATTCCTTTTGTCAATACCTTTGCGGTGTTTGCCTCAGGGAGGGCCTATGACCAGATACGCCAAAGCATTGCCACAGCAAGGCTGAAGGTGAAAATTGCAGGCTCCAGTTCCGGAATGTCCGATTTTGGAGACGGAGCAACCCACCAGTCAATTGATGATATAGCCATTATGAGCGCCATACCTGGCATGACTGTGTTTACCCCCTGTGACGGAGTGGAGACACGGCTGGCGGTCAGGGCGGCTGCAGGGATTGACGGGCCTTGTTACATCCGCCTTTGCAGAAACGATCTGGAGGATATCTTTCCGTCTTCCGCCGAGTACAAGGTGGGAGAGCCGGTGGTGCTCTGCAGTGGCAGCGATGTTGTGGTTTATACTCATGGAATCATGGCTCACGAGGCCCTGAAAGCGGCAGAAATGGCTAAGGCAGAAGGAATCAGTGCCAGTGTGATTCACATCCCTGTCATAAAGCCTCTCAATGATAAAGCGGTAAAGAAACTGTCTGAAGGAAAAAAGGGAGCTGTGGTCTGTGAAGAGAGCAATATTTATGGAGGCCTGAATATGCTGATCAGTTATATTTTACGCGGAACAGGCATTCCTATCGAGAGTGTGGCGGTGATGGATGCCTTTGGCCAGTCGGCGTCCTCCCACCAGGAACTGCTGGAATATTATCACCTGGATGCGAAGAGCATTCTGGAGAAGATAAAAAGGGCAATCGGCAAAGGGTGAAAGGAGGATATTTTGTTATGAAAATAGGCTTTATCGGTTTAGGAATAATGGGAAAGCCCATGGCTAAGAACTTATTAAAAGCAGGATATGAGCTGAATATCTGTGATGTTAATGAGGAGGCAGTGAAGGATGTGGCTGCTGCGGGAGGGATTTCTTATAAAAACCCGAGGGAAGTAGCGGAGCACAGTGACATGATTTTTACCATGCTTCCCAACTCTCCCCATGTAAAAACCGTGGTGTCAGGGGAAAATGGAATTTTAGAGGGAATGAAAAGCGGAACAATCCTTGTAGACATGAGTTCCATTGATCCCACAGTTTCCATTGAGCTTGAAAAGGCAGTATCAGAAGCAGGCGGAGAGATGATCGATGCCCCTGTCAGCGGAGGGGAACCCAAGGCAGTTGACGGGACACTTTCTTTCATGTGCGGAGGTAAAAAAGAAATATTTGAACAGGTTGAGCCGATTTTAGAAAAGATGGGAGCTTCCGTGGTTCTCACCGGTGAAATCGGAAGCGGAAATATGACTAAGCTGGCGAATCAGATTATTGTGGCGGTAAATATAGCTGCATTATCTGAGGCCCTGGTTCTTGCAGCCAAGTCAGGAGTGAACCCTGAGCGGGTATATCAGGCCATTCGTGGAGGGCTGGCAGGAAGTACGGTAATGGATGCAAAAGCTCCCATGATGCTTGACCGCAATTTTAACCCCGGGTTCCGTATTGAATTGCATATAAAAGATTTAAACAATGCAGAACATGCAGCAGAAACGGTGGATATGGAGCTTCCTATGACGAAGCAGGTGCTTGAGATGATGAATCAGCTTCAGGAAAAAGGTATGGGAGCCTGCGATCACAGTGCTGTCCTTAAATATTATGAAGAAAAAGAAAATGTGGAAGTGAAAAGATGAAATTAGGATGCTGTTTAAATATGTTAGGAAATGGCCCGGATCCCATTGGTACAGGGTATATCCCTGCCCTTGCTTCATCAGGCTATGATTACATGGAGCTTCCCCTTGCACAGGTGATGGCGCTTTCAGAAGAGGAGTTTGAGCAGCTGCTTTCAGAGGTGGAGCAGTCAGGAATTCCCTGCGAGTGCTGCAATAATTATTTCCCTGCTTCCATCAGGCAGACAGGGGAGACGGTGAGTGAACAAGAGATAAAGCGTATGCAGAAAAGGCCATAGCCCGGGCGAAACGACTTGGGGCCGAGGTGATTGTTTTTGGCAGCAGCGGAGCCAAAAACGTGCCGGAAGGGTTTGACGTTGACCGGGCATTCGGTCAGATTGCGGCTGCCTTAAAGCTCGTGAACCTATATGCTTTTGCTGCTGGAATCTGTATAGTGATTGAACCTCTTAACCGGAGGGAAAGCAATATTATCAGGACATTGAAAGAGGGGAAGGCGCTGATGGATGCGGCAGATGTATCCTCGGTAAGGCTTCTGGTGGATTATTACCACTTTTCCATGGAAGAAGAGTCTCTTGAAACCTTGAAAGAACTGATACCCTGGATACGCCATGTACATTTTGCAGTTCCTGACGGACGGCGTTTTCCTCTGGAACCGGATAAAAAATACGGGGAATTCTTTGAGATATTAAAAAAGGGCGGGTACAGAGAGCGGGTGAGCATTGAGGCTTATTCTGACAAACCGGAGGAGGAGATAAAGAAAGCGCTGCTACTTAAGAAATATTTTTATGATTTATAATATAGGGAGACGGCAGAGGAATATATCCCCTGCCGTCTCCCTTGTAAGTATTCTCTTTAACAGATTATTTCAAATAGATTATTTCAGAAGCTCAAGGCGGCCAGGATCATTCGCAAATGCTTCTTTTGCATTATCTTTTGTAACAACAAGAGGAGGAAGCTCATAAACGCCAACGTCCTTCTTGCCGTTGTTTACGCTGGTATCAGGTGCCGGCATACCCTTGCCTTCCTGAAGAGACTTGATGATATCAATTGTTTTGCCTACAAGAACATCAGTTGGCTTAGCTACAGTTGAATACTGTCTGCCGGACCATACCCACTGAACGGATTCGTTCTCAGCGTCAAGACCTGAAACAACGGGGATCTTCTGTCCAGCCTGTTCGGATGCAGTAATGATCGCGCGGGCAATGCCGTCGTTGGGTGACAGAACGCCGTCAATTTCTTTATCTGAGTAGAAACCGGAAAGCAGGGAGTCCATACGGGCCTGTGCCTTGGAGTTATCCCAGTCAAGGGTTGCGCACTGTGTGAAATCTGTCTGACCGGATACAACTACGAGTGTACCGTCATCAATTTTTGGCTGAAGAACTGACATAGCGCCTTTGAAGAAGTTCGGTGCGTTGGGGTCAGCAGGGCCGCCGCCGAAAAGCTCAATATTGTAAGGACCTGCGCCTTTTTCTTTTGCTAATCCGTCAAGCAGTGCCTGGCCCTGTAATTCACCGGTCTTGATGCTTCCGAACTGTACCACGCCGTCAACGCCGGTGGTGTTCTCAAGGAGACGGTCATAACCGATGATCGTAA
>JASGGP010000276.1:0-6573 GCA_047604985.1 Lacrimispora sp.
CGTTATTCTGGCGGGTTCTCACTATGTGGAGGCAAAGGCAAAGGACAACGCCTACCTTCTTGAGGCGGCAAAGGACATTCCCGTTATGCTGGTCAACGGCTGGCTTGAGGGAGAACAGATTTACAGCACGGTCTGCGATGACCATGCCGCGGTTTACAACGCCGCTTTAAGCCTCTACCGGTCCGGCCGCACCTCGGTGCTCTATCTCTATTCCGGCAGCTCCTACAGCAATTTGAGCAAGCTCTCCGGTTACCGGGATGCCGTAAGGGACGGGGGCCTTGAGCTGCGGGAAGAGCTGATGGTGTACTGCAGCAAGGACTTAGACGGAGCCATGGAACGGCTGGAGCAGCTTTCCGGTTCCGGAGTTTATTTCGACGGGGTTGTGGCGGCGGAGGACATTTTAGCCGTGGGCGCTGTAAAATATGCGGACAAGGCCGGGCTTAGGGTTCCGGAGGACTTAAGCATCATCGGATACAACAATTCCATCCTTTCCCGGTGCACCACTCCGGAGATCACCTCTGTGGACAACAAGGTGGAGGCCCTTTGCACCACCACAGTCAATACGCTTATGAAGGTGCTGGACGGAGGAAATGTACCAGCAAAAACCACCATCACGCCGGAGCTCATAAAAAGAGGCACTACCAATTTTTAATATTTCATATATTTAAGGAGGACTTATAAAATGAAGCAGTTTATGGACAAGGATTTCTTACTGTCTACGGATTCCGCAAAAAACCTTTATCACACCTATGCAGAAAAAATGCCGGTTGTTGACTATCACTGTCACATCAACCCCCAGGAAATCTATGAGGACCGCAAATTTGATACCATCACCCAGGTATGGCTGGGGGGCGACCATTATAAATGGCGTCAGATGCGTTCCAACGGAGTGGAGGAGAAATACATTACGGGAGACGCCTCAGACCGTGAGAAATTCCAGAAGTGGGCGGAAACCATGCCAAAGCTTATCGGCAACCCGCTGTACCATTGGAGTCATCTGGAGCTGCAGAGATATTTCGGCTACACCGGCTATTTGAACGGGGATACTGCAGAGGAGGTGTGGAATCTCTGCAACGCAAAGCTTCATGAAGATTCCATGAGCGTCCGCAATCTCATCCTTCAGTCCAATGTAACAGTGATCTGCACCACCGACGATCCTGCAGACACCCTGGAATGGCACCAGAAAATAGCTGCTGACGATTCTTTTAAAGTGAAAGTGCTTCCTGCCTGGAGACCGGATAAGGCCATGAACATTGAAAAGCCGGATTTTGCCGCTTATATCGCAAAATTATCTGCTGCAAGCGGAATGGAGATCAAAAACTTCTCTTCCTTAAAGGCCGCATTGAAAAACCGCATGGAGTTCTTTGCAAGCCGGGGCTGCAGCGTTTCCGACCATGCCCTTGAATACGTTATGTATGCGCCGGCTGATGAGGTGGAGCTTGACATGATCTTCGAAAACGGACTGTCCGGCAAAACCATTTCAAAAGAAGAGGAATTAAAATACAAGACCGCTTTCATGCTGTTTGCCGCAAAAGAGTACAACCGCATGGGCTGGGTGATGCAGCTTCACTACGGCTGCAAGCGTGACAACAACGCCCTTATGCATGCCAACATAGGCGCGGATACCGGTTTTGACTGCATCAACAACTATGCTCCCTCCGCACAGATGGCGGATTTCTTAAACGCTTTAAGCGCCACTGATGAAATCCGAAACCATCATTTACTCCTTGAATCCCAATGACAACGCTTCCATCGGAACAATCCTTGGCTGCTTCCAGAGCCAGTTCCCGGAAAGATCAGCAGGGCTCCGCATGGTGGTTTAACGATCACAAGGTGGGCATGACAGAGCAGATGACTTCCCTGGCTAACTTGGGCTGTCTTGGAAACTTCATCGGAATGCTTACAGACTCCAGAAGCTTCTTATCTTACACAAGACACGAATACTTCCGCAGAATCCTCTGTGAGCTGATCGGCGGATGGGTGGAAAACGGGGAATATCCTGATGACCAGAAAGCGCTGAAAGAGATTATAGAGGGAATTTCCTATAATAATGCGATGAAATACTTTGGATTTTAAAATCTGATTTCTAAGTCAAATAATGGGCTGCTGCAAAAAGAATCGAACGCCGGATTTAATATCCGCCGGAAATTTTCTTTTTTGCAGCAGCCCTTTTATGATTTAAGTGCCTGCCCTTATTTATGGTTTCCCAGCTTTTCTATGTTTCTGGGAATCTCCATGGAGCCAATCAGTTCAAACATCTGGTTTCCCAATTCCAGATACTCCCTGCTGCAGGCATCCTTAATATATTTTTGTCTCTCGTAAAGCTCGTGCATTTTTCCGCTTTTCACCTTAAAGCTTTCCGGCGTGTGATACTGCAGCTCAAAGATCTGGCCTTTAGGGGATCTTAAGGTGGTGTTTATTCCATTATAGGGGCTGAGCCCGTCAAGCCAGTAATTCTTGATCTCCACAATATTGTAGCCTGAACCGGCATAATGCTCGATTACCTTTGAAACTTTTTCTACAAGCTCTTCTCCGGATGCCGTATAGGTATATCTCAAGACGTCCTTCACTTCATAATGGCAGCCGCAGGAATCGTATTTTCTTCTGATCTTATTTAAATAAGAGATCCTGGATTTAATCCGGTTATCAATTCCAGCCATGTCCATGCCTGTTTTCTGGGCAGCGGCCTTTACCTGGGCTGTGATTTCCGGTTCCCATTTTACAGCCTTATTATAATAAGAAATTTCTTTTATCCTGGATTTAATGAGCCTGTATCCGTTCTTATCCTTATTTCTGATTTTTCGGAGTTTTTTAATATTTATGAGACGATATGCTTCTTTTGATTCTGCCTTTAATCCTGATTTCAAATGGTCATACTGTCTTCCATCCAACGGATGTCTCCATAACATTTTCTCCCTGGTCATTGCTTTGCATTTCCTTTGATATTTTTATCGTATCTTTCATCATATGCAAAATCTGCCAGGATTATGACTGTCCATGGGGATAAAAAAGAGCGGAAGTCCCAGCCTCCCGCAGACCTCCGCCCAGATAAAATCAGTCACAATCCCTGTCATTACGCCAGCGGCACCGCGGATCCCTGCATCCGTCTCTGAAGCCGGCCCAGTAAGCTCTTCTTCTTTCCTCCGCGCAATTATCGTTATTATTGTCACAATTATCATTATTGTTACAATTACATCGCCGATTGCAATTCAAGATATTTCAACAGCATCCGAAAAAGCAACACATATTTCACACCTCTTTTTTCATGAATTATACTCCATTATATGGGACGGTCAGACAAGATGTGAATTATGTCAAAAGCCGCGCTTCCGGCATGTGACTGTTATAAGATCAGATAAATCGTTTCAGTTCTTCCTTTCTTTTAGCTGCGGCATGTAATGATAAAGCGCCTCTGCAATTCCATCCTCATCATTGGTTGCTGTAATATACCCTGCGGCATCTTTCAATTCCTGAACCGCATTTCCCATGGCCACTCCATTTCCCACGTATCGGATCATGGAAATATCATTCATTCCATCACCGAATCCAATCATTTCTTCCGGCTTATATCCCATTGGCTTTAATACCGTATCAAGTGCCTTGGCCTTATCAATTCCCCTGGCAGTAAATTCAAAATAAAAATCTGCCGTAAACATGCAGCTGAGCCTGTCTTTAAAGGGCTCCATCATGGCCTTATAATTCTCCTGAAGATAAGACGGTTCTGCGGCAGTTAAAATCTTATTCACCTCATAATCCAAAAAAGCGGCCAAATCTGTTTTTTCGCAAAGCAGAAAATGACCGTTTCTCGCTTCATACTGTATGATATTAAACGGCTCCCCCTTATAATGGATGGGGTCTGCAAATACGTCATTTACATACATATAGCTGCCTTTGTCTATCATGGGATACACGCAGAACTGCTTTAAATGCTCCAGAACGGCTTTCCCATCTTCTATGCCCACCGGTTCGTTAAAAAGTGTTTCCATGGTCTGACAATCAATGACCTTACTGCCGTTGTAACAGACAAATAATCCGTGATGCCGGTTCATGTTCAATTCCTCTCCCAGCGCATATAAGCCAGACGCCGGTCTGCCGGAAGCCAGTACCAGCCTGGCCCCATTGTCCTGCGCATTGATTAAGGCAGCCTTTGTTTTTTCTGTCATTTCTTTTTTGCTGTTGTATAAAGTTCCGTCCACGTCCATTATGATGACTTTTATCTGGCTCATGATTTTACCTCATTTCCTTTTTTAATGATTTTGATTTGGTTCCGATTCTGTATGATATAATAATATCGTATTTTTCAATAAGTTTCTATTAAAATATTTGAGAATATAACAGAAGCATGGACATTTCCAGCCTGTGAAAATAGGTTTCTGAAACTTTTCCACCATTCCTGTGCTTCTTGATATTCCATATGGAAAATGGTATAATTCCTTTATTATAATACAGGAGGTAACGCTTATGAACTTCACTTATAACCCAAACCAGATCGCCCTTTATCATTCTGATAATAACCTGCTGGCTGAGGTCACTTTCCCGGACATTGACGAGAATACCGTGAATATTAATCATACCTACGTGGATGATTCCCTCAGAGGCCAGGGAATCGCCGGGCAGCTTATGGAAGCGGCGGCAAAACAGCTGCGGTCCCAGGGGAAAAAAGCGGTCCTTACCTGCTCCTATGCCATTGCATGGTTCGGAAAGCATCCGGAATACAGTGATTTAGTGAAATAATATAAGTAAATACCGGGATTCCTTATGAATGCCAGGTTTCCCGGTATTTTATTTATGACCCGAAAGGATAAATATTTATCCTGAAAATGTACTATTTACCTTGCCAAATACAAAATGCAACACGGATTATTATTAATGTCTGTCAGGGATACTTCTTAAATATTATGGGCACCCTGCATCTCTTCCTGATTTAACGTCATCTCACGTTTTTTGTGTCGTTATTTGAATCTTCGCTCTACCGCCAGATACGCCAGTCATAATCCCATTCGCGTTTTCGTCTGTCATCATGACCATGTCTGGGACCATGATCCCAATCATGCCTGTGTCTTCCGTCACGCCTGCCATCATTTCTGCAATTCCAGCCATCATTACGACAACCGCGGCCATCATTCCATCTATAATAACTCATATATCATACTCCTTTCATTTATAATTATACTTTATAATATGATATATAAACAAGAAATGAAAATAATGGCCCCCGGCTTAGATATCATCCTTTTTATCTATATGCCATACTTCCTGGGCGCCATTATCCTTTGTATGCCAACAGGCCCCCTCCACTCCACCGTCTGCCGTATTGTATAAAAAGTACCAATCGCCTGAACCATCATCAGGATCACAAACTTTCCCATCCCAGCGGTGCCAGCCGGTGACCATATAACCATCCCGGTTAAACAGATAATAGTGATAGTTAATGATACACCATTTATTTACCGGATAGGTTCCATCAGACCGGCGGTACCAGTAGCCGATGTTATTCCTGACCCAGCCGGTTTTTTCTTCCTCTTTTATCCAGGTTTTCATAAACTCTTCCGGGGCTTTATACAGTGCTTTGATTCCCGAAGTAGTACTGCCCCAATCCGGGAGCTGGAAATGGGGCTTATCTACGATGGATTTCCAGTTACCCCCCCATTCCAGACCTAACTTTGCCCCAATGGCCCCGGTCTTTTCAAAAAAGCTGCCGGATTCGTTATAGGCTCCCTGTCCATCGTCCCGGAAAATATCGAAAGCAGTTCCCCACTGGTGATAGGAACTATAGGAGCTTCCCGGAGCATTTGTCACAATATTTCCGGGTGTTGTCCTGCCCTGGGCGTATAATGCGTCCTGCTCCGCAACCGTCCGGTAGGTTTCCCCGATCTTTATTTTCAATCCCTGTCCCCTGCACTCTTCCACCAGCTGAGCGGCCAATACCTGCAGGCGAGGATGGCATAATGTAATGTCTCTCATAAGATTCACCTTGTCTTGTCTTTTTCTATAAAATATGAAAAAAAGCCAGAGATTGTCCCTGGCCTGAAAGCTGTATGCTTTCGTTCATAAATTCTTCACATTTTTTACAACTTTTCTACATAGCCGCCCGGTATACTAATGATTGTTACAGGTAATATCCTTTGAAATATTTTTTTTCATACAGCCGACAGGATTTTCTCGATCCTGCCGGCTCCTCCCTTTTTATGGATTGACTCAATGCAATACAAAAATTAAAAGGCCTAGTATTTACCAGACTTTTAAAGTGGAGGCAGACGGGAGTTGAACCCGTATAGGCCAAACAATGATTTACCAAATGTACATCCTCCCCGGAAAGCTATGCGGATACGGTGATTTCCGGGGAGAATAAGATAGAAGTTATTAAAACTCCTGATATACTGCAGGATCCTGATTAGAAGTTCTGCCATTGGCTCTGGTCAGGGAATCAAGAGCAGCCATATCATCTGATGAAAGCGAAAAATCAAATACATTGAGATTTTCCAACTGATGTTCTTTTGAAGTTGCCTTCGGAATCGGAATGGTGCCATGCTGACCTGATCCGGCGGCAGCAACTGGATCTGCGGCACCGAG
>JASGGP010000277.1:0-6562 GCA_047604985.1 Lacrimispora sp.
ATTGAGGATACAGCCAGAGTCCTTGGAAGAATGTACGACGGGATTGAATACCGGGGATACAGCCAGGAACTGGTTACCAAGCTCGCTCAGTATGCGGGAGTTCCCGTCTGGAACGGGTTAACGGATCAGTTTCACCCGACACAGATGCTTGCAGACCTTCTGACCATTGAGGAGCATTTTGGATTTTTAAAAGGAATTAACTTTACCTTTATGGGTGATGCAAGAAACAATATGGGAAATTCGCTGATGGTGGCATGTGCCAAAATGGGACTTAATTTTACCGCCTGCGCTCCAAAGGATTTATGGCCGGATAAAGATCTGGTTGATGTATGCAAAGGGATTGCGGCAGAGAATCATTGCACCATAAACTTAACGGAGGATGCACAAGAGGGAACAAAGGGAGCGGATGTTGTCTATACGGATATATGGGTTTCCATGGGAGAGCCGGATAGTGTATGGGAGACACGGATCAAGCTGCTGAGCCCATATCAGGTAAATGAAAAGATCATGGAGAATGCAGGCAGTCAGGCCATCTTCATGCATTGCCTCCCCTCTTTCCATGACAGAAAAACTGCCATCGGCGAGGATATCTATCAGAAATTCGGTCTGGCTGAAATGGAAGCAACAGATGAGGTATTTGAAGCAAAATATTCCAAGGTTTTTGATGAGGCAGAAAATCGTATGCATACCATTAAAGCTGTGATGTATGCGACACTTTGCTAGAAAGGTTGGTCAGGTGAAAAGAATTGTAATCGCCCTGGGCGGAAATGCACTGGGCAATACATCAGAAGAACAGCTGGAGCGGGTAAGAATTACGGCGGAAGCAGTCGTGAAAATAGTGAAGGCAGGATATGAGGTGGTCGTATGCCATGGCAATGGTCCGCAGGTAGGAATGATCAACCTTGCTTTTGAGAAAGGTCATGAGGCTGGAATCGTACCTGAAATGCATCTTCCTGAGTGTACGGCAATGAGTCAGGGGTATATAGGCTATCATCTCCAGCAGGCCATTGATCAGGAGCTTGTTAAGAATCAGATTCAGGATACGGTTGTGATTACCATGCTGACACAGGTGATCGTAGACGAAAAAGATCCGGCTTTTAAAAATCCCACGAAGCCCATAGGCAGATATTATGATGAAGCAGAAGCCGGGCGCCTGATGGCGGAAACAGGGCAGATGTATGTAGAGGATTCCGGACGGGGATACCGCCGGTGGTCGCCTCTCCCCAGCCGGTAGCATCTATGAAAGAATTTCCCTAAATACGCTGATCAATGCCCATCATGTCGTCATTGCAGGGGGCGGCGGGGGAATTCCCGTAGTAAAGGAGCCGGATGGCTCCTATCATGGAGTTGCCGCGGTGGTTGATAAGGACCTGGCAGCCGAAAAGCTGGCAGAGCTGGTGAATGCAGATGCATTTGTTATACTGACAGCTGTAGATAAGGTTTCCATTCGCTTTGGAAAACCGGACCAGGAGGATCTTTCCCAGATCACTCTCTCCCAGGCAGAGCAGTACATAAAAGAAGGGCATTTCGCTGCAGGAAGTATGCTTCCCAAGGTAAAGGCTGCTATGAAATTCATAGAGCAGAAAAAGGAGGGCGTATCCATTATCTGTTCTCTGGAAAAGGCAGCAGAGGCTTTAAGCGGTAAAACCGGGACAAGGATTGTCAACAAATAAGATCATGAAGAAAATATGATCCCATTTTATTTGTATACAGGTAAAATGGGATATTTTCCCCCGAGGTGTGAATAAAACTACTTATATTTTTAGAAAACAAATGAATATACGATAGCTTATAAACGTATTACGCAAAATCTGGAAGGATTTGATAAGATGAAGGAGTATATTGAGCTGCAGACACAATTCTGCTCAAAGATAGATATAAAAAAAATATGCACCTTTGATTACGAAACAATCGCGGAAAGAACTTTGCCGTTGTATCACAAAAGTCCGAGATTCATTTTGGTAAGAGAAGGAAAAGGAAGTATTGAAATAGACAGGGAGCGGTATGAATTAAAATCAGGGATACTGCTTTCCATACTGCCATGGGAGTGTACGCAGATTGTGGCTGTGGAAAAAGTCTTAAGCTTCGAAATCGTTAAATATAATTATGATGTGGTGGCGGAAACCATAAAATCCTCTTCCTCCATGTCAGATCCGGTTTCTGCTTTAAAGAAACTGGAAGAGACTCCATATGTGTATCTTACGCAGGAAATAAAAGAAGAGGTGGAATATCTGTTTCTTAAGATCAGGGAAGAGGCAGGGGTTGAATCTGTATTGGATTTCAGGGAAAGAAGATCCTATCAGGAGATAAATATTATTATGCTGATTTCTTCTTTGATCATCGTATTTTGCCGTGTGATGGATAACCGGGATAAAAAGTTATGTATGAAAAACGGTTCGGAAGACAACCGGCCGCTGATCTTACGTTATATCTACATGCATCTGGGAGAGAAAATCACCCTGGAGAGAATCGCAAAACAGTTTTATTTAAGCAGATCATCGGTCCGGATGTACATTTATGAAAAGACAGGACTTGCATTTCATGAACTGGTCAGTGAGATGCGGATTGTGAAGACAATCAATTATCTCTTGTATACGGATATGACTCTGGAAGAAATAGCGTCTGTTCTTGGATATGTGGATGCAGCACATATATCCAAAGTGTTTTCCTACCGTATGGAAAATAAGATCAGTGATTATCGGAGAACCTACCAAAAGGTTTTGAACATAACTAATATAGAAGAGAAAAAGCTGGCTTACCAGCTGGTAGAATATATTTCCAGAAATTATCAGGAGGAAATACAGGCGTTTGAAACGTCAGAAAAATTCGGCATTTCCATAGAGGAGATGAACCGCCATTTAATGATGCAGGTAGAATGCAATTTTTCTGATTTTGTAAACCGGCTCAGGATTGACAAATCCTGTGAGATGCTTCTTGATACGGATAAATCCATTACAGATATTGCCATAGAGGTGGGTTATGGCACGGTTAAGACATTTCGCAGGAACTTTATCCAGCTCAGGCATGTTCTGCCCAACGAGTTCCGGGCAGCTCAGGCTGTGCTTGTGAACTGATGGGAAAAAGAGAGGGGAAAAAATGGAATACCAGAATGAAGAATATGTAACCTGTGATCATCTGATCAAAATGAAATTTAAGGTCGGAAAGATTGTAAAATGTACGGAAGTTAACCAGTCGAACCGGCTTTTATGCTTTCAGGTGGAGGTTGGGAATAAGACATGTCAGATCCTGTCCAGTCTTAAGGGATATTATGAAACCGAAGAGGTTATCGGAAAAAAAGTGATGGTTTTGGAAAATGTGAAAACTACCAGGTTGGCAGGGATGAAATCGGAAGGGATGCTTATGGTGGCGGAGGATCGGGAAGGGAAGCTGGCCCTTATGGTTCCTGACCGGGACATGGAAGCCGGAGTTGAGATTCTTTAGGCGCGCAGACAAAGGGGAATGCCGTGAATGAATTAAAAAAAGAGAATATAAAAAGCAGGCGCCAGAAGAAAATTCTTGATTTGATCAGGAGACAGTCCATCACGACCCAGACAATGCTTAAGGAATATTTAAGCCGGGAGGGGATTCATGTGACCCAGGCGACTTTATCCAGGGATATCCGTGAAATGAATCTGATAAAGGGAGTAAATGGGGAAGGATATATTCAAAGCAGGATTATTTCCAAGCATCAGATATCCCACAGACTTTTTGTACTGTTTTCCATGGCAGTCAGGGCAGTGGAGCAGTCAGGGAATGTGATTGTCATCGCCTGCGAGCCAGGTATGGCGGCCTCTGTCTGTTCGGTTATTGATGAACTGGGCTGGAACGAAATTGTAGGAACCATTGCCGGGAACAATACGATCTTTGTGATCACCAGGGAAGGGACTTCATATCAGCTGGCGGAGCAGTTTAAGAATATCAACAGCTAAGAAGGGAAGGAATTTTTATGGACAAGTTATTAAGTATTTTGACCTCTGAAATGGGCAGGGCATTTGAAGCCTGCGGATATGAAAGGGAGAAGGCAGCCGTAACCCCGTCTGCCCGTCCGGATTTGTGCGAATACCAGTGCAGCGGTGCTATGGCACTTGCAAAGAAGCTTCGTAAGGCACCTATGGAGATTGCAGGGTCAATTGCAGGAAAATTAAATGATTCGGAGCTGTTTACCAGAATTCAGGTCGTATCTCCTGGGTTTATAAACTTTAACATATCAGAAGGATTTTTAGCTTCTTATCTTAATGAGATGATGAACGACCAGCGTATGGGCTGCGCGCAGAGCAGAGAAAAGAAAACCATCGTGGTTGATTATGGCGGTCCCAATGTGGCAAAGCCTCTTCATGTAGGACATCTCCGTGCTGCCATCATCGGAGAAAGCGTAAAGCGGATCGGCCGGTATATGGGACATGAGATGATCGGAGATGTACATATTGGAGACTGGGGACTTCAGATGGGGCTTATTATTACAGAACTGAAGTATAGAATGCCGGATCTGGTTTATTATGATGATGAGTATGAGGGAGAGTATCCGGAAAAAGCACCGTTTACCATCGCTGATCTGGAAAGTCTCTATACTGCTGCCAGCGCAAGAGCAAAAGCGGATGAGGAATTTAAGGAAGAAGCCAGACAGGCAACCGTTTTTTTGCAGAATCGCAGGCCCGGTTATTACGCACTCTGGAAACATATTGTAAATACCTCGGTACAGGATATCCGGAAAATCTATGATCATCTCGACGTCCATTTTGAACTGTGGTACGGAGAGTCGGATGCAGAAGCCTATATTCCAGATATGATTGACAGGATGCGAAAGGACGGATACGCTTTTGAAAGCGAAGGAGCACTGGTGGTTGACGTTTCAAGTGAAGATGATGAAAAAGAGGTAGTCCCCTGTATTTTGAAAAAATCTGACGGAGCCTCCCTTTATACCACAACGGATCTGGCAACAATTGTCCAGCGGGAAAAGGATTTTCATCCGGATATGATTCTTTATGCTGTAGACAAGCGGCAGGAGATGCATTTTCTCCAGGTATTCCGATGTGCCAGAATGACAGGACTGGTTCAGGATAATACGAGTTTGTTCCATCTGGGATTCGGAACCATGAACGGAAAGGATGGAAAACCATTTAAGACCCGTGAGGGAGGAGTCATGCGTCTGGAAGTGCTGATGAATGAAATCACCGGGGAGATGTACCGGAAGATGGAGGAGAATTCCAAAAACAGATCAGAGGACATAAGGGAGGAAGATATACTGAGTGCAGCCAGGCTGGTAGCTGTAGCTGCATTGAAATACGGAGATTTGTCCAACCAGGCTTCGAAGGATTACGTGTTTGATATGGAACGTTTTACTTCCTTTGAAGGAAATTCAGGTCCTTATATATTATATACCATTGTAAGGATCAAATCAATTTTAAATAAATACGAGAAGATGGGGAAAAATCTGGAAGATCCCATGGTTTTAACTCCTATTGACAGAAGTGAGAAAAACCTGATGATCATCCTTGCAGATTTCGGAGCGGTAATGGAAGCGGCCTTTGAAGAGCTTGCACCTCATAAGATATGTACATATATCTATGAACTCTCCAATGCATTTAATCGGTTTTACCATGAGACCAAGATTCTTTCCCAGACAGATGAAAACGTGCAGAAATCACACCTCTCTTTACTGGTGCTAAGTAAAAGAATTCTGGAAGCCTGTATTGACGTCCTTGGATTCTCCGCACCAGACAGTATGTAAAAAAGAGACTGTTTCATTCCTTGCAATATGCCAACCGATTTTTTTCGCCGGTTAACGAATGGACCGGCTACAATTAACTGGACAGAAACTTTAAGGGCATATATGATAGTATTACCGGACGCAATAAAACAGCAGACCTTGTAAAGCAGGCATTTCAGTCCGTAAAAGGAAATCTGAAAGATATCCAGATATTTCATACGGATCGTGGTAAGGAATTCGAGAATCAGACTGCCACAATATATTAAGTTGAACATGCACTTAAAATGCTGGTGTATCACTCTTATGAACAGTTGGAATAATTAACAGGAATATTGAAATAAGGCATTGAATTGGTAAAACAATCAAATCGAAAAGGAGAATGAAATGGAACGTCAAAAAAATCATGAGAAAGCTCAGATGCTTATTTTTCTAGGTGTTGCCTTTGCATTACCTTATATGTTAGGGCTTTTAATGTGGATTGGTTATACTAAGGAGCTTGATGTATCGGTTTTCCCTTCTGCCCAAATGTTCTATCCTGCTTCGGGGGCTATACTGGCCGCATTAATTACACGCAAAGAAGATCAGCTGATTCCTAAGAGATTCTTTATTGGTTTTTTAATTTTCACATTTCTTTTATTGGTTTGTACAGTGGCAAGCATTATTGTGCCCGGGGTGGGTTGGAACGCCATTTCTCAATATCTAATAATATTTGGTTCTGTTGCAGCATGGATTTTACTGCTTACTGAGAAAAAAGATAAGCGTATTGCCTATGGATTAAGGGGAGGGCGCTGGAAAACAGCCGCTCTCATTATTCTTCTGTATTTAATTCTTTACTTTGGCAGAGCCGCTATCATG
>JASGGP010000278.1:0-6561 GCA_047604985.1 Lacrimispora sp.
GTCAGGAGCAGAGGTATGCCCCTGGTTACCGGTCCAGTTAACGATGATGGAGCTTGCAAGGCCCCTTCCCAATATGACAGAAGCGGGGGAGAAAAACGGCGTCTTATATGAGAAAATCTCGGAAGCCTTTTCCGGGGAAAAGACGGCAAAAGAAGCCATGGAGGAAGCGAAACGGGAGATTAACCTTATAAAAGCCAGGGAGAGAACATGAAGATCATAATAATCGGAGGAGTAGCCGCGGGAATGAGCGCTGCTTCTAAAATAAAACGGATGGATTCCGGGGCAGAGGTAAGTGTCTATGAAAAGGGAGGCTTTCTCTCCTATGGAGCCTGCGGACTTCCCTATTATGTGGGAGGCTTTAACGAGGACCACCGCAGGATGATCGCCCGCACCCGGGATGCCTTTACAAAAATGGGCGTGGAGACTTTCCTTTGCCATGAAGTGCTGTCAGTGGATACGGCTAAGAAGCAGGTTCTTGTCAAGGACTTAAAAAACGGCAGGGAATTTACCGATACCTATGATAAGCTTCTCGTCGCTTCCGGAGCATCAGCCGTGGTCCCCCCGTTTCCGGGCAGGGAGCTTATGGGGGTCCACGTGCTGAAAACCATGGAGGACGGCATTTTTTTAAAGGAGTATGTCAAGCTGCCCAAGGTTCAGAATGTGGTCATTGTGGGAGGCGGATACATCGGAATCGAATGCGCGGAGGCATTTTTAAATTTGGGGAAAAATGTCCGCGTCATAGAAGCCGCTCCCAGGATTTTAACGACCTTTGATGAGGAGATTGCAGCCCTTGCCCAGGAAGAGCTGGTGAAAAACGGGGTGCAGCTCCATGTAGGTGAAAAAGTAGAAGAGTTTTTTGGAGACGGCCTTTACGTAAAGCAGGTGAAAACAGACCGGGGAAGCTACGAGGCAGATCTGGTCATCATTGCGGCAGGGGTGAGGCCCAATACGGGGTTTTTAAAGGGCACCGGAATTGAAATGGGGAAAAACGGCGCTTTGGTGGTGGACCGGGAAATGAGGACTTCTGTGCCGGAAATATATGGAGCCGGAGACTGTGTCTGGTCTATAACGAGGTTTTAAGGGAAACAGCTTCCAGGCCCTTGGAACGGTGGCAAACAAATGCGGAAGAATTGCAGGAGCCAATATGGCGGGAGACCATCAGCAGTTTCAGGGAGCCCTTGGTTCAGCGGCCATCAAGGTATGCGGGCTGGAGCTTGGGCGCACCGGTATGGGGGAGGCAGATGCAAGACGGCTTTTAACGGATTATAAGACACTGGTGGTAAGTGCCTATGACCATCCTGCCTATTATCCCGATCAAACGCCCATAACCATTAAGCTGATTTATGAAAACGGTACCCGGAAGCTTCTGGGCGCCCAGACCTGTGGACGGAAGGGCGCTGTTTTGCGGGCGGATGTATTTGCCGTGGCAATCCATTGCGGCATGACTACAAAGGAGCTGGGGATGACGGATTTGATTTACGCTCCACCCTTTGCCGGCGTATGGGATGCCATCCAGATTGCCTGCAATGCGGCCAAGTAAAGGAGGCGGAACCATGAGCAAGATTATGACTCTTCAGGAGGCGGCAGCCTCGGTCCGTGACGGGGAGATTCTGGCCCTTGGAGGCAATGTGCTCCACCGGGCTCCTATGGCCATGGTGCGGGAACTGGTGCGCCAGAAAAGAAAGGATTTAAGGCTGGTAAAAACTGCGGGAGCAATGGATGTGGATATGCTTTGCTTCGGAGGCTGTGTATCCAGTGTGGATGCGGGCTTTATCAGCTATGAAAGCGAATACTCCCTTGCCCTTCATTACCGGAAAGGGGTAGAAAGCGGAGCTGTAAAAGGGAATGAGCACGCATGTTATACGGTGATTTCCGCCCTTCGGGCAGCCAGCTTCGGCGTAGGATTTCTGCCGGTAAAAGGCCTTGTCACCAGTGACTTAATTGATGCCAATGAGTATTTCATGCGGGTTGAAGACCCCTTTACAAAGGAGCCGGTTACGGCAGTGAGGGCCATAAGGCCGGATGTGGCAGTGATTCACGTTCAGGAGGCCGACCAGGAGGGCAATGCCAGAATCGGGGGCCCCCAGTTTGAGGACGTGCTTTTATCCAGGGCAGCAGGACGGGTACTGATCACAACGGAAAACCTGGTGCATTCCTCTGCTTTTACAGGCAGCAAAAACAAGGCGGATATTCCCCATTTCCTGGTGGAAGGGGTGGTCCGGGTACCAAAGGGTGCAGCGCCCTGTTCCTGTCCCGGCCTGTACGATATTGACAGAAAGGCTCTGGATGCATTTAAAGCCCTTAAGGATCAGGCCGGCCTTTTGGAATACTTAAAAGCCTATGAAAGGGCGGATTACAGAGGAGGCAGGAAATGATGGAAGAGAAGAACAGGATCTGCGACATCATGGTCTGCGCCATGGCCCGCATGATTCCTGACGGCAGCAGGGTGTTTCACGGAGTATCCTCCCACATGCCCATGATTGCCCTTATGCTGGCAAAAGAGCTGTATGCTCCCAATGCCGTGCATTTAAATATTCCGGGCGGTGTGGACCCCTCCCCCTCAGGACTTCAGAAATACACCAGCGCAGGCGTAAAGCTATTGGAGCGGTCCTGCGCCTCTTTTCCTCTGGCGGAGGTCTTTGACTTATCCATGAGAGGCGGTCTGGATATAGCGTTTCTAAGCGGAATCCAGTTCGATCATTCCGGCAGCGTAAACGCTTCGGTCATCGGAGATTACCACAGGCCTAAGGTCAGGATGCCTGGGGGAGCAGGAAGCGCGGTTTTGATACCAACGGCAAAGAGGGCAATCATCTGGAGAACAAAGCATGATAAGCGGACATTTGTGGACCATGTGGATTTTGTGACCGCAAGGGGAAATGTGGACCGGATCGTCACCCCCCTTTGCATTTTTAAAATGGAGGGGGGAGAGGTGGTTTTGGATACCGTACACCCAACCTCCAGCCTGGAAGAGGTCAAAGCCAATACAGGGTTCCCTGTGAAATATTCCCGCATAGAATATACGCCCCTTCCCACAAGGGAGGAGCTGCATGCGCTCTCGCGGATCGATCCGGGAGATTTCAGAAATATAGAATTCTAAGGAGGTCTGAATATGGGGCTTGAGAGGATCAGCTCAGTGGCCGTCAGCTTCTTCGGCCGGGGCTGCGTGAGCCTGCTGCCGGAGGAACTGAAAAAAAGAGGGCTGAAGCGGGGGCTCATTGTCACGGATAAATTTTTGTATGAAAGCGGTGCAGGGGACCGGGTAGGGGCCTGTCTCCTAAAAGCCGGAATAGAATATGCCATTTATTATCTGGTGCAGCCCAATCCTACAGTTACTGTTGTCAATGAATGTCTGGAGGCGGCAAGGGCCTTAAAGGTGGATGTTCTTGTGGCGGTAGGAGGCGGTTCTGCCATAGACACGGCAAAGGCCGCCGGCATTGTGCTGGCAAACGGGGGCAGGGTGGAGGATTATGAGGGAGTCAATAAGTCTTTAAAGCCCAGTATCCCTATTGTTGCCGTGAACACCACTGCAGGAACCGGATCAGAGGTCACGTCGTTTTATATTGTGACTGATCCGGCCCGCCATTCAAAAATGTGCATGGTGGACCCTAACTCCATGGTGTCCATTGCCGTCAATGACGTGGATTTTATGATGACCATGCCAAGGTGCTTACAGCCTCTACAGCATGGATGCGCTACCGGGAATTGAGGCGGCTGTGTCAAAGCGGGCGACTCCCTTTACGGATAAGGATGCCCTTTGGGCAATGGAGCATCGGAGAGCAGCTCCCCAGAGCCGCAGACGGAAATGATGAAACAGCCAGAGAGATGATGGCCTATGCAGATACAGCGCCGGAATGGCATTTTCCAATGCAGGGCTGGGAATGGTTCACGCCATGGCCCATTCCCTGGGAGGCATGTTCAACCTGCCCCACGGAATCTGCAATTCGGTTCTTCTGCCCTTTGTCATGGAATTTAACGGAAGCCAGACAGAGACGGCAAAGCGGTATAAAAAAGTGGCAAAGGGGCTGAAGCTGCCGGGAGCGGAGGAAATGACAGGGGAAGAGGCTGTTCTTCAGTCAGCGGCTTATATCAGGCGGCTGTCAGGGGGAATGGGGCTGGCACAGAGCCTGGTGGAGCTTTCGGTAGATCCCAGGGCTTTTGAGGCCCTGGCAGAAACCGCCATGAAAGATCCCTGCATGAAAGATAATCCCTTAGAACCTGCAAAGGAACAGGTAATTGAAGTATATAAAAGGGCTTATGCCGGAATTTAAACAAGTGAGAAGGAAAGGGGCTATGAAATGAAAAAGATCATTAACAAACCGGAAAACTATGTAAATGAAATGCTGGAGGGAATTTACCTCGCCCATCCGGACTATGTGACCTATGCGGAAGGCGACCTCCGCTGTCTGGTAACGGCCAATAAAACAGAGGGGAAGGTGGCGATTGCCACAGGCGGAGGCTCCGGTCATCTTCCCCTTTTTTTAGGCTACGTAGGGAAGGGCATGCTGGATGGCTGCTCCGTGGGCGATGTATTCCAGTCCCCCAGCGCAGATCAGATGCTGGCAGTGACAAAGCAGATTGATTCCGGGGCAGGAGTTCTCTATATTTACGGAAATTACAATGGGGATATCTTCAACTTTGACATGGCTGCGGAAATGGCGGATATGGAAGAGGGAATCCGGGTGGAAAGCGTGGTTGCAGGGGAGGATGTGGCATCTCCTAAGGCAGCGCCCGGAGAGAATAATACAAGAAGAGGTGTAGCAGGCATCTTTTTCGTCTACAAGTGCGCAGGTGCAGCCGCAGCAGCAGGAAAGGACCTTGACGAGGTGAAGCGGATCGCAGAAAAAGCCGCAGAGAACGTAAGAACCATGGGTGTGGCTTTGACTCCCTGTACGGTGCCGAGAGTGGGCCATCCGGGATTTTCCCTGGGAGAGGATGAGATGGAAATCGGCATGGGCATCCATGGAGAACCGGGAATCCGCCGGGGAAAGCTGGAAACAGCGGATGAGATTACCTCGGAAATGATGGAAAAGCTTCTGGAAGACATTCCCTTTGTCTCAGGAGATGAGACAGCGGTCCTGGTCAACGGGCTGGGAGCGACTCCCCTTGACGAGCAGTACATTGTGGCAAGAAAGGTCAATCAGATTTTAGAAGAGAAAGGGATTAAGGTATTTCGTTATTACGTTGGGGAATATGTAACCTCCATTGAAATGTCAGGCCTGTCCATTTCCCTTTTAAAGGTGGATGAGGAGCTGAAAGGTTACATAAATGCACCTGCTGACACGCCTTTCTTTAAACAGGGAAAGGAGTAAGGGAAGCTGATATGAACCAACAGGAATTAATAGCAATGCTTGGCAGAATAAGTAAAATCATGGAGGAAAACCGCAACTGGCTCATTGAACTGGACAGCGTCGTAGGAGACAGCGATTTAGGTCTTACTATGTCAGACGGATTCCGGGCAGCCTATGAGGCAGTAGCTGATGGCGGGGAGCCGGACCTGGGAAAGTTATTATATAAGGCCGGAAAGGCCATGGGCAGCAAGGTCCCCTCCACCATGGGAACCCTGATGGCAGCCGGGCTCATGGGCGCGGGAAAGGCCATGAAGGGAAAGACGGAGCTGTCCCGGGAAGAGGTTGTGTGCCTGTTTGAAGCCTATGAAGCAGAGGTTGCAAAGCTTGGCAAGGCAAAGGTGGGGGAGAAGACCTTTTTGGATTCCCTTCATCCGGCGGTCCAGGCTTTAAAAGCGGCCTCAGAGGCAGGAGAATCATTGGAAGAGGCATCAAAAGAAGCGGCGGACGCGGCATGGAAAGGCTTTGAGCACACGGTCACCCTGGTTGCCGTCCATGGCAGAGCTGCAACCAGAGGGGAGGCCTCCCGCTCCTTAAAGGACCCGGGAGCTGCCGTAGGGGCTCTGATTATGAAAGCATTTGCGGATATGTAAAGGCAGGCAGTCTTGCCGGCCTCAGTAAAGACTTTCGTCTGTCCGTCAGGTAAGCTTAAGCCGGACAGACGAAAGTTTTAAAATGAAAATAGAGTTTAGAAAAAGTGCATAATTTTTTTGCGAAAAATTGGCATAAAAGCAGAAAATATAAAAAGCAGTTGCAATATAAGACAAATAGTGCTATATTGTGTCTAGTTGAAGCCAACTAAATAAGAAGTTAAGACGACGTGTTACTGGTAATGCAGGCAAGATCGGATTAAACTATGGCTATAAGCTCATGATTTCCGCATGGTCTTATGGTTCTCATAGTTCAATCGGGTCTTTTTATTTTGTCATTCAGGCCAAATGATAAAGTAGAAAATACTTGAAAGGGGTTAAAGGAATGAATTATAATCAGATAGCTAAGGATATTATATCCAGTGTGGGCGGTCCTGAAAATGTAAAAGGATTAACGCACTGTTTTACCAGACTGAGATTTCAGTTAAAGGATTCAAAAAGAGCAAAGAAAGAAGTTGTTGAACATCTGGAAGGCGTTATTTCCGTAGTGGAAAGCGGAGGGCAGTTCCAGGTTGTATTGGGAACAAAGGTTACAAAGGTTTATGATGCCATCATGCCCATGCTGG
>JASGGP010000279.1:0-6543 GCA_047604985.1 Lacrimispora sp.
CAGCTCCGCAAGCTTAAAGCGAATATGGATTTTCGGACTTTCCCGGTTTAATATTTTATAATCTGCCGCATCCACGGATTCCTGGAGAATTCTCTTGGAGGTATCCGGCACAACGGCATAGGAAGAATCGGTGAAACAAAGAGGAGGATAAAGGACGCACCACCAGTTGCGTCCTTTTCCTTCGCCGATTTTTACCCGGACGGCTTCGTAATTCCCGCAGGGAAATACCATGTCTCCGTAGGTTTTGGTAGGAAAATAGCAGTTGGTCAGCTCCATATGTGCGGGATAATCATATCCCAGCGTCTTCATGTAATGTTCCGCCTTTCTCTCCAGGCTCTTCTGATGGGAAAGAACGTAGGTTTTCGTTTTCTCCAGGGACGCATTTTCTCCCAGACCTTCATATATTGAATCCAAAAGCATGGTGCGAACCTTTAATTTTAGACTTTGGTCCTCCTGGCTGTCGCTGTTTGCCAGGACATGGAAGCGCAGGATTTCCGGAGCAATGCGGGCGGCCAGGGCCTCATCCTTTTGCCGGCTTTCCGCCATGGTGAATAAAAGCGCCAGCAGCAGGCATGTAACACATAAAAACAGGTCACGTTTCTGTTTCATAAGGGTTTCTCCTTTCATTTATTGCATAAACCCAAAGGGTGTTTTTTCTGGAATCTATTTGTAATTGTAACCATATGTGTTATAATATAAACGCTGTAAAATCAAGAAATCTGCAAGGAGATGTAAAATGGATAAAAAAACTGCGGTTATATTATTTGGCGGCCAGTCTTCGGAGCATATTGTATCCTGTATGTCTGTCGTCAATGTGATTAACCATATAAATAAAGAAAAGTATGATTTGCTTTTAATCGGAATCACAGAGGAAGGACACTGGATCAAAACAGATTCCGTGGAAGCTATTGAAAGCGGGGAATGGAGAAAGGGAGCCGTAACCGCCATCCTCTCCCCTGACGCGGTCATGGGCGGCGTCATTCTTATGTCTGATGGAAAGACGGAAATAAGGAAAGCTCATGTGGTATTTCCTGTGCTTCACGGCTTATTCGGAGAAGACGGAACGGTTCAGGGCCTTTTGGAGCTGGCTGGAATTCCTTATGTGGGCTGCGGCGTGCTGGCCTCAGCTGTTTCCATGGATAAATTGTATACAAAAATCATTGTAGATGATTTAGGAGTGAAGCAGGCAGCCTATGTGGCGGTAATGCGCCATGATTTAAAGGATATGGAAGCAGTGACCGGCAAGGTGGAAAGCCGCTTCTCCTATCCTGTATTCGTAAAGCCGTCAAATGCAGGCTCCTCCAAGGGCGTCAGCAGGGCCGGCAGCAGGGAGGAGCTTACCGCAGCACTTACGGAAGCGGCAAACCATGACCGCAAGATTCTGGTGGAAGAGATGATTGTCGGACGGGAAATCGAATGCGCGGTGCTGGGAGGGGGAAATGCCCCCATAGAAGCTTCCGGAGTGGGAGAAATTCTGGCGGCAGCCCAGTTCTATGATTTTGACGCCAAATATTATAATTCCGATTCAAGAACTGTGGTAAACCCTGGGCTTCCGGAAGGTGCCACAGAGCGGGTGAGAGAAGCGGCCAAGGCCATTTTCCAGGGGTAGACGGCTACGGTCTGGCCAGGGTGGACTTCTTTGTGAAAGCGGACGGAACCGTGGTATTCAATGAAATCAACACCATGCCGGGATTTACAGCCATCAGCATGTATCCCATGCTCTGGAGGCGGCTGGAGTGAACAAGGACCAACTGGTTGACCGGCTGATGGATCAGGCCATGGACCGTTTCCGGCAGTAGGGGAGGGATACTATGGTAGACAAAAATTCCCCTATAGGAGTATTTGATTCCGGCGTAGGCGGCCTTACGGTGGCCCGGGAAATCATGAGGCAGATGCCTGATGAAAAGATTGTGTATTTCGGCGATACGGCAAGAGTGCCTTACGGAAATAAATCCGGCAACACGGTAATCCGCTTTACAAGACAGATCATCCGTTTTTTGTTGACTCAGGATGTGAAAGCCATCGTCATTGCCTGCAACACCGCCACCGCATATGCTCTTGAAGCGGTGGAGAAAGAAATGGATATTCCCATCATCGGCGTCATTCACGCCGGAGCCAAAACCGCCGTTGAATCGACAAAGAACGGCAAAATCGGAATTATCGGAACAGAAGGTACCATACGAAGCGGAGTATACACCAGGGTCATGACAGAAATGCGTTCCGATATTGAAGTTACCGGAAAGCCCTGCCCTCTTTTGGTACCTCTTGTGGAGGAAGGGCTTCTCCACGATTCTGTTACGGATGAAATCGCTTCCAGGTATTTAAGCGAATTAAAAGGGAAATATATTGATACTCTGGTCCTTGGCTGCACCCATTACCCATTGCTGCGTTCCACGGTCGGACGGCTTATGGGCCCGGAGGTGACGCTTGTAAACCCTGCCTATGAAACCGCACTTGAGCTGAAGCAGATTTTGACAGAAACCGGCCTGCTGTGCCAGCCGGAGGCCGGCGATAAGGAAAAATACCGTTTCTATGTCAGCGATCTGGCGGAGAAGTTCACAAGCTTTGCCGCCTCCATCCTGCCCGGACAGGTAAAAGAGACAAGACAGATAAACATTGAGGAGTTTTAAAGGAGCTTACAGTATGACGAGAGACGTTCTGATCAGCATCAGCGGAATGCAGATGGCAGAAGATGATAACAATACAATGGAAATGATAACTGCCGGAGACTATTTCTTAAAAAACGGCAGCCACTATATCCTGTATGACGAGATCCAGGAAGGGGTGGAAGGGGTAACAAAAAACACCATAAAAATACACCGCCAGGGGCTGGATATTATCAAACGGGGAAATTCCAGGGCCCATATGACATTCGAAAAGGATAAGAAAAATATGTCCTGCTATGCCACTCCCGTGGGAGAGCTGATGATCGGAATCAGCACCAATGATATCCAGATCCAGGAGGAAGAGGACCGCTTGAGAGTGCTTGTGGCCTATTCCCTGGACATTAACTATCAGCATGTGTCGGAATGCAATATTGTATTGGAAGTACATTCAAAGGCAAAGGCGGATATTCATCTGCTGAGCTGAAAGAGAATCTGCTTTGCTGCCAATTGCGCACAAAAAAAGGGCTGCTGTAAAAAAGAGGATAAAAACCAGATATTGTAAAGACAGACAAGCATCACATACAATACCTGGCAGAAACTCTTTTTTACGGCAGCTTTCTGTTTATGTCATAAAACATGCCTTCTTACAAGATATACCTTTTATAAGATATAATCCTTTACAAGAGGAACCGCCCCATATTTCCCCAGCAGATAATCCTTGGAAAAGCTGGCGTCAGACCGGACCTTTATGTCGGCCAGAGTATAGAGCCTGGATTCCTGATATTCATTGATATCCACAAAGGCAACCTCATCCCGCCGAAACTGCTGGTTGTTTAAGATAGAAACATCATAAGTAGTGAAAATCAACTGTATATTCTTATTTTTTTCCTGCTGAAAAGAATCCACGATAAATTTCGTAACCGTGGGATGAAACTCGCCGGAAATATTGTCAATAAGAAAAACTCCGCCCCTCTGGGACAGGGCATAAAGCTTGATAAACAGGGATAAATATTTCAAGGTTCCTTTGGAGACCTTTTTAAAATCCATGTAGCAGATCTTATGCTCACCTGTAGTCCTGGATTTGAACCGGTATCCGAGCTTGGGCATGCCGTTTTCTATAATAAGCTCCTGCACCGGTATTCCCAGCTTCCGAAGCTGGGACAGGCTGTAATCCAGAGCAGCCTGATCCTCCAGGACCTTGCATATTCCCCCGTCGATAAGCATGCTGCCGACGATCTGAAGGGGCTCAAGGAAATCATAGTGATAAACAATATGTTCTGAAAAAAAGCTTTCAAAGGGTTCCATGAACTCAACGATTTCCGGTATATTTAAGCTTGCTAAAACAGCACAGAATAACCGGTTGTGGTGAGGTTTAAATCCCATCTTCTGCCGCAGGCATTTTTCATACTGCCGTCCAATGGTAAATTCTTCCTCCTCCCGCATAAACACCACATGATGATCCACAGTCATGTACTCCGTAAGGATTTTTTGATCGTGGATGGAAAAGCCGTATTCAAAGACCTTTCCGCCGCTTATGAATGAGATTTCCATTTCCGTAGGCTGCTGGTTTTCCTCTACAGTCTGGAATGGAACAATTTTATTTATATTGCTTAGCTGCAAAAGCCTCATAATGTGATTTTTTGAAAGCGCATCCAGAGAAAACAGGTGCCAGAAAATCAAGGAATGAAAGCTGGCAAGGGCCAGAAAAAGGTTGGTTTTTCCGCTGGAGTTAGCCCCGTAGACAGCCAGGGTTTTAATCAGCTTTTTATTGTCTGCCGCAACCAGATGGCCGGGATGTTCCTTATAACCCACCGCTCTCATATCAACCAGTGTTTCGTCCGGAAAGGAACGGAAATTTTTAAAGCGAAAAGAAATTATCATATCATACCCTCCTCCTTTACGAAATTATAACGTAAAGATAGAAAAAAATAAACATAAATGAATAAAAATATATTTACCATGTGATAATTTCGTCAAGCATCTGCTGCTGTTCCTGGCTGGAACGTGTTAAATAGATTCTTGTAGTCTCAATGCTTTCGTGCCCCATTAAATCGGCAAGCAGAGAAATATCATTAAAACAGGCCAGGAAATTCTTGGCGAACCGGTGGCGGAAGGAATGAGGATAAACCGTATCCGGGTTAATTCCATAGCGTCTTGCCAGACTCTTTAATTGAAAATTGATCCCGCGGGGCGTAATTAAATGTCCGTCCCGGTTTAAAAAGAGAAAGCCGCTTACGATACCCCGTCCCCTGCACCATTCCAGGGCTTCCTCACATAAGGAATCCGGCAGGTAAATGCGCCGCACCTTACCCCCTTTGGAATAAAGATCCAGATATCCCAGCGTTAAGTGCTCTGCCTTGATCTGAATCAGCTCGCTGACCCTGGCTCCTGTCGCCGCCAGAAAACGGACGATGAAATACCAGAAATATTTTTTCTCCTCTTTCAGCTTTCTTTTTAAAAGCTCATAATCCTCATTGGAAATAATGGTATCCAAAAAGGTCTTCTGCTGGACTTTCACGGAAGGAAGGCGGTAAGAGGATATGAGCAGAATGTCCTCATTGTTTGTTTCCGACAGAAAACGGGAAAAGTGATTCATGGCATAGATCCGCTGGTTGGTGGTTGACGGCTTGTAATGGGAGATCAGATAGCTTTTATACTTCTGCATATTCTCAGGCGTAATCTCATGAAACAAGCTGAAAAAAAGGCGTACACTGCCTGCATAGGCGGTAATGGTGTTATTGGTTAAATTCTTTTTCTTCAAGTATTTTTTAAAATCGTTGAGCAATTCTTCATTTATCATAATGTCTTACCAGTTTACGATTTGATTTACAATCTGTTTTTGCTCCGTACTGCTGCGGTGAAGGTAAATTCTGGTGGTTTCAATGCTTTCATGACCAAGAATATCGGAAAGCATGGAAATATTTCCGCATTTTTCAATAAAATTCTTGGCAAAGCGGTGGCGGAAAGAATGGGGATAAACAACCTTGGGGTCCAGGTCGTAAAGGATGGTGAACTTTTTCAGCTGTCCCCGTATTCCGGCAGGTGTGATCTGCTCACCATAGCGGTTCAAAAATATGTATCCATTGACCCGGTCGATCTGATTAAGCCATTTCAGGGCGTCAACACGGAGACTTTTTGGAATATAAATCCTTCGTATTTTATTGTCCTTTGAATAAATATCCATGTAGCCGCATTTTACATGCTCCACCTTGATCTGCACCAGCTCGCTGACCCGGACTCCGGTGGCAGCCATAAAGCGTATGACAAAATAGTACAGCATATTTCCCGAACGGATCAGGCACTTCTTTAAATACTCATAGTCCGCCTGGCTGATCACATTCTCCAGAAAAGTCTTCTGCTGGACCCGCACCATCAGGATCTTGGAGCTGGACAGCTTTAAGGATTCCATATAGCAGTTAATGGCCCGGATTCTTAAATTCACCGTCTGGGGCTTATAGTGCTCCATGAGATAACATTTATAAAGCATCAAATTGTCGTGGCTGACCACATGATAGAGCTCCAGAAATTGTTTTGCTGCATATAAGTATACATGAATGGTATTGGACGCCATATTATGAAACTCCAGATATCCCTGGAAATCATCAAGGCTTTGCTCCACGGCGCTTTTATTTTCTTTTTCTGGATCATCTTCTGTATTTTTTCTCGTCATGTTTTTCCTCCTTCTCTGCATTGCCGACGTAAAAATATTTATCCTTAGTATATAAATACCAGGAGAAAAAATCAAGAAAAATTCGAAAATTTAGTAAAAAATATTGATTAAACCCATGAAAAATAGCGTTTGCTTTCGATAATTTCCAATATTAGAAGTATAATGACCTCGTAATGCAATTAGGAATTTCAGAGAGTATTTCAAAAAGAAAGAAAAAGGAGAGTGCATTAATTATGAGAAAGCAGACAAAATTAGTTGCTGTATTAT
>JASGGP010000280.1:0-6443 GCA_047604985.1 Lacrimispora sp.
CCCTACATTTACCATTGTTCAGCAGTATGACGGCGGACGCCTGCCCTTTTACCATTTTGACGTATACCGGATCGGGGATGTCAGTGAAATGGATGAAATCGGCTACGAGGACTGTTTTTACGGCGACGGGGTAAGTCTTGTGGAATGGTCCAACTTAATTGAGGAAGTCCTTCCCGAAGACGTGGTGACCATAACCATTGAAAAGGATTTGGAAAAGGGCTTTGATTACAGGAAAATAACCGTGGAGGGAATATAAATGAGGATACTTGGAATAGAAAGCTCGTCTCTGGTAGCTTCCGTTGCAGTGGTGACGGATGATGTGCTGACCGCGGAATACACGGTGAATTTTAAGAAAACCCATTCTCAGACCCTTCTCCCCATGCTGGATGAGATTGTAAAAATGGTGGAGCTGGATTTAGAAACCATAGACGCCATTGCCGTTTCCGGAGGCCCCGGTTCCTTTACGGGCCTTCGGATCGGCTCGGCGACGGGAAAAGGTTTAGGCCTGGCTTTAAAAAAGCCCCTGGTTTCCGTTCCCACCGTAGATGCCATGGCCTATAATCTCTATGGCTGCGCCTTTACGGTCTGTCCAATTATGGATGCCAGAAGAGATCAGGTATACACAGGCATTTATCAGAACGAAAATGGTTTTTCCGTGGTAAAAGACCAGTGCGCCATGGATATTGGAGATTTAATTAAGGAATTAAACAAAGCCGGGCAAAAGGTGGTATTTTTAGGAGACGGTGTTCCTGTCTATAAAAACCGTATTGCCGGAGAAATGACGGTGCCCTATGAATTTGCCCCGGCCCATTTAAACCGGCAGCGGGCCGCAGCCGTTGCGGCCTTGGGAAGCCGGTATTATGAAGAGGGGAAAACCATTTCCCCCCAGGATCATGCCCCGGATTATTTGAGAAAGCCCCAGGCAGAGCGGGAACGGGAAGAAGCAGCCATGAAGGGAGAAGCTCATGGTTCATGAGATGGGACCGGAGGACATCTCCGGAATCTCTAAAATAGAAGAAAGGTGTTTTTCCGATTTCTGGTCCCGGGAATCTGTAAGGGAGGGACTGGAAAGCAGCCTTGACACATGGCTGGTGCTTAAAGAAAAGGAAGGGGTTTTGGGATACTGCGTCTTCCGCATCATAGCCGGGGAAGGGGAACTGCTGCGGATCGCCGTTTCGCCGGAGTTTCAGGGGAGGGGCCTTTCTAAGAAACTTATGGACCAGATGGTGGAATATTCCAGAAAAAAGAAGGCTGAAACCATGTTTTTAGAGGTGCGGGAAAGCAACGAAAAAGCCAGAAACCTTTATAGATCCTACGGTTTTTCAGAGGAGGGAATCCGGAAAGATTATTACCGGGACCCTGTTGAAAACGCGGTCATTATGAAGGCCTGCCGGATTTGAAACATTTACCACTAAAAATAGGGGACAACACCGTTTATAATGTAGGGGTATCCAGTGAGGATGCCCTTTTTTCTATCCCTGGGACAAGGAGAGCGGAAATAGGACATATCTGGAAAATGCGAAAAGGGAGCGCCTTGCAGTCATGCCATTATGGCCAAACAGCATGGGCGATGATAAGGAAGCACCCTGCGGGTATACTTTCATGTCTGGAAAGAACGCGGACAACAAAAAGGAAGCACCCTGCGGGTATACCTCTATGTCCGAAAAGCATGGACAACAAAAAGGAAAGGTGAGAGTAAGATGAGAAAGTACAGAAACGGCGGTCAGCTTGAAACGGTTGTATGTAACTGCTGCGGAAAAAAAATCATTGTATCGGAGGGAGTAGCCCGGGAGGGGGTAGTGAACATCAATCATACCTGGGATTTCTTTTCGGAAAAGGATGGGGAAGTTCATCATTTTGATTTATGTGAAGAATGTTATGACGCAATGATTCAAGAATTCAAAATTCCTGTAGAGATAGAGGAACAGCTGGAATACCTGTAGTTGTCGAATTGTTACTATTCAGCCATGCCATTCATAATTTGGCGGATGAAATGTATTTTTGAAAATTCATGCATCGACCGCCAAATTATTCATGCCGGGCGTTCCGCCCTATAGAAATATTGGGCTGAATAGTAACGCCAAATTTTTTAGTTAAAATATTTATAGTTGCTAATTCCCTCTGCTTTGTGATATGATTTCATGAGGCGGTTTCAGACCGCTTTTTAGTGATGAATAAAAGAGAGGAAATACTCTGTGTATACCTCTGACCCCATAAGAATCGGACAGGTTTTGTCCGGAAATCGCGGGCAGGAAAGAGGGAGCACTGTAAGGGTATACCTCTGCGCCCGATCAAACGGGGCGAGCATCGCCTGAAGATCGTGGGCGGGAAAGAGGGAATTTTATGTTGGATATATGTTTGCTGGGAACCGGAGGAATGATGCCCCTGCCGTACCGGTGGCTGACGGCCATGATGGCCAGATGCGGCGGGAGCGATCTTCTCATTGACTGCGGAGAAGGAACCAGATTGCTTTAAAGGAAAAGGGCTGGAGCCCAAAACCCATTGACCTCATCTGTTTTACCCATTATCACGCGGACCATATCAGCGGTCTTCCCGGACTTCTCTTAACCATGGGAAATGCGGAACGGACCGAGCCCCTGACTCTTATGGGGCCCAAAGGTCTGGAACGGGTGGTAGGAGCTCTGCGGACCATTGCGCCGGAGCTGCCCTTTGAACTGAAATTTATAGAGCTTTCCGAAAACCGGGAACAAAGGAAGATCGGGCCCTATGTGATTGACGCTTACCGGGTAAACCACAATGTGGTTTGCTACGGCTATTCCATTTCCATTCCCAGGACAGGCCGTTTTGATGTGGAGCGGGCAAAAGCCGCCAATATTCCCCAAAAATTCTGGAGCCGCCTGCAAAAAGGAGAGACTTTGGAGGAGGGGGACAGGATACTGACCCCGGATATGGTCTTAGGTCCTGTAAGACGGGGCCTTAAGGTCACCTACTGCACGGATACCAGGCCCGTACCGGTCATTGCGGAATACGCAAAGGATGCGGACCTTTTTATCTGCGAAGGCATGTACGGAGAAGAAGGGAAAGAAACAAAGGCCAGAGAATACAAGCACATGACATTCTATGAAGCCGCCAGGCTGGCAAAGGAAGCCCAGCCAAAGCAGATGTGGCTGACCCATTACAGCCCCTCCCTGACCAGGCCGGAGGAATTCATGGATAAGGTCCGGGAAATCTTTCCCTGCGCCAAAGCGGCAAAGGATGGCTGGACCATAGAGCTGGAATTTGATGAGGAATGAGGGAATGGAAATGAAGAAAAATCATACAGAAGAAGATGTCTATATACTTGCGATTGAAAGCTCCTGTGATGAAACGGCGGCAGCCGTGGTAAAAAACGGAAGAGAAGTCCTTTCCAACGTGATCTCCTCTCAGATTGCCCTTCACACCATATACGGAGGGGTTGTGCCGGAGATCGCATCCAGAAAACATATTGAAAAAATCAATCAGGTCATAGAAGCCGCACTTACGGAGGCCGGGATGAGCCTTGGGGAAATGGACGCCATAGGCGTCACCTACGGCCCCGGTCTTGTAGGCGCGCTTTTGGTAGGTGTTGCGGAAGCAAAGGCAATCGCTTATGCCGCCCAAAAGCCCCTTGTAGGCGTTCACCACATCGAAGGCCATGTATCCGCCAATTTCATTGAACATCCGGACCTGGAGCCGCCCTTTCTCTGCCTTATCGTTTCCGGCGGCCACACTCATCTGGTGGTGGTAAAGGATTACGGGGAATTCGAGATCCTGGGCCGAACCAGAGACGATGCGGCAGGAGAAGCCTTTGACAAGGTGGCCAGAGCCGTTGGGCTGGGCTATCCGGGCGGTCCGAAAATTGACAAGGCGGCAAAAGAGGGAAATCCTCATGCCATTAAATTTCCCCGCGCAAAGGTGGAGGGAAATGTCTATGATTTCAGCTTCAGTGGCTTAAAATCCGCGGTTCTCAACTATTTAAACCATGCGGCCATGATGGGAGAGGAAATAAATGTCCCGGACCTGGCCGCTTCTTTCCAGAATGCGGTGGTGGATGTGCTGGTCAGCCATACGGTGGACGCGGCAAAGGAATATGGCTTTAAAAAGGTTGCCATAGCAGGCGGCGTAGCTTCCAATTCCGCTCTCCGTGAGGGGATGGCCCTTGCCTGCGGGAAAGCGGGCATCCATTTTTACTATCCGTCCCCCATTTACTGCACGGACAATGCAGCTATGATCGGCACGGCAGCTTATTATGAGTATATCAATGGAGCCAGAGCCGGCTGGGATTTAAATGCGGTTCCCAATTTAAAGCTGGGAGAGAGGTAGGGAGCCTATGGAAAGCGAGAAGAGAGCCAGCCGGGAAATGCCGGCTGCAGAGGAATCAGCTTCCGAAATAACTGCCGCTATTATACTGGCAGCAGGAAAAGGCGCCCGCATGGAAAGCTCTGTGCACAAGCAGTACATGGAAGTGGACGGAAAGCCTCTGCTGTACTATAGCCTCAGTGCTTTTGAAAAAAGCTCTGTAGACCGGATTATTCTGGTAGCCGGTCCCGGAGAAAGAGAATATTGTCAAAAGGAAATTGTAGAAAAGTACGGCTTTTTAAAGGTGGCCGCAATCACTGAAGGCGGAAAGGAACGGTACCATTCCGTATACCAGGGGCTTAAAGCGGCAAAGGGCTGTGATTACGTGCTGATCCATGACGGAGCCAGGCCCTGCATCACTGTCCGGACCATTGAATCGGCAATTGACGGAGCAAAAAAATACCGGTCCTGTGTGGTCGGTATGCCTGTAAAGGATACCATAAAGATATCCGATGAAAATGAATTTGCCGCCGCCACTCCTGACCGGAGCCGTCTCTGGCTGATACAGACGCCTCAGTCCTTTGCATACGGGCTGGTTTGGGAAGCCTATGAAAAACTCATGTCATCCCCCCAATTTCAGGAGAAGATAACCGATGACGCCATGGTAGTGGAAACCATGACAAAGGAAAAGGTGAAGCTGATTCGCGGTGATTATGCCAATATTAAAGTAACGACACCGGAAAACATGGAAATCGTCCGGGCTTTTATGAAAAAAATGCTGAAAAATAAAAGGAATGCTGTGGCTGTCCCCCTTTTTGTCTATCCTAAGGGGAGCATGTCAGCCTACAGCATCCTTTTTATTTTTTTCCTCCTGATTTCAAGAGATCCTTTACGATCAGATGAACGTGGTCAAGCTGTTCACGGGTTAAATGCTGGGCGTCATTCATAAGTTCCCTTACCTTTGCCGGGCTGCTAATATCACGGGAGAAAAATTCAGCCGGCTCAATATCCAGATACTCGCATATATAGAAAAAACCCATCATGGACGGAAGAGACAGTCCATTTTCTATTTTATGAATATATGTGGGATTCTGTCCAAGAGACAGACTCATATCACGTGCAGATACACCTTTTTGAGCCCTGAGCTCTGAGAGGCGTTTTGGAAAATTGAAATCTATATACATGGGCAACTCCTCCTGATTCCATAGTATTGCATTAAATGGAATATCTGTGGTAAATAATGCACTCCATCACTTGACATGTTGCATTCATTACAATATTATTAGTTATATAAAGTATTTAATGTATGATTGGGCCAGTTTATTTTACCATGTTCATTGTGGAATTATCAGGTATTGACAACTGCTGGATTATAGGAAAAGGAAGAAAGAAGGTACGGTAGATGAAAACTGGGGAAAGCAGGTTATCAAGCAGCAAAGGTATCGGGGACGGACTTTTGGACCGGATTGCTGCAGAGACAGGCTGCATGTACTTATCCGATTTACGCGGCTGCGCGTACAGAAAGCGCTGTCGTCTGGTGATTTCCAGAATACCGGCAAGCGATTATCCCGTAAATGTATGGGCGGAAGCCATGGATTATATGATCGGAACAGAAGAAGATTTTAAGACCGCAAACGAGGCAAAACAAAGGCTTCTGGAGTATCTGTAAAGCGTTAAAAATAATAGTTGGAAAAAATGTAAAAAATTGTTGACAGAAGACAGAATCAATGATAAACTACCTAAGTTGTCGCAGATGAGGGCAGCAAAATGAACAACAAAAATCTCCAAGAGATTTTAAAAAATAGAAAAAAGTGCTTGACAAATGCACAGGCTTCTATTAAAATGTAAAAGCGCATTTGGAGAGGTATCGAAGTGGTCATAACGAGGCGGTCTTGAAAACCGTTTGTCCGCAAGGGCGCATGGGTTCGAATCCCATCCTCTCCGTTGGCAGGTTTTAGCCGCTATAAATTATAGAAATCAGCTAACTGCAGAAGTACCCAAGTGGCTGAAGGGGCTCCCCTGGAAAGGGAGTAGGCCGTTAGTAGCGGCGCGAGGGTTCAAATCCCTCCTTCTGCGCTGACATCTGAAAACGAAAGTTTTAAAGATGTACATGCACTTTGAAAACAGAAGATTGAACAGTATGTAAAACCCTGAAAATTCTAATA
>JASGGP010000281.1:0-6433 GCA_047604985.1 Lacrimispora sp.
ATACTGCTGCAACATGGCATTCTGCATTTTCAATAGCTATTGTAATCCGGATTTTCATACGTACACTAATAAAGACGATTGTGCCATATGAAATGTTACGCACTGATTTTATTTTTTATAAAATACTATATCCTGAAACAGCTTATTGAATCCGCAATGAAGATTCCATTCCAGCAAAAAAGCAGGAACGGTTCCATGGTCCCGTTCCTGCTTAAAGCTCAATTCCTTAAGTTTTCATTCAAATGCCCTGTAAATGATCAGGCAAGGTCAAAACGATCCGCATTCATCACCTTATTCCAGGCAGACACAAAATCCCGGACAAATTTCTCCTGGGCATCATCGCCTGCATAGACCTCTGCAATAGCCCGAAGCTGGGAATTGGAACCAAAGATCAAGTCAACCCTTGTTCCGGTCCATTTAAACTCACCGGTCGCCCGGTCACGTCCTTCAAACACTTCTCCTGCTTCAGAAACAGGCTTCCAGACAGTGCCCATATCAAGTAAATTCACAAAGAAGTCATTTGTAAGGGCTTCAGGCCTTTCCGTGAAGACGCCGTGTGGAGACTGTCCGTAATTTACATTTAAGACACGCATACCGCCGAGAAGGACTGTCATCTCCGGGGCAGTCAGTGTCAGCAGCTGTGCGCGGTCAACTAAGAGTTCTTCCGGTGATGCGGAATATTTGGCCTTAAGGTAGTTCCGGAATCCATCTGCCTTTGGTTCAAGAACTGCAAAGGACTGTACATCTGTCTGCTCCTGAAGCGCATCTGTCCGTCCGGGAATAAATGGAACCACCAGGTCCTGACCGGCATTTTGAGCCGCCAGCTCGACACCTGCGCATCCGCCCAGGACAATTAAGTCGGCAAGGGAAACCTTTTTCCCGCCTGTCTGCGCGCTGTTGAATTCCTCCTGGATTTCTTCAAGGACTTCCAGCACAGCATTCAGTTTTGCGGGCTGGTTGACTTCCCAATCCTTTTGAGGGGCAAGACGGATGCGGGCTCCGTTTGCTCCGCCGCGCTTGTCTGAACCCCGGAAAGTCGATGCGGATGCCCAGGCCGTTGAGATGAGCTGGGAAACCGACAGGCCGGAATCCACTATTTTGCTCTTAAGGTCTGCAATATCCTGATCATCAATCAATTCATGGTCAACAGCCGGCACAGGATCCTGCCATATGAGTTCTTCCTCAGGAACCTCGAGGCCAAGGTAGCGGGAACGCGGTCCCATGTCGCGATGGGTCAGCTTAAACCAGGCGCGGGCGAAAGCATCGGCAAATTCCTCCGGATTATCCTTAAACCGCCTGGCAATCGGTCCGTAGACCGGGTCCATCCGCAGCGAGAGATCCGCTGTGGTCATCATAGGCGGGTGCCGCTTGGATGGATCGTGAGCATCCTCCACCGTAGCCGCTGCCTCAGGATCAGACGGAGTCCACTGAAAGGCTCCGGCAGGGCTTTTAACCAGATTCCAGTCATACTTAAATAAGGTGTTAAAATATCCCATGTCCCATTTGGTCGGATTCGGCTTCCAGGCGCCTTCAATACCGCTGCCAATGGTATCTCCGCCTTTCCCGCTGCCAAAGCTGTTCTTCCAGCCCAGGCCCTGCTCCTCAATAGGGGCAGCCTCCGGCTCCCGGCCCACATGAGTTGCAGGTCCTGCACCGTGCGCTTTTCCAAAGGTATGGCCTCCTGCAATGAGTGCCACTGTCTCTTCATCATTCATGGCCATCCGTGCAAATGTCTCCCGGACATCACGGCCGGAAGCAACTGCATCAGGCATTCCGTTAGGTCCTTCCGGATTTACGTAAATCAGGCCCATCTGAACGGCAGCAAGAGGATTTTCAAGGTCCCTTTCCCCTGAATAACGCTTGTCGCCAAGCCACTCCGACTCAGAACCCCAGTAAACGTCTTCTTGCGGCTCCCAAACGTCCTCACGCCCGCCGCCAAAGCCAAAGGTTTTAACTCCCATGGATTCCAGAGCACAATTTCCGGCCAGAATCATGAGATCCGCCCATGAAATCTTTTTTCCGTATTTCTTTTTAATGGGCCAAAGCAAACGGCGCGCTTTATCTAAGTTGACGTTATCCGGCCAGCTGTTAAGCGGCGCAAAGCGCTGGGTTCCATCAGACGCGCCGCCGCGGCCGTCACCCATTCGATATGTACCCGCACTATGCCATGCCATACGGATAAAAAGCGGTCCATAGTGACCGTAATCAGCAGGCCACCAATCCTGGGAATCTGTCATCAGTGCATATAGGTCTTCCTTTATTGCATCAAGGTCCAATTTTTTAAATTCTTCAGAATACTTGAAATCCGCACCCATGGGATTGCTCAAGTCTGAGTTCTGATGTAGAATTTTCAGGTTCAGCTGGTCTGGCCACCAGTCTTTGTTGGATGTACCGCCACCGGATATCACGCTTCTCGTCTTACCTGTTACCGGGCATTTCATTTCTGCCATAAATTAATCCTCCTTCACTTGATTTCATTTATATTCAAAAGGTATTCCGGATAAATACCCTTGAAATATATGCTTTTATCCTTTGTTTTGAAACAGATCGAATCTTGCGAGGCAGTGAATCAATATCCATGGTCTTTCGTTATAAATTTTAAGTAGGAAATTCTAAAACTATTATTGTTCGATATAAAAATAAATAATTCCTATTTTTTGTTTTTCCCGAGCTTCAGCCAATAGTTTTGTCAAAAGTATGGTCTTCGAAAGCAAACAGTCTGACTTTCAACATTCTTCCCTTTATTATACACTATATTGACCGCATTAGAAAGAGAATTATGCCTATCCGTTAAAACATCATTGGAGCTCAATCAAATGCACCGGTCAGCAGCCCACAAAGCTTTGAAGCATATCACCGGGAGAAATGTGTTTGATCGAAGCCGAATTATAAAAACCGCCTGACCCTTTTACAGTACTCCGTATATTTTTCTCCATACACTTTTTTCAAGGATTTTTCCTCAAGCAGAATCTGCCGGTTTAAAAGCCAAAACCCGATAAACACATAAATCAATATTATCCAATTGGGAATAATCAAAAATACTCCTGTCAGAACCAACCCGAATGCTGTGTAAATTGGATTGCGGCTGATGGAAAATGCGCCCGTTGTTACAAGCTCTCCGGGGCGGTCTTCATCCAAACCCACACGAAAGCTTTTTCCAAATGAAACCAAAGCGTATGCAAACAATAAAATACCCATGACGCACAAAGCTGCGCCAAGCCAGCCGGCAAATTCATTGTGAAATAATTCACTTCCGACTTCAGGCAGACCAAATGCACCTGCAAATACAGAGTAGAATAACAGCAAGGCAAATGGAGGAATTAAAAAATCTTTTTTATCTTTCTCGCCGAATTGAACGGCTTTAATCCCCAGTTTTTTTAATTGGGCTGCCCGTAAGAAAACGAGTATTATGATCAAAACCAATGCTGCTGCCGCGATATACCTGACCATATGGTTTCCCTCTCTTTCTGATAAAATTAAATTTTTAAAGACCCACGGAATCCTCTGGAACCGTAGTAGGATTCTGCTCCGTTATGGTACACGAACACGGTATCGTACCGGCGGTCGCAAAAGAGGGCTCCGCCCAGCCTTCTTATATGATCCGGGGTTTTTACCCAGCTCGATGTTTTAGTATCGAAATTTCCAAGCCTCTGAAGCTCCCGGTATTCTGCTTCCGATAAAATTTCAATGCCCATGTCCTCCGCCATATCCATAGCGTTATTTTCCGGTTTGTGTTCTTTCCTTGACTCCAGCGCTTCACGGTCATAGCAGGAATTCCTGCGGCCTTTCGGACTTTCCGGCGAACAGTCATAAAAAATGTATTCATCCGTGTTTTTATCATAACCCACAACGTCCGGTTCACCTTCCGTTACTTCCATTTCATTAAGGGACCACAGTTTTTCAATATTGGCCTCAAGCTTTTCCTGTACTTTGTCCCATTCAAGATCTCTATGGAAATTCAGATTCTTCTCAAAACGGGCTCTTAATATTCCAAGCAGTTCCTCCTGTCGTTCCGGTGACAGCTCTTTGTTCCTGCTTCTTATATTTCTCTGAGTCATAATAGTCCACCCCCTATATTTTTATACTCAAATAGTAAATATAATGTACATACTTGTCAAGGTGCAGATCCAGAAATTCCCCTATATGAATCACTTTCTTAAAAGCTTATCTGAGACAGAAAAATGCCAGCGCTTTCCGGCAGGAAGCAGCTGGCATTTGTTCTATGGCAGACAACACTGATGGATTTTATCAGACAGGAAGGCTTTTAGCCCATTTCGATGCTTCAGAAGATTTTTCCTCCAGGCTTTTCTTCGATTCGGCAAAATCTATTTCACCGATGAATTCATTTCCGGAAAGCTCTTTCTTTAGTTTTGCAAAGCACTTTTGTGCTCCGCCTCCTGCATGGGTGGCAAACAATGCGATCCGTTTGCCCCGTATTTCATATTCGCTGATAAAGCTTTTTATGGGCGGTGTAAACGATCCTGCCCAGACAGGGGTCCCGATTATGATGGTCTTATATCCGTTCAAATCAATGGGACCGTTCATCAGCCTTGGCTTTTCACCAAAAATAACGCTCTTACCTCCCCAGAAATATTTCTGAAATCCATCTGCCGGATATTTCTTGCTTATTTTTAACTCGATAATATCGGCGCTTATGGTTTCCGCAACTTTTTCTGCGATGAATTTCGTATTTCCGCTAAAAGAAAAATATACAACCAGAGTGCTCATAGCTATCCTCCTGCATAATAAATTTACCGTCAAGAAAATTCGGTCATGGGTTTATTACTCATTGCTGCTTTGCTCTGACGTACTCTATTGCTTCCTTACCGCTTATGTGTTCAATATCAATTGCAACAATAAGAGCATGGGTGCATCCGGCTATTTCCTTATGCTTGTCTGCTTCAGACTGATCACCGGAATACTTTTCTACCAGAGCCTTAAACGCTTCCAGCCTTTCATTGTCTTCCACAATTCTGGCTTTTCCAAAGGCAATGACGCTGCGGAAGTAAGTGGTATATTCCTTACTTACAATTGTATCTTCATCAATTACCGAAAAGGATACCTTGGGATACTTGGTAACAGCATCAATTTTATGTCCGGCTTTTGCTGAATGAAAATAGATTTTTCCATTAAAATATACATAGCTAAGCGGAACCGCATATGGATAATCTTCATCACCTAAGCATGCCAGGACGCCGTTTGTGCACCGTTCCATTACCGCCATTGTATCTTCAGGGGATAATAACTGCTTGATTCTTCTCATTTCTCTAAACATTCCGTGTTCCTCTCTTTCATCGTACAGCGTTGCTTTCCATTGACATTATTTTATTAAACAGAAGTAAACTTTAATCCTAAAATTCCGGCTATGATTAAAAAGAGAAATACAATCCGCATAATATTGACAGGTTCATTGAAAAGAAGAATGCCCAGCAGTACTGTGCCCAAAGCGCCTATCCCTGTCCAAATAGCATACGCAGTCCCAATCGGGAGCGATTTAATTGCAAGCGATAGTAAGTAAAAGCTGATTGCCATTCCTCCAAAAGTAATCAGGGACGGGACCAACTTCGTAAATCCATAAGAATATTTAAGCCCCATTGCCCAAACAACTTCAAAAACTCCTGCAATTGTCAAATATACCCAAGCCATGTTCTCACCTCCAAAATATAAATTAAGCCTGAAAGATATCATCTTGATAACTCCCAGGCTTTTATCCTTCCGTGACACAGTCATAAAACTGTGAGTTTTCTCTCGGTCGCAAACCAGCTAAGCTGTGGAACCCTAGAAAACTTTTTTATTGATTTGTATCAATTTAACTCTTTCAGACCGAGTACAATTATATACTGGTTTTCATAATAAGTCAACATTTCATACAAAATTATCTGCAGTATACCGCTACTGCATCCCGCAAAAACACCGCGCAGCCGGGTGCGATTTTATCATAATACGCGGTAAAACGGGGATCGTCCACATACATCTGCGCAATGCCCATATGGGCTTCTTTGCTGTAATCATCCCAATAAAAGCACAGCCATCTTTTATGCAGCTCACAGGCCTTTTGCGCCAATTCTCCTGCCGGGTCGCCTTGCTCAAAGGCTGCCTTTAATGTTTCGCTCAAATCTTCTGTCAGCTTTTCCAATTCCATGTACTGTTCCCTGCTCATGTTCAAAACCTTGGCATTGGAACGGTTGACGCGCTCATCTCCGTATTTTTCCCGGGCTTCCTCTCCATACTGCTGTTCATTATCGTCTACCAGCTTTTGAATAAAGCCTTCAAACTTTTCCTGGTCACTCATTATAATTTCTCCTTTCATAGCCTTAATGGTTTTCTCTACATTGGCTACCAGCAAATCCAACTGCTCCCGCCTGGCAAGAAGGGCAGACAAATGGCTTTCCAGGGCCGAAAGACCGTCAAAATTCCTTGAAGCCAGAATACT
>JASGGP010000282.1:0-6424 GCA_047604985.1 Lacrimispora sp.
GGCGGACAGTCTGGAAATTACTCCGGAATATTTAAGCACCCTGTTCAATAAGGAAATGGAAGTGAATTTTTCTGTGTTTTTAAAAAATTTCCGCATCAGCCATGCAAAACGGCTCTTAAAGGGAACGGATTTAAGGATATATGAGGTGGCACAGGCGGTGGGGTATCATGACTCCAAATATTTTATCCGGGTATTTAAAGAGGTTACGGGAATATCGCCGGGAGAGTTCCGAAGCAGGTCCTGATAAGGCAGTCGGGAAAGGAGAATGGAAAATGGAAAAAAAAGCCTTATTGCTTGTTGTAATTTTGGCGGGTATACTGGTCGGATGCAGCCCTGGGGAAGCCGGGCCGTCGGATAAAACCAGCCGGGAGCCCTTGCTTTTGTGGTCTTATTATGAGGTGGATGGGCAGAGAAAAGCCTTGGATAAGCTGGTTTCTGATTTCAATTCCTCCCAAAGCAGGTATACGGCAGAATGGAAATACGTGCCCATGACTGAATTCTCAAAGCGTCTTGCCATCGGTTTTACCGGAAAGGATCTGCCGGATATGGTACTGATTGATAACCCGGACATGAAAAATTACGTGGATTTAGGGCTGTTTGAGGATATTACAGAGGACCTCCAGCAATGGGCGGATAAAAGAGATTATTACCCGGAGGTATGGAAGTCCGTGGAATACAGGGAAAGGATTTACGGGTATCCCTTTTCCTGCAACAATCTGGCCCTTTTCTATAATAAAGATATGCTTGCAGAAGCAGGCCTTGCCCCTCCAAAAACCTGGGAAGAGTTTTCTGCGGCAGCCCGGAAGCTGACAAAGAATAACACCTATGGATTTGCCATGTCCGCCATTGAGGGGGAGCAGTCTGCCTTTCAGATGGTCTCCTGGATTCTCTCCTCGGGAGAAAAGGTGGATGAGATCGGCGGTGAAAAGACGGAACGGGCCTTTGACTTAATTCACGGCCTTGTGGAAAACGGCGCCATGGATGCCAACTGCGTCAACTGGTCCCAGACGGATCTGGCAAGAAAATTTGCGTCAGGAGAAGTGGCGATGATGGAAAATGGGCCGTGGGTCCTGTCCATCTTAAAAGAAGCAGGTGTTCCCTATGGAATCACTTCCTTTCCCGGCGAGGCATCCGGGCGGACCGTTATGGGCGGTGAAAATTTGGGAGTGGTGAAGGGCAAGAATACGGAAGGGGCCATGGCTTTCTTAAAATTTTACAGCCAGGACACCATTATGATGGAGACTGCGCTCCAGTCCAATACCTTTCCTCCCAGAATCGCTCTTACGGAAAAAAACATGGGCCAGGATCCTGATTACCGGGTGTTTGCGGCACAAATGAGCGCATGTGTATCCAGAGTGGGCTTTACAAACTGGAAAGCGGTTTCCTCTTCCGCCTCCCGTCTGACCTATCAGGTGATTATGAATGAAAAATCACCTGAGGAAGCAGCGGTGGAGCTTTCAGAAAGTATGAAGGAAAATTAGTTAAAGATAGTCCACCAAGCTTAATTTATTAGAGTTCTCGGAATGAATATCCTCTTTTATAATCATTTACAGAAGAAACAAATTCTAAATGATTAAAGGAGGATATTTTTTATGAGAAAAAACATGATGGCGCTGGCTGCTGCTGCGGCTCTTGCGTGCACAGCTCTTAGCGGCTGCGGAAGCTCCGGCGGGGGACAGACGGTGGCGGCGCCCGGTACGACAGCGGGGACAACGGCAGGAAGCAGTGAGACAACAGCCAAAGACAGTACGGCGGCTTCCGGAGAAAAGAAAGAGGTTGTGATCTGGGATTACTTTGAGACAGATGCCCAGAAAGCCATGATGCAGAGTTTAATTGAGGGATTTAATTCCTCTCAGGACCAGTTTACGGCCAGCCATGTCTATGTGCCCTTTTCCGATTATGAGAAACAGCTCACCCTTGGAATTGCTTCCGGTGAACTGCCGGATATGGTCATTATGGATGGATGCGGAATGGCTTCCTTTATCGAACTGGGCTTAATGGCCGATATCTCCGACGCAGATATTAAATGGGATGAGTACATACAGGGCCCCATGGATTCCACCATGTTAAACGGAAAGCATTACGGCATCCCCTTTGCCACAAACTGTACGGCTCTTTTCTATAACAAGGATTTATTCGATGCCGCAGGCATTGCTTACCCGGATGAGAATACCACCTGGGAGGATTTCAGAACCATGGCGAAGGCCCTAACAAAGGATGGAGTGACCGGTTTCGGCAATGCGGCAGTAGGAACCGATGAAGGAACTTTCCAGTGCCTTCAGTGGCTGTATACCGCCGGAGGAACCTATAAGGTCATCAAGGGCGGAGTAAAAGCCTACCAGCTGATGCAGGATATGATTAAAGAGGGAAGCTGGACAAAAGAGAGTGTGAACTGGACCCAGTCCGACGTAAATAACAACTTCATGGCAGGCAATATCGCCATGCAGCAGAATGGACCATGGCAGATCCCCGGAATTGCAAAGGATGCGCCTGATTTAAAGTATGGAGTTACGGTGCTTCCTAAGTTTGATAAGAATTCCGGTCAGGCAACCTCTATTCTGGGCGGTGAAAATATCGGTGTGGTAGAAAAAGCCGATACCGCCGGAGCCGTGGCATTCTTAAAATACTATGACCAGACCCCTGTTATGGTGGCAGCAATGAAACAATACGGTTCATTCCCTCCAAAGACAGAGGCAGCAAAGGATGCTTACTGGACAGAGGACCCGGTTCAGGCATCATTTATCACCCAGCTGGAAACTTCTATTCCGAGAGGACCGTCTCCTTCCTGGCCGTCATATTCTTCTGCGATCCAGACCGGATTCCAGGAGATCATGACCCTGGCAAAAACACCGGAACAGGCGGCAGGCGATACCCAGGCAGCTGTTGACGCCGTAAAATAACACAGATTACAGGGTTGCCATGTCCATGACAACCCTGTTTGTGAAAGGAGAAAAGCAACATGAAATGGAAAGGCAGTAAGGTGTCGGAAACTTCACTGGGACTTCTTTTTTCTTTGCCGGCGCTGATTTATATGATGGTGTTTATCGGATATCCCATGATCCAGAACCTGATTCTCAGTCTGAAAAATGTGGATGTATACACCTTTGCCAAGCCGGATGCCCAAGCGTTTGTAGGACTTCAAAATTATAAGGAATTGTTTACGGATGCCAACTCTATTTTATCGAAATCCATACTCAATACCCTGATATTTACCGTGGGCTCTATTTTTTTCCAGTTCATCATCGGATTCGGGCTGGCGCTGTTATTTAATCAGAAGTTTCCCGGAAGTTCCTTTTTCAGAGGTGTGACCATGATTTCCTGGCTGCTGCCCGTGACGGTGGCAGGCCTTTTGTTTAAATTCATGTTTCAGTTAAACGGAGGAATCATCAACCAGTTTCTTATGTCAGCCCATTTAATCAACCAGCCTGTGGAATGGCTTTTAAACGGAAACACGGCCATGGCCGCGATCATAACCGCCAATATCTGGATCGGAATTCCATTTAACATGATGCTGATCTTAACAGGGCTCACTACGGTTCCCGAAGAAATATATGAGAGCGCTTCTTTAGACGGTGCCAATAAGCTGCAGAAGCTGGTTTACATCACCATTCCCATGATAAAGCCGGCCATTATGTCTGTTCTGACCCTTGGCTTTGTCTATACCTTTAAGGTGTTTGATCTTGTATGGGTGATGACAAAGGGCGGTCCCATCAATTCCACGGAGCTTGTTTCCACCTATGCATACCGGCTGTCCTTTGAGGAATTTCAGTTCAGCAGGGGGGCGGCATCCGCCAATATACTGTTTTTAATTCTTCTGTTTGTAGGCTTTTTCTACCTGCGGACAATCAGTGATGACGAGGTGATGTAATATGAAGCATGAAATGAGAAAAAAAGCAGTTCTGTTGGTTACCGGCGCTTTGATTTTTGTGATTTTCATTTTCCCGCTGTACTGGATGCTTGTGACAGCGCTGAAAAGCCAGGTGGAAATTTTTGAGATTCCCACCCCTTTATGGCCGAGAAATTTAACGATGGAAGCGTTCCGGAAGCAGCTTTCGGCTTCCAGCGACACGCTCCAGGGCTTTAAAAACAGCCTGATTATATCGGCGGGGGCTACTGTGATCGCCACAGTGCTTTCCATCCCGGCAGCCTATGGCCTGGCCAGGTTCCGCTTCAAGGCAAAAAAGATGATCATTCTCCTGTTTTTGATTACCCAGATGCTGCCGGCTACGCTGGTTCTGACGTCTTTATACATTATGTTTTCTAAATTAAGCCTGCTAAACAACTATCTTTCCCCTATTCTTGCCGATGCCACCCTGGGAATACCCTTTTCTGTTATTATTTTGAGAACGTATTTTCTCTCTATCCCAAAGGAACTGGATGATGCGGCAAAGATAGACGGCTGCGGAAATATCAGCTCCTTTGTTAAGATCATGCTGCCAATCGCAAAGCCGGGAGTGGTGGTTGCGGCTGTATTTTCCTTTGTGTACGCTTGGGGAGATTTAATTTACGGCCTGACGTTTATGACAAATCCAAAGCTCCGGCCAATCACCTCCAGCATTTACAATTATGTCCAGCAGTACCAGACGCTGTGGAATTCTACCATGGCATTCGGAATCATTACAATTATGCCGGTGGTAATTATATTCATCTTCATGCAGAAATATATTGTCAGCGGTCTGACCAACGGCGCCGTAAAGGCTTAAGCTTTAAAGGCCGTGACAAAAGGATAGAGAATATGGTAAAATAAAAGGAAAGGAATACAGTATAAATATGAAAAAGACTGCAAATTCAGCAGTTCCCTTAAATAAGATTAAGATTCAGGACGCATTTTGGAACAAATATATCGGCCTGGTAAAAGAGGTGATACTCCCTTATCAATGGGAGGTACTAAACGACAGGCGGAAGGATGTGGAAACCAGCCACTGCATCGAAAACTTTAAAATAGCGGCCGGGGAAAAAGAGGGGAGTTTTAAAGGCGCTGTGTTTCAGGATACAGATGTGGCAAAATGGCTGGAGGCCGTAGGCTTCGTTTTATCCATGGGACGGGATGAGGCACTGGAAAAACAGGCGGATGAGACAATCGCCCTGATCGGGAGAGCACAGCAGAAGGATGGCTATTTAAATACGTATTTTACCATAGAGGAGCCGGGCCGCCGGTTCACCAATCTGATGGAAGGCCATGAGCTTTATACGGCCGGCCATATGATAGAGGCCGCGGTAGCTTATTATGAGGCAACGGGAAAAGAGGCGTTTTTAAACATTGTTTCTAAATTTGCAGACTTAATCTGTGACACTTTCGGTGAGGAAGAAGGACAGATCCATGGCTATCCGGGCCATCAGGAGATTGAGCTGGCCTTAATCAAGCTTTACCGGATCACAGGAAACCGCCGCTATCTGGAAACGGCCAAATACTTTATTGATGTGCGGGGAGTGGGAGATAATTATTTTTTAAAGGAAGAGAAAAAGGAAGGATTCAAGCGGATTTTTCCGGAATTCAACAATTATGATACGAGATATTCCCAGTCCCATATACCGGTGCGGGACCAGAAAACAGCGGAAGGACATGCGGTGCGGGCCAATTATATGTACTGTGCCATGGCTGACCTGGCTTATGAATATGGGGATGAGTCCCTGCTTGATGCCTGTGAAACGCTGTGGGATGATATGGTTCACCGGAGAATGTATGTGACAGGAAGCGTGGGATCTTCCGGAATACTGGAACGGTTCACCACGGATTATGATCTGCCTAACGACAGTAATTATTCAGAAACCTGCGCATCCATCGGCCTGGCGCTGTTTGGAAAGAGGATGGCGGATATAAAAAAGGATGCGGGTTATATGGATGCGGTGGAGCTTGCACTTTACAACACGGTTCTGTCAGGCATTGCCATGGATGGAAAGAGCTTCTTTTACGTAAATCCCCTGGAAGTGTGGCCGGATAACTGCATGGACAGAACCTCAAAGGAACATGTAAAGCCCATACGCCAGAAATGGTTTGGCGTTGCCTGCTGTCCGCCTAATATAGCAAGAACTCTGGCATCTCTGGGACAGTATCTTTATTTTCTGGATGAGGATACCTGGTATGTGAATTTATACGTTTCCAGTGAAGCGGAAGCGGCGCTTAAAGGTGTACCGTTCATCATGAAAATAGAGAGCCAAAGTCCCTGGAAAGGAGAGGTGCGGCTGACGCTTTCAGGCAGGGAAAGCGTGGAGGCTTCTATGGCATTTCGCATGCCGGATTATGGGGAGAATTTCCATATCACCAGAAATGGAGTGCCGGTTGAGAATCCTTGTGTGGAAAATGGATATGCTAAAATAAAGGGCGTCTTTAAAGAAGAAGTGATTGAAATCACTTTTGATATGAAACCGCTTTTTATTCACGCCAATCCAAAGGTACGGGTGGATTCCGGAAAGGCGGCCATGA
>JASGGP010000283.1:0-6372 GCA_047604985.1 Lacrimispora sp.
GACTTATGGGTAACGGCCTCAAATCCCTCCGACCGGGATTTATGGAAAGTGGAACGGATAAAAGGAGTAAAGGCGGCGGAAAGGCGTCTGGTAATGAACTGTGATGCAGACTTACCGGATACACCCACCCTGCGGCTGTATGCCATGGAATCAGGATATGATATTGACAAGCCTTATGAAATGGAAGGAAAATCTCTAACGAAAAGAGGGGCGGTGCTGGACCGGTCCTTTGCCCAGGCCAACGGTCTTCACACAGGAGATAAGATCAGAATTAAGGTCAATGACATGTGGCTGGAATATACCATAGAAGAGCTGGCTTTAAACAGTGAACACATATTTTCCATTAAGGATTCTTCCTCTCTGATTCCTGATGCAAAGAGCTACGGGTTTATCATGGTAAATATGGATACCGTTACAAAGGCCTATGGAGGAAATGAAGTCTATAATCAGATCGTTCTCCGCATGGCCGGAGACGGGGAGGAACGTGTAATCAGGGAACAGCTGGAGAATATTTTCGGAGACCGGCTGATGGGCGTTATGAACCGCAAGGATCATATCAGTATTGAAAATACCCAGGCCAGAATGGTTCTGTTTAAAACCCTTTCCACGGTTTTTCCGGTTATATTTTTCCTGGTGACTGCTCTGATTACCTTAAGCACCATGGTCCGCCTGGTGGAAGACCAAAGAAATCAGATCGGTATTTTAAAAGCATCCGGTTACAGCAAGGGGGTCATTATGTGGCACTATACCTCCTATGGCATTTATGTAGGGGTGCTGGGAGCCTTGACGGGGGTCATAGCGGGGCCCAATGTAATAGGAAAAATTTTAATAAGGAATTTAAAAGCGCTTTATGTATTTCCTGCCTACAGTCTGGAATTAAATACGGTTAATATTATTTTAAGTACTCTTTTGATCGTTGTCAGCACAGGGGGGATCTCCTGCTATTCCAGCTTAAAGCTGCTGAATGAGGTTCCGGCAGAGCTTCTTCGGACGAAGCCGCCCAAAAAAGGAAACCATATCCTGCTGGAACGGTTTACGGGTATATGGAATTCCATGAAATTCAGCACCAGGCTGGTGGCCAGGAATATTTCGAAAAATAAGGCCCGCATGTTCATGAGCATTCTGGGGGTTATGGGATGTTCCGGACTGATTATCGGAGCGCTGTCATTAAAAACCATGATAGGCGGGATATCAGAGGAGACCTTTAGAGAGGTTTATACCTATGACCAGAGGCTGTCATTGGATAAGGGCGTGAGCCACCGTTTTGTGAAGAATCTGCATCTGGATGGAGATTATCAGGATATGCAGGAAACAAACATTCAGGTGACAACGGAATCCGGGTACCGGAAAATGGTGAAGCTGACACTTTTGCCTGAGGAAAGTCCCCTGGTTCACTTAAAGGACGGGAATGGAAATCCTGTTGATCTTCCTGAGGAGGGAATGGTTATCACCCGGAAGCTGGCAGATATTTTAGATGTGAAGGTGGGGGATACCCTGAAAGTGAAGGTGCCTGACGAAAGCAGCCGGCCGGTTAAAATAAGGGCTGTGGCTGTCCTGGCAACAGGGCAGGGAATTTATATGAACAATGATTACTGGGAAGGGCTGGGGGGAAATTATGAGCCTACGGCTCTGCTTGTGAAATGGAATCATGCCCCGGATCAGACGGTTTTAAACAGCAGCAAGGTCATTCGGGTAATTGAAAAGGACCAGCAGGAAAGGGATTTAAAATCAAATACAAAGATAGTTGATATTGCGGCCATCATGCTGATTACCGCCGGGAGCAGTCTGGCCTTTGTTGTTATTTATAACATGAGCATATTAAACTTTTATGAAAGGGTCAGGGATCTGGCTACCCTTAAGGTTCTTGGGTTTTATGAAAGGGAAATCAGATATCTGGTATTGTTTGAGAACTTTTTATCTGCAGCAGCTGGAATTCTGCTTGGAATACCCATTGGCAAGATGATCGTCTCCATTTTTGTAGCAGGCTTCGGGGACGATTTTGATTTAAACGGAAATTTAAACATATGGAATATTCTGCTTTCAGCGGCGCTTACCTTGCTGTTTATGATAGGGGTTAATCTGATGGTCTCCAAAAAGATGAGGCAGATTGACAGCTGGAGGCGTTAAAAGTGTTGAATAACCGGGAAAGCATGAAACAGTTAAAATAAACAGAATACTTCAGAACGGATTGAATCAGGAGGAGAACAGGAATGAGACTTGAAAACAGAAATCATTGGAAGCTGATAGGACTTTCCTTGCTGTGCCTGACCGGGCTTATTACCGCCTGCGGAAAGGCATCGCCGGAAAGTACTGGTGAAAGCCAGACCATTGAAACGGAACAGCAGGATGAAATTGATGCCTGGGGTGAGGTAAAGTATCAGGATGCTTACCAGATCATCATAGATTTCCCTGCAACAGTGGAATCTATCCAGGTTAAAGAAGGAGATGTGGTACACAAGGGAGATGTACTGGCAGTATTAAATATAGAAGAATATAATAAGACCATTGCAAAGCTGGAGGACCAGAAAGCTGCGGGAGAAGCGGCTTTAAAAGGGATATACCAGAACACGTCAGGGCTGGAAGCGCAGATTGAGCAGAAAAAGAGGGATGTGGCGACAGCCCAGACTGATTGGAGCAATGCAAAAGTATTATATGAAGCAGGAGACATTTCCAAAACAGAGTATGATAAATATGTAACAAATCTGGAGGCCCAGAAAACAAATCAGAGGGTGCTGGAGGTGCAGCTGGAGCAGTTAAAGAATACCAACAGCAGCAATTCCAGCCAGCAGGCCAGCAGCAACGGGGCAATTGAAAAGGAGCTGGATATTTACAAAGGAAAGCTTCAGAAAGATTATCTGGATGGAAACAGGCTGGTATCCAATGTGGAAAACGGAATTATTAAGAGCATTGCTGTGGAAAACGGCACGGTGCTGGGCAGTGATCTGGGGCAGAAGCTGGTGATGGAAATCATTGACCAGGATTCAGTTTATGTCAGCGCCGAGGTAGATGAGGAGTTTATCCATAACATCACCCTGGACACCCCTGTACGCATTGTTCCGGCCATGAATCCTCAGACGGAGTTTCAAGGAAAGGTTTCACAGATTGCGGCTATGGCTGTTGAAAAGGATGGGGGCAGAATCGTCAAGGTCCAGGTTATGCCCGATGATCCGGAACGTGTGCTGAAGCCGGGATATACGGTGGATGCTTATTTTGACAGGAAAGAGGTAAAGGAGCCGGAAAGTGAGACGGATGTGAGTGAAAGTCAGGAGATACCAAAGGAAAGCTGATCAACGGCGGATCGTTTAAAAGAATAATTTATACGGAAGGTTATAGGGCGGGATACCAAGGCAATCATAATTGATTGTGGTATCCCGCTCTTTGATGCCATATTCTGTAGGGGTATCCGGGAACGATATGTAAGACTGCCTTTGAATCACTTAAGGGGTATGGATGAAGGCTGATTTATAAGCTGTGCATCAGTTCCTTTACAGCCGGATAGAGGCGGTCATAAATTTCCTGGTATTTCCGGTACTTTTCATGGCTTTCCATATTTGGATAATAGGTTTTTCCGGGCTTGATATATTTTGTTAAGGAGGAGAAATCTTCAAAGCCCGGATGCCGGATGCCTGTTGCCGCCATCATCGCGTCTCCGTAGCTGGCTCCAATGGTCACTAAGGGGGTGGCAATTTCCTTTCCGGTGACGTCTGCAACCAGCTGCATCCACAAATGGTTCTGCACACCTCCGCCTACGGCATATACCTGATCAATGGAAACATCCTTATGTGCTTCCATAATCCGTATCTGCTGTTCAATGGAATAGGCGATACCTTCCAAGGCACTGCGGTACATATGGGCTCTGGTGTGAGAAAGGGTGAGCCCCAGAAAGCAGCCCTTTGCAGCCGGGTCATTGATGGGGGTCCGTTCCCCTGCAAAATAGGGGAAGGGTTATAAGGCCGTCGCTTCCCGGAGATATCTGGTCCAGTCCCTTTATCATGGTCTGGTAAGCGTCAATGTTCTCATTGTTTTCAATGGACAAAGCATCAGGAAATAGCTGGTCCCGGTACCACTTTGTAAGAGAGCCGGCGGTATTTGTGCCGGCGGAGATATCACAGAGGCCTGGGACGATGAATTCTTCTCTCCAGAGGCGCTCGTCATCCACCAGATCCTTAGTTGCCAGAATCATGTAGATGGAGGAACCAAACTGGATCATCATCTTTCCGGGAGTGACGATGCCGATACTGATTGCTTCGGCGCCGGAATCGTCGGTACCTGTGATGACAGGAGTGCCCTCTTTCAGGCCTGTCTGGGCGGAGGCCTCAGGGGTCACCCGGCCGGCCAGGTCGTTTGCTTCCTGTATGCGCGCCAGCTGGTCCGGCCGGCAGATTGGCCGGCAAAGCTCAGGGTTGGGGGTGAAATCTCTGTTATAGAGAGGGTTAAAGCTGGCAAGGCCCAGGAAACGGTCTACTGCGTATTCTCCGGTAAGCTTAGCGGTGATGTAGGTGGAGGCAGTAATGAATTTATATGTCTTCTCATAAACTTCAGGCTCATTGTTTTTTATCCACAGTATTTTTGGCATGACATCGGAGGAACAGAGGGGACGTCCGTACCATTTGCGGATCTGGTCCGGGCCGTAAAGCTCGGTCAGCTCTTTCATCTCCTTTTCTGCCCTTGAATCAATGCCGTACAGGATGGCTTTGCGGAGAGGCCGGCAGCTTTCATCGACCGGGAGACAGTCCGCGCCCAGGGCGCTTGCCCCTACGGCAAGAATGTCTGCCGGGTCAATTCCGCTTTTTTCGATTAAGCTTTTACTGATGGTGCAAAAGTCCCCCCACCAGTCTTTCTCCGCATCGTGCTCATAATAGCCGGGTTTTGGGGTGGTCATAAAGTGTTCTGAACTGGCAGATGCCACAATGGTGCAGGCTTCATCAATAATAACGCCTTTGCTTGAATTGGTTCCGGTATCAATGCCCATAAAATATTTTTTTCCGTACATAATAACTCCTATTCTTTCAGAGTATGTCTTTAGACAGAACGGTACACGATGCTGCCATCCACCATGGTGAGGCAGACCTTTATATTTCGTATCCTCTTAAGGGGAACTTCAAATACATTTTCATCCAATACGGCCATATCAGCCAGCTTGCCAGCCTCTAAAGTTCCAAGGAGCTTCTCCTGTCCCAGGTTATACTGGCCTCCATAGGTCCAGGCGGTTAAAAGCTCAGGAACAGTCAGTGCGTTTTCTTCATTGAAAGGAGCCCCTCCTTCCGGAAAACAGGCGCCCACTGCATGGTAAACGGATTCAGGGATATTGTCGTAAAGCAGAGGAAGATCTGTGCCGCAGGAAAGAATCACTCCGCTGTCCGCCATTTTCCTGCGGTTCCAGTATTGCTTTCCCCGTTCCATGCCAATTGTGCGCTCAATCATGGCAAGCTTGCTTTCCCTGTCCGCCAGGGACATGATCTGAGGATAAATTTCGGCTACAATCCCAAGCTGTCCCATCCGCTCCAGATCCTTTGGGTCAGCGCACTCCAGATCAGTAATTGCATGACGGTTGACCAGCTTGTTATGTCCGTCCTTCCGGCATTTCTCAAAAATGTCAATGGTCTTGCCGATGGCTCCGTCTCCCTGGGCATGAAGGGAAAAACGAAAGCCTTCCGTATCTGCCGCCAGGGCATCTGATTCCAGCAGATCCCAGTCGATTTCTAATTTACAGAGCGTGTCCTCACAATTATAAGGCTCTTTCATCAGACCTTCCAGCTGGCTGATGGAACCATCGGTCATCTGATTAAAGCCGGAAAAACGCACAAGGTTTCCGGTGAATTTGCGGTTCATCTCCTTTCCGAAATCTAAGTTCATGGGAGCCCCCACCGGCTGGCTCATAAAGTGCACCCGGGCAGTAAGCTCTTTCTTTTCTTCCAGGTCCTTAAGTGTGTCCGTAAATCCCCAAAAGTCATCGAAGGCCATTTCTTTTATTGAGGTAATTCCCCTTTCGTTCAGCATGGAAAGATAGCTTTTAAAGGCAGTAATGGAAAAGTCCCTGTCATTTAATAAATATTTAAGCAGGCGCCAGTAGCTTTCTGTCCGGCAGGTATCAGGACTGAACTGGAATTCAGCTATGGCAGCGTGATTCATGTAGCAGCTCTCAAAGCCTTCTGTAAATAATATTACCGGGCGTTCTCCAAACAGCCGGTCCAGCTTTTCGGAAGTGAGGCCTGTCAATTCTGCCTTTACATTTCTTGCGAGCAAAAGGGAGCCGGAAGTCCCTGCTGTCTGGCAGCGGAGTAATTCCCCTGTTATTTCCTCTTCCTGATGAAAGCCGCACAAATCAATGCCTGCCAGAGACAGGAGATGTCCGGTGAAGAAGCAATGTAC
>JASGGP010000284.1:0-6352 GCA_047604985.1 Lacrimispora sp.
CTATAGGATGAAACTTCCAATTTCTTTCCGCTCTTTCTAAGAAATGCTTCAAATCCTTATTTTATAAGGGTGTGAAGCATTTCTATTTTTGTTTTTCATATGTAAAAAGTTTTTAACTATCCCAAATAGATTTCATGGCATTAAAGGTATTTTAATGTCGACATTATTACAATAAGTCTATAAAATATCACGAAAGCTTTCGTTATATATTAACTTTAACAACTCTTTTATAACGGAAAGGCAATTTTTTTATAACAAGCCATACACACACGCACATCGAACGTTTCATATTCCCGCCACCATACATACTCAACTAATTCACACCCCACAAAAACAAACGGCATGCCCCTCTTTCCAGGTGCATGCCGTCCATCTCCGCCCATAACTCCTACAGAAAATTATATTCCGTAAGTATCCTCTCCCGTCCCGTACTCACATCCATAAAATATTCATAACAGCTAATTCCCAAAAAAGAACCAGAAATGTTAACAATATTATCAAATCCCCTACCCTTTAACGCCATAGCCGCATTATAGCTTCTCTGGCTTGTCCTGCAATGCAAATATACCGGCCTGTCATGAGGTATCTCTGATACACGCTGCCTCAATTCTCCTAAGGGGATATTCACAGCACCAATGAGATGGCCCATCTCAAACTCGTCCCGGCCTCTCACATCGATGATGCAGGCGTTGCTCTCCACCAGCTCCCGCGCTTCGCTTACGTGAACCTGTTTAACGGCTCCGTGCAGGACATTGAGTGCCACCAGTGCAGCCAGGTTAACCACATCTCTTGCTGTGCCGAACACCGGTGAGTAGCAGAGCTCCAGTTCTTTTAAGTCTTCCAGTGTTCCGTTCATGGCAATAAGGGTTGCGATAACGTCAATCCGTTTGTCCACATTGCCTTTGCCAATAGCCTGGGCTCCCAGGATTCTTCCTGTAGGAACTTCGAATACAAGCTTAAAGTGCATGGGAGAACTGCCGGGCATCAGGCCTACCTTGTCCATGGATATGGTGTAGACAGAATCGCAAGGTATATTATTTTCTTTTGCGGTTCTTTCATTAAAGCCTGTGGCAGCAGCGTTTAGTTCGAACAGCCGGACAGCGCAGGAGCCAATGACTCCGTTATTCCTGGCAGACATGCCATGCATGGCATCAGCGGCTGCCCTTGCCTGGCGCAGAGCCGGGCCGGCCAGGGCGAGCTTGGTTGGTTTGTGGGTCAGACGGTGGTAGACCTCGATGGCATCACCCACCGCATAGATATGCGGATCGCTGGTGCGGTAATCCGGTGTTACCTTGATTGCGCCGGTCTCACCGATTTCCAGGCCGGCCTGCTTTGCCAGCTCTGTTTCCGGCAGTACGCCAATGGAGAGCACCACTGCATCACAGGGCAGTTCCCTGCCTGAGTTTAAGATTACCTTATCCTCAGTGATGGCCTTAACACCGTCGCCTACAGCCAGTTCCACACCCTGGTCATAAAGCTCTTTTTGCAGAATCTGGCTCATATCATAATCGAAAGGTGCCATGATCTGATTGGCAGCCTCTGCCACAGCTACTTTCTTTCCCGCTGCTTTCAGATTTTCCGCCACCTCCAGGCCGATAAAGCCGCCTCCGACTACAACCACACTGCGGACTTCTTCTCTGGCAGCATATTGATCCAGCTTTTCAATATCATTTACATTGCGCACTGTGAACACATGAGGGAGAGATACTCCCTCAATTGACTTAGGGCGGATAGGATATGATCCAGGGGAAAGCACCAGCTCATCATATGATTCTTCATATTCCTTGCCGGCCACACTGTCTTTAATGCGTATTTTCCTGAGGGTGCGGTCAATACCGCACACCTCACTGTTAACACGTACCTCGATATCATAGGAATTCTTAAATCCCTCCGGTGTCATCAGCACCAGATAGTCCTTATCCGCCACGGTCCTGCTTAAATAATAGGGGAGTGAGCAGTTGGAGAAGGATACATGCTCTCCCCGTTCAAATATGGTTATGGACGCATCTGCATCCAGCCGCCTGATTCTGGCTGCGGCGGACGCACCGCCGGCAACACCTCCGACAATAAGAACACGTTTACCCATGTCACACATCCTTTGTAAAGTATTTTCGTTATTAATCTTCTTTTGCTGAAGCTGGCTTCTTTTCCAGGTTCAGTGACTTGTCATTATATACTGTCATATCAATATTGTTGGTCAGTTTTGCAGTTACTAAACCGGTTACCATACCATCGCTTACATTCAGGGCAGTTCTGGCCATGTCGATAACAGGCTCAATTCCTACCAACAGGCCTGCGATACCAACCGGGAGACCAAGTGCGGATAACACGATGATGCCCGCAAAGGTCGCGCCGCCTCCGACACCGGCGATACCGATGGAAGCAAAGGTGATGACGACTACCATCAGGATAAAGAAAGAAAGTGTAATGGGCTGGCCCACAGTTGGGGCTACCATGATTACCAGCATAGCGGGATAGATCGCTGCGCATCCGTTCTGCCCGATGGAGGTACTGAGGGAACCGGCCAGGTTGGAAACTCCGTTATCCACGCCCATATCATCGGTAAGGGTTCTGATGGTCAGCGGTAAGGTTCCTGCGCTGGTACGGGAAGTGAATGCAAATACCAGGGTTGTCATGGCTTTCTTAAAATATGTAAGGGGGCTGATTCCCACTGCAGCCAGTATCAGTCCATGAATGATGAACATAACAATTATAGCTGTATAGGAAGCCAGAACAAAGGTCACAAGCCGCAGGATACTGGTGTAGTCACTTCCGGCAATGGTCTTGGTCATCAATGAGAAGATGCCGAATGGCGTCAGCATAATAATCATCATGACCACCTCCACCACCAGGGTGTTTAGAGAATTCATTAATTTTTCGAAAAACTCCGCCTGTTTTGGAGCATATGTCCGTACTCCGATTAATGCAATTCCAAGGAATGCTGCAAAGAACACCACGGAAAGGGTTGCATTGTTTCCCTCTCCGGCCAGGGAAGAGATTGGGTTGGATGGAATGATATCAATAATGGTATCTTCAATGGAAAGGCCCTGCTGAGCTTTTTCCTCCAGCTGGGAAGTCTTCTTGCTCTCGGCCTCGCCAATCGCCAGTCCCTCTGCGCTGACACCGAATGCCGAGGCTGTAACGCCGCCCACAACTGCTGCAACTGCTGCAGTTGACAGAAGGAGTGCCAGTACAAGCGCTGTAATTTTGCCAAGGTTCTTGCCTGACTTCTGGTTAATGATGGCGCACACGATGGAAACAAAAATCAGTGGAATAACCATCATCTTTAAAAGCTTGGTATAAGCGGTTCCCACCAGACCGATCCAGTGCAGGCTCTGAGAAACCGCGGCATCATCCGCCACTGCCTTTAAAATGGCACCGAATATAATACCGCCGAACAGACCGGCCACTACACGTACATTAAAGGATTTGCCTTTTTTCTGCAATACGAACAGAACACCCAGATAGATTAAGAAACAGATTACACTGACATAAACAGCCATTTACTCCCCCACCTTTTCTTTAATATTTTTGATAATGCTTTCAACAGCAGTAACAACATTCTTTGTGTCTGTAGCCAGATTAATACGGATAAATCCGTGTGCCGTAAGGCTGAACCATTCCCCGACATCGCAGGCAAGACGGCACTTGTTCTGGATGAAACTGGAAGTCTCTTCCCCTTTGAGATAGCCCCTTAAGTCAATCCAGGACAGATAGGTTCCCTCCAGAGGCGTAACCACGATCTTTGGAAGCTCCCTTTCAAACTCCTGCTTCATATAATTGTAATTGTGAACGATCAGTGCTTTCACATTCTCCAGCCATTCCTCCCCTCCCCGGAAAGCGGCCTCCACGCCTACAACACCCATGAGGTTGACATCCGGTGAACCGATTCCTTTGATGTATGCATCATAGGTTTCCATCAGCTGTTTGTCAAATATGATTACATGGGAATGAATCAGTCCGGCCAGGTTAAATGTCTTGGAACCTGCATTCAGGGTAATTAGAATATCTTTATACTTACTATTCCTGACCAGTGCGGATGATACAAACTTTTTTTCCTCATAAGTAAAATCCTGATGAATCTCATCGGAAACCACCAATACCCCATGCCTGCTGCAGATGTCGAACATGGTATCCAGCTCTTCCTCTGACCATACCCGGCTTACGGGGTTATGGGGAGAACAGAGGATGAACAGCTCCACCTTGTTGTCCTCGATTTCTTTCTCAAACTTTTCAAAATCCAGGGTATAATAACCGTTGTTATTATCAAGATCACAGGTTACAAGCTTTCTGCCGGTGTTCAGTATGGCGTCATAAAATGGGTAGTATACAGGAGGGCAGATAATAACAGACGCTTCCTCCTTGGTATATGCTCTTACAGCAGCATACAGGGACCCCACCACTCCGGTAGCAAACCTTACATTTTCCCTGGCAAGATCTACATTATGATGCTTCTTCTGCCATGCAAAGAAAGAATCATAATATGCATCATCCACCGTGCTGTAGCCAAACACGCCGTGCTCCACACGCTTCACCAGCGCCTCCCTTACTGCTGCCGGTGACTGGAACTCCATATCGGCAACCCAGAGCGGAAGCAGGTCTGCATCTCCAAAGATTTCCTGAAGAGAGTCCCACTTTAATGTACCTGTTCCCAGTCGTTACATACATTTTTCCCTACAGAACTTTTCAATGTCCATTAAAAAATACCATCCTTTCCATCGTATAAGCAAGATGTTGAAATATTGTTTACTAACTGAACAATATTTTACAATGTTTAGTGCGTAATGTCAATATAGATTTAATATATTTTTTATAATTAGGGCAGTTTTCACATAAAAAATTAATTTTTAAATCTTATAGTTTATTTGATTAACAATATTTTAATCTTTGTTTCAAATAAAATATTGAAGCCCTATTCTATATATGGTACTATTACATTTACAGACATTATCAATAGGACAGGAGCGTCTATATGAGTCATATTTCAGATATAAACAGCGCGTATCAAAAGTTGAATGCACGGGCAGATACATTGTATGAATTTATCATTTTATATCATAATTACATCTATTCCCATCACACATATGAAAATGAAAACTTTAACATGATGGAGATACACACTCTTACCTATATTGAAGACTCCCCCGGGATTACTGCCACTGAGCTGTCAAAGATATGGCACAAAAGCAAAAGTGCCATTTCCCAGGTTATCAAGAAGCTGGTTGACTCCGGATATATAGAAAAACGCTACAAGGAGAACAATGAAAAGTCCGTATGCCTGTATGTGACAGAAAAGGGACAGAGGCTTTCCTCGGTTCACAAGGCTTATGATGTTGCAGACATTACACAGACCACCTCCTATCTGATTGAAAAGTGCGGTGAGTCGGATCTGGACGCCTTTTACCGGATTATTGAGAAGTATAATGAACTTCTGAAAGCTGATTTGGAATCATAGGAATGTCAACTGTAAATATATTTAAGAACAGCAAAAAGTGCTGCGTGATCGGAACCGTATGGTCAGATCGGGCAGCTTTTTTGATGGATCAAATAATGAAAGTGAAAGCGTAACAAAAGGCGTAGCAAAAGCAATCAGGTCATTTACTGGCGTTCAATCGGCCTTTAAAACGGTATTTTAAATGCTGTCTTGCATATTGTGTCAGGATAAGATAAGATAAAAATAATTTTGAAAAACAGTGATGCGAATGAAAGGAGTAAATAAAATATGGCCAGTATACGAGACGTTGCGTTAAAGGCTGGAGTTGGAATAGGAACGGTTTCCAGAGCGTTGAATGGAACTGGTTATATAGCGGAAGAAACGAAGAAAAAAATCCTTGATGCAGTAAAGGAACTGGAATATGTGCCCAATGAACTGGCTCAGAACCTGTATCGGAAGCGTTCCGGCTTTGTAGGGGTCATGGTTCCGGATTTAGAGCATCCTTTTTTTGCAGGTCTGACCAAATACATAGAGATTGAACTGTACAAGCATGGTTACAAATGCATGACCTGCGGCATTGACAGGAATTACTTAAAGCAGGAAGAGTATTTGGAAATGCTGCAGAGAAATGTTATGGATGGACTGATCAGCTGCGTGGACCTGGCCATGGATACGGATATAAGCAATATCAGGCGCCCGATTGTATGTATGGACAGAAGCTGGGGGTCGGATGTGGCTAATATTCATTCCGACCACCGCCAGGGAGGCTTAATGGCAGCCGAGGCCTTGTTAAGGGGAGGCTGTCAGAGGGTGGTGCAGTTCATGCCCCTGCCCTACGACAACTGGTGCTTTTTGGAAAGGCATAAGGTATTTCGGGAGAGAATGGAAGCGGAGGGGCGGAATGTACTGGAGGTATAT
>JASGGP010000285.1:0-6336 GCA_047604985.1 Lacrimispora sp.
GGTTTTGGAACCCAGTGTGTTCAGGGCCACCAGGACGATAATTACCGCCATGGCCACAGGCAGGGCGTACTGCTTACCTAAATAGGCGCTCAGTTCTGAGCCCACCTTGACACCATACCCGGCCAGAAAGGCGGGGTAAAAAATCACCGTCTGCATCCAACCGGCCAGAAAACCAACCTTTTCGTTGTAAACCTCACCCAGATAAGCCACCATGCCACCAGTCCTGGGGATCAGAACTGCTACCTCGGCAAAAGTGAGGGCGGCCACAATGCTGGCAAGACCGCCGACGATCCAGGCCAGCATCCCCATTCCGGGTGCACCGCCTGTGGCCTGATAAATGGCATAGGGCTTGAAAAACACGCCCGCGCCGATGACGCAGCCTACGACAATGGACATGGCCGTCGCAACGCCGAAGTTCTTTTTGAGTCCTTGATTGCTTTCCATAATACTCTCTTTTCTCCTTTGCTGTGTATAATAAAAACCGTAGGATTGTTCCTATGGTTATTATTATGTAAGTCGATAAATTGGAATTTAACGTTTTCTCAATATGGTGACCGAAAAGTCATTCAAGTTCTCCCCATATTATAATTCGCAGTTCAAACTGTCTGACGAATTTTGATTCAATAAAGTATACCATAACTTGATATAGAAATATAGCGATGAATATTTATGAGTATTTATCGTCATGCTTATAAATTGTCTTTTTCTATAGTATGAGAACAGGAGGCGTCTGTTCTTTCTTTGAGCAATCGTTGTTGAATCTTTTTCCGGTTTATCCTCAATTTGTTCAATACTTCCTCCATAGTCATATAACCTTATAGGCATTTTATCATGTAAATGCAAAGAAGCCAACTGCAACAGCAATCGGCTTCTTTGGGTAAAATGTTTGGAGCAATCGTGCAAAAAAGATTTCTGGAGTCAGGCCACCTGATGCAGCGAATCGGATGACAAATTTGAATCTGTAAGATAATGCTCATTCGTCTGTATCAATGAATTGCATGTAATTCAATATATCCTCTCGTTCCAATCGGTTCCAGCTGTATGCGAGGATTTGTCTTATCCCAAGAATATCCTATGACGGATGGGTCATATTTTTTGATAGAACACCAAATTTCCTCAATTGCCTGGCAGTAATCTTCCTCTGCAAACGGCTCACCTTGGAACATGAGATACTTAGCGGCAGGCAGTTCAATTACATCTAAGCCTTCCGGTATGATGCCATCGTAGTCAGCCGTTAATTCAACGCCCTGTACATACTCCGATGTCCCCGGTGTCCTGTATAAGGACGGCAGCCAGAGGCAGACGGGCTCACCACTGATTGATTTAATACTCTGAAGCAGTCCCCATACATCACAGCCAACTTCTTCACAATAGGTAAAATAGTCTGATGCTCTTACACCTCTTTTGATCATGACTTTCCGTGCTGGCTTCTCGATGACCTGAATAAATACGTTTTTCAAGTTGTTCATAACGGATCTCCTTTCAATTTTCCTGAACTTAACGCCATATGGGGTAAAAAGATACAGCGGAATGGGCCTTAAAGTATATTCGCGAGGATTACAACCAAACTCACGGAAGAACGCCCGTTGATATCCGTCTACGCTGCAAAATCCCATCTCAAAGGCGACATCAATGATTTTGCATGGATGATCACGTAATATTAATGCCGATTTTGATAATCTGAGCTTACGAATGTAATCAGATGGCGTCAATCCAACATATTGCGTGAATAAGCGATAGGAATACCAAGGGGAAAACAACGATATACGTGAAATATCGGCAAGCGTTATATTTTCACGGAAATGGACTGCAATAAAATCCTGCATACGCTGAACGGCTTCGATTTGTTCCTGCATATCTTTCACCTCCCAACATGATTATAGAAAAATAGAAAAGAATCATCTCGACTATTTTTGCAAAGCTGTCTGTAATGAGAGTTTAAAATAGTATCCTCATGCCTGGACAAACCAATAAACTGAAATTTGTTCAATACAAACTATATCAAAACCATTTGCAAGGAATGCTTAAAAAAACATCTTTATTGAGCTTAAATCCTATCTTTTCATAAAATCCTGTTGCTGCTTCCATTTCGACCAACCACTCTGAATCAGGGAAATATTCCCTACATCTTCTCACCATTTCTTTTCCAATACCCTGATTCTGAAACTCTGGCATAACAGCCAAATCATATATTATAGACCTAAACATCCTGTCACTAAGTACCCTAACACATCCAACCAGTTTATCATCTGCCCATGCAGAAATGACGATTGTTGAATTAATAAAAGGTATATTAAAATTCTTCAACATGGACGGGGTTACTATTCCATCAGACCACCCTACTGCCGTAAACAAATCATGTAGCCTTTCACATGGTAAATCTTTTCTCGTATCGTATACTATTTGCATAAACATCTCCACAAGCTCTGATTTTCTAAAATAAGGATACATCAATCACTACTATTTATCAATCTTAAATGCTCAGTGTGCAATAATACGTTAAATCATAATTTATCCACAAAACGCAAAACTTTTGATTTCATGATATGACAACATAAAAAGACTTTCGTAGTCATTTGGATCTTGTTCATAGTAAAAAAGATTTTTCAGACCAGCCGCTTTGCGGATTGCCATACGGATTTGTCTTTTAATAGTGCAAGCAAGTAAACAGTTATCTATTGATGTATAACAGGAGCGCGTAGAAATGAAAGCAATAACACTCTGGCAGCTGTGGCCTCTCTACTGACTTACGGCGTAATAGAATACAAAACACGTTCATGGACTACAAAATACCGCGGACCAATGGACATAAAAATCTACTATACCAAATACCCGGTACAATCACTTTAATTTGGGGGGCGGATAATCCACCTGACTATCCAAGGGGAGCTGTAATTGCAACTGCTGATCTGATTGCTTGCCATGATATGGCGGCAAATGGAAGAGGAACTATTGGATTCTGGCGTAGCAATAATGGCATATGGGAATTTTATGCCCTTAGCGAACAGCAGAAAGTACCTTTGGATCAAAATCTTGCGGATAGATTGCCTCGCCGCTGTCTCTGTTTTCATAAACCTGATACCACATATCGGCAATCGTATCAGGGTCGTTTTCTTTGCCAATACCGGAACCAATCTGCACAGCAACGGAACGGTTTGCTACGAGAATTCCTTTTGTCAGCAGTTCGGTGGTGAGATTGGTTAAATAATTCCGCAGACCAGCCATAGCGATACCGGCATTTCCCATCATCGGAATAGGATGAAATGCAGACAAGCCTGTGGTGAACAATAAAGCGCCCTCACCCCGTGTTATCATATCGGGGACAACATGATTCACAATGTTGATTGCGCTCATAACCTGATTTTCAAAATGATAGATGACACTTTCCGGCGTCATTTCCAAAACAGACGCAGGCGGATAGTCCCATGTAAGCGGGCTAAACTCCAGTACGTCAATTGTGCCGTACTTAGTTTTGATATCGGCCAGTGTTTTCAGAATATCTTCTTTCTTACTTATATCTGCAGGGAACGCGGTAACCTCTACAGATAAATCTTTCAGCTCATCTGCCATTGTTTGCAGCTTCTCCCCATTCCGGGCAACAAGCGCAATCTGAAAACCTTCCTTGCCAAATCTTTTAGCAAGAGAAAGACCCAAATTTTTTCCGGCACCTATTATAGCTATTGTTTTCATTGCCGTTACCATCCTTTCAAATAATCTTGACAATCAGACTATATCATGGTAACTTTACATTGTAAACTACGCAAATTATTTACACTAGCTTTACTTTTATACACTCAATTAATTGGAGAATATTATATGGAGCCACTAAATGATATGGTCTGTGTGAAGTCAATCAGAAAGATTATGGAGATATTTGGGGGTAAATGGTCTTTTCTTGTTATGGGAGAACTTCATGGCGGAGCAAAACGTTTTAATGAACTCGGGCGTTCCTTGGGCATCAGTACCAAATCTCTTTCAGACACCTTGAAAATGATGGAAGAAAACAAAGTAATCCAGCGCACCGTGCAGGCTACAACTCCGGTGACAGTGGAATACTCCCTGACTGAAAAAGGCCGCGATTTTGAAAAAGTATTCTATGAAATGAGAGAGTGGGGTTCCAAATGGCTTAATGATGAACTTAACACCGAAGAAAAGGGGGTATCCCAAAAGTAAATTTCTTCTTAAACCTGATACAGATATAGCATATTAATGCAAATAAAATATGTTATATACTGCATCCTGTCCAATTGAAATTTGACTTTTGTGACACCCTTCTCACCAAACTTTATGTAAAAACAGAGAAAAAAATTGAGGGATTCATGCTGGGATGAGATATTTATTTTCAAGATTCTTCCCATTCTATAACATGCAGGCCCGGCCACTTGGAGCACCACTTTTCACACTTCATCAAGTATGTCTCTCTGGTGATTTGCGTTTTATTTGCACGGACTATTTGTCCAAACATATCGTTAAGTCCAAACGGTGCATATACAGCCAAATCTTCTCCTGAGACTCTTACTCCGATTGATGTTGCGGTTGTAGGCCAGGAGTTGATTGCACTTTCCAGTGAATCATAGGGCTGCAATTCATAACCGTAATGATCTTTATACCACAGATGTACCCTTGCCTGGTTTTTGACATCGATTTCAACAGGCAGATGAGAGAATCTCCCCTTAACTGCCTTAATGAGGCAGTCTTCTGCTTCATAGGATATATTCTTATCATCAAAGTAGACAAAATCCACATCTGAGATTCCATACATCAATTCCAGGCCATTTTGGTAATTCCAAACCGACTGGCAAATACATCCTGCACCAATATAGTAATGTTCCAACCCGAAGCTCTGTGACCCCTTTATAATTTCAAAGAGAACCTTATTTTGAAGAACTATATTAAATAATATTTGCTTCTGTGTCTCTATATCCTGATTATATCCAATCATTTTCTTTCCTCCTGAAACCACAGAACCTGCCAAGGCTTTAACTTGTCTCCGATAATTCCAACCACATAACGCTGATGCTGTCATGCTTCTCAATTTCCTGAAAACCCTGCTCTCTATACATGTTAAGAGTACCTCTGTACTGCTTTTGAGGCGTCTCTTTCAATTCAAACGGCAGCGCCAAAACCGCTTGAAAACCTTGGGATTTAAAGTCCTTCACTGCCTGACGCAGTAATTGACGTGCGATGCCTTTCCCCCGGTATTCAGGGTGAATTATAAAACAGATAACACACCCCACCTTTTTATCCTTGGTCAGATGTTCTATATCTTTTTCCAGGCGTACAAAACTGCGCGCGTCATTTGCACTGCACCAGCCAACGCATTTATCCCCATCGAAAGCCAGATATCCGCGCATACTCCCGTCCTTTATCTTTTGAAGTGCTTCCTCCCGGTTTTTATCTCCCGGCGTCTCCATCCACTCCTTCTGGGGACTGTCGGAATAATAATACCGACAATAGCAGGTTGCCCAATGGGGCGCATAGTCAAAGTCTACTTCCCCAATATATTCTACAAACGCATCCCCCAGCTCGGGCGTAAGAGCTTTAATCAAATAGTCCATACCAATCTCCTTTTTTGTTTAAACATGCAGTCATTCGTTTTATTATAGCTGTATCCGTTAACATATCCCTCTCTATCTGATCCGGCAAGCCTTGAGTGAATATTTTAATCTCCGCATAATACAGTATCCCGAATGCTCCTCCGCCAGTTATTATCATTGTTTTTCTCAATTTTCTTGGCAAATCTATCCTTTTCGTTTGAACTCATTTTACCTGAGTATAACATCCTTTTTTTAAGGTAACAAGGCATACCGTCCCCTTGGAGGAAAACTATGTCTTGCTGGAATGATAGTGAAAAAACTTTTTAACTTCAAGCGTCGATCATGTTTATACTGTGAGTTGATTACTGCAGCCTGCGTTTGAATATTGAAATGATCCATCTTGTGCTGCCATAGCTCTGTGCGGCCGCGGTAGTGCTTACCAACTCCCACCCCTCCAAGCCTAGTTCATTTAATTCATTTTGGAACGTGCTCTGGTTAACCTTGCCGCCGAATACTCCTTTGGCATCGGTAAACAGCGTCTTATATTCAAATTTCTCCATATTCTCACCTCAAATCCCGGTTCTGGGGATGTGTGTAACAATTCATTCTTAGTTATAGGAAATAAAAGTATAGAAATAAATCGGCAGACCTGCAATCGAAATTTGCCTCGGCCGAACGATAAATTGGAAGATATCGCTCATCCTTATACCACGAAAGGAAACTCACTGTATAATAGAATGGCTGTGAATATAAAATTCTTCCTGACTTGACTGGTATTTTTTCTCCAGTTTTTCCAGAC
>JASGGP010000286.1:0-6302 GCA_047604985.1 Lacrimispora sp.
AACAAGATTTAACAAGCGGCAAGAAAACATTATCAATGATCTCTGTGGCCGTCTCATCGGATATGGGCTCAAAAGTTGTAAAAAATTCATTTCTCAGCAAATCAAGAGGCAGAGAAATGACACGCGGATGGAGCTTTATAAAATTCACTTCTCCGCGTTTTTGGGCGTTTCCCAAAATGGTCATCATTGCTGTATTCCATCTTTCAAGCCCGCTCAAGTCTTTTGGCTGTTGATGAAGGGAAATGGCCCCCTTTGCCGAATATTCCATCATAAGACCATGTATGGTTTCGGAGCCGACTGCTTGCATGAGGTGCGTCAGTTCATGAAGCAAAACTAAAATATCACCCCGTAAACTGCCTGTATCCGGAACATTTTCTGAGGGCACAGGTAAATATTTGACTAATGCCGCGGTGACAAGATCTGATTTTTGAGGCCACCGGCGGTATAAGGACGTTTTATTACTGTTTGACCGTTGGGCAACTCTTTCTATTGTGAAATGGGAATAGCCAACCTCCTGAAGCTCGTCCCAGGCTGCCTTTAGGACAGCGTTAATAAGGGTTTCACCACGGCGCCGCACACCCGCAGACTGATTTTCGCCATGAATGGATTCACTGGATTGAGAAGTCCTGTTATTATGCATATTTTTCATGTCCTTTCATACTGTAAAATTTTTTTATCAGATATTGCATTTTGCATTGACTTATTATATACTGTCCACATAAGGTACGGTACGTATCGTACTCTATTACTCATTATAAATTCATTGTAAGAAAGGAAGATCATTATGTCAAGTCAAAACACGAAAAATGGGCCAGCAAATATTGGCCGCACCACCGACTGGTATTATGGGAAAACCGGCGGCATGCCCGCATATTTTGAAAGCATTATGGACATGCAGTTAGCCAAAGCTTTCAGCCATGTCAACTACGGCGGAGCAGAGTCAGGGGAGATTTTTTCCACAATCAAAAAGATCAAAGACGGGGATTTCGAAAGCTGGACCCAGGCTTGGTCCGCAACTGCCGCACGGGTTGAAAATGTTGCTCGCGATTGCCTTGCCAAAGGACACACTGTCAGCGCTCGCGACGCTTTCAAGCGCGCCTCCAGTTACTGGCAGTCCGCAAGTTTCTTCTGCAATTATAAAGACCCGCGGCAGCGCCAATATGGGATGCAGAACCGTATTTGCTTCAAGGAGGCCTGCAAACTAATGGACCCTCAGATCGAATACTTGGAAATCGGGATCGATAATGGAAAAAGCCTACCCGGCTATTTTATCCGTGCGGATAAGACCGGCGAACCAAAGCCCACATTACTGGTAATGGGCGGCGGTGACACTTTCTCTGAGGAAATATATTACTGGGGCGACGCCGCCCATGCAGCGGACAGAGGCTGGAATGCCCTGATGTTCGATGTCTCTGGCGAAGCCGGTGCATTGGTACATGACCCGGAACTGAAGTTCCGCCCCGATGTGGAGGTCCCAATCAGCCGTTTCGTCGATTACGCGCTCTCGCGCCCCGATGTAGACCCGGATAAAATTGCCATCAATGGCCACAGCTTCGGCGGTTATATGGTACCTCGTGCAGTTGCCTACGATCATCGGATTAAGGCTGCTATCGCGTATCCTACCATGTCTACCTGCCGTATCGGCTGGATGGGCGCTCTGGGCCTCAATCCATTCGAGCCTTACCCCCGGGATCTGGAATCCGTGGTGGACCTCTCCAACAGCGTCGTGCGTTGGCTGCTTGATGAAGTGCGCTGGACACATGGCATGCAAGATAAAACACTTGCTGAATTCCTTGATTTTGCCAGCCAGTTTACGGTTGAAGGGCTGGAAGACAAGATTACCTGCCATTACCTGAACATGTCCTCTGAGGGTGAAGGCGGAGCTATTGGCCTGGCGAGGGAATACATATCTAAAATGACCAATTGCGCATCATTAACCGACAGATTGATTACTGCGGAGGAAGGCGGCGATGCCCACTGCGGCTTGAATAATCCGTCCCTCAAGGCTCAGATTGAGTTTGATTGGCTTGATGATGTCTTTGGCCTCACAAGACATGGGTGATGAAAATCAATAAATTTATCTGATTTTCTAAAATAAAAGTAAAAAGCATTACCATTTATATTTCTATAAATGGTAATGCTTTTTACTCTTCACCCATATGACTTGCTGACATATTTACTGCCACAAGTTCAATTCCGGCACTCACACGAATATTGTTATTTACACTTTTAAAAGTATCATCACCATTTTTCGTATTTTACAATTTCCTCCATCGCTTTTCTCGGTCGCTGTTTTGGTGCCTCATCACCATATCCTAAGGTAATGATTCCGCACACATATTTATCATCTGGGATGTTCAAGATAGGTCTGACATCATCCTGCTCAAACCAGGCTGTCCAACAGGTTGCCAATCCCAGATGCTCTGCTTCTAGCAATATATGTTCCATTGCAATTGCCGTATCCCGAATAATTTGCTTAAGTTCCGGTTCAGAACTGTTCTCATCCAGCCTGACTTTAGTACCCATGGGTATACGGCATCGAATATCTGCTACACACACAATGAATATGGGAGCTGTCATCATCCATTTTTGCTGATGATCTGCAATGGAAAGTTTTTCTTTCGTATCTTCCGATTCAATAATAATGAACGTCCAAGGCTGCGTATTGCTTCCAGAAGGTGCCAGTCTGGCGCTTTCTAACAGTTGAACAAGTTTCTCTTTTTCAACCTTTTTATTTAGATACTTACGGATGCTTCTTCTGTTTTCTATTTGTTTTAGCATAGCAACCACCTTTCCTAACAACTCATACTTTAAATGTTCAGCGAACTGTAATACCCTCAGGGACATTTCCAAAAGAAACAGCAAACTTCGCAATGCCTTGAACGGGGAAAAAGATGCCCCTTAGTAAAGATCAGACAACTTTTTTGCACGATAAATAATATCCAAAAGTAAAGGTATTATTACCATTTTCTTCAATATTCCCATACTTAGCAAACGAATAGTATTCCATTGAAATTCTGCTTGACCCTATCTGCCCTCTTTAATGAAATTTAAGTAAGCATTTCCTCCACAAACCTTTATTTTCCCTGTTTAAGAAAAGACTGCTTTCTTTCCTGATATACATAAGCCGAAGAATTCTTTGCTGACAGCAATATTTTTTAATCCTGATTGACTGAGTAATTTTTTAATCTCATTGACCGTGTATGATGCATTTAAAGAGGTTAAAAATCCAGGACGGATTTCCTCCGGTTTGGTTGAAAAATAAATAAGCCATTTGATCAAAGGATTGACATCACGCCGCATGTCTGTAATGCATAAAATCCCTTCCGGTCTTAAGACCCGATTAATTTCATTAAAAGCCTTTATCGGGTCTTCCCATTCATGAAGCGATCCATTCGAAAAAACAGCATCAAAAGAACTATCTGAAAATGGCATCTGCATGCAGCTTCCTTCAACATAGCTTGTTTTTGACTCAAATCCGTAATCTCTCGCGTTCTTCTCGGCAAGCTTTATCATCTCACGGCTTATTTCACATCCAGTAAGGGCTGCATCATGGCATTTCTTAAGCCATTCAAGCCCCACATATCCGGGTCCGGGTCCGATTTCCAGTACATTTCCTTTTATAATACCTGCTTTGATGAAACTGTCTACGTTGTTCCATCCTTTATCCCGCATAATTCTGGCAAAATTATCAAAGATTTCAACAGTCAGCTTATCCTGAATGCCCTCATTTGTTTCTATGATCCTTTGGTTTGCCATGATGCCTCCTCCTATCTATTTCAAATTATTTAATGTTTCTTCGACCCATTCCAGCTCCGCCTGGTAATGGTGTTCATGATGGCTGAATATAATACCAGCCATTGTTCTGTCTTCAGCCGGTACAAAATTCATTGTTTCTTTTTTGTGCCTTTCAATATTGGATATTGCTGTGTTCAGCTTATCTTTATAAGCCATTAATTGACTTAAAATATCTGCTGTTTCAATATAGTCGGAAAAGTAAAATATACCATCTGAAGGGAATGTTGGCCTATACTCGAATTCAAGCAGTCCGGCAATCATGTTTTTAAATGCCATTATTCCTTTATCTGTTATTGAATAAATAGTTTTTTCCGGCCTGCTGCCGGTTTTTTCACTGTTTGCAAAAAGCAGGTCATCTGCTTCCATCTTTTCAAGATGATAATAAATTGCAGGAAGTTTAATTTGCGTAAAGTCGGAAAGCTGCTCTGCAATTATTTTTTTTATTTGATAACCATGTTGGGGACCAAATCTTTGAAGTAAGCCAAGAATATAAAGCGGTATCATTAAATTCACCTTTCTAAAAGCAAATAGTCAGTACTGACTATAATTATACTCAGCGCTGACTATTTGTCAAGAAAATGATTTGAAAATGAATATTATCATGTTATCTTTTTCCTCTCTTCAAAGGCTTTATTACAATTTCAAATCTGTAAATAAGCATATGATCCTTGATTTACAAGGCTTTTAGCCATGCTTAAGCAAATAAACGGCTTCCGTATGCCTTTTATTTTCATCTATGAAATATTTTTTCGCTTCATTTATCAAAAATACCGAAAACATTTAATCGACTTATTAACGGATAACTTGACATACTATTGTCAGGTTATCTATTTTATAATGTGATTGAGGTGATGATATGCAGATAAACAGGCTGTTTGAAATTATATATATTTTGCTTAACAAAAAAACCATAACCGCAAAAGAACTGGCAGAACGCTTTGAAGTATCCGTCAGAACAATTTACCGGGATATTGACACACTGTCTTCCGCAGGGATACCGGTTTATGCAAGTCAGGGAAAAGGCGGCGGTATCTCTTTGCTGGATGATTATGTGCTGGATAAATCCGTTCTTTCAAAAAGAGAACGAAACGAGATATTGTACGCATTACAAGGCCTGTCAATAACACAGGCTCCGGAAGCGGATAAGATACTTACCAAGCTGAGCAGTCTGTTCAACATAAACAAAACAAGCTGGATTGAGGTGGATTTCAGTCCCTGGGGCAGTGACAAAAGAGGACATGTCAATTTACTATTATAAAAGACGCCATCCTAAGCCGCCGGATTATTGAATTCAATTATTTTAGTTCATCCGGTGAAAAAAGCACCCGGAGAGTCGAACCGGTTAAACTCGTTTTCAAAGTAAATGCATGGTACCTGCAAGCGTTCTGTCTGACGAAAAACACATATAGGTTCTTCAAAATCACGCGGATGCTGGATGTTCTGATGACGTCGGAGACTTTCCCGGAAAAAGACTTGGAAGAATTACCAGAAAGCGAACCGGCGAAAAAAACTCAGAGCTGGATAGATGTGTACCTGAAGATATCTGCCCAAGGAGCATACCGGGTATACGATGAATTTGACGAAAATAATATCACGAAAAACAAGGACGGCTCATTCAACGTTACTGCCTCATTACCGGATAATCCATGGATGATCCGGTATATCCTTTCTTTTGGTGCGGATATTGAAGTGCTGGCTCCCCAGAATGTACGCGGCATGTTCTTAAAAGAATTAGGTGAAATCACCGGCAAATATTAAAAGTAACCTGACTCGATGTTGTCAGGTTATAGATGTTACTATTGGAGTATGGAAACAATCACAATACGAAGACAGGAGGTTTAATTAATGGATGATTTTAACCATATGATTTTTGATCCGAAAGAATTTAGCGGAAAGCGGGCTCTTGTAACCGGCGGAACTAAGGGAGGAATGGGCGAGGCAATTGTAAAGCGGCTTACGCTTGCCGCAGCGACAGTCATCACAACAGCCCGCCACACCCCGGAGGAGTTAAAGGACTCAGATTTATTTATTCAGGCCGATATCAGCACGCCGGCCGGCACTGCAAAAATTGTGGAAAATATACTTGAACGCTTTGGCGGCGTGGATATTCTCGTCAACAACGTAGGCGGTTCTTCTACCCCCACAGGCGGTGTTCTTAAGCAGACTGACTCGGGCTGGCAGCAGACTTTTGAAACCAATTTATTCGCTGCTGTCCGGCTGGACCGGGGGCTGGTGCCCCCGATGCTTAAACAGGGCTATGGCGTTATTATTCATGTTACATCTATTCAACGCCGCTTTCCTGGAGAAAACACCATGGCCTATTCAGCGGCTAAGGCCGCCCTTGCAAATTACAGCAAAGCACTGGCAACAGAACTGGCACCAAAGGGCATCCGTGTTAACAGCGTTGCACCTGGGTTCACGGAAACAACAGCCGCAGGAAGACTCATTGAGCGAATGGCTCAGGAGCGAGGGTGCGGTTATAATGATGCCCGGCAGGCTTTGAT
>JASGGP010000287.1:0-6291 GCA_047604985.1 Lacrimispora sp.
GGAAAGCGTTCCTCATGTTTTCGTCAGACCCTATGACGCTTTAAAGCTTAACGGCACCACTTCGGGAAAACCGCTTCAGGGAATTGAAATCCGGGTGGTGGATGAAAACGGTGAGGACGTTCCTTTTGGAACTGCCGGAGAAGAGCTGTCAAGAGGTCCCAATGTCTTTGTGGGATATTTAAAAAACCGTGGGGTTACAGATGAGGTTCTTGACGATGACGGCTGGTTTCACAGCGGAGATCTCTGCGTTATGGATGAGGATGGAAATATCCGGATTATCGGACGAAAGAAAGATATGATAGTCAGGGGCGGAGAAAATTTAAATTCCAATGAAATCAATGACAATTTAGAGGGCTGTCCCGGTATTCTGGACCATACAGTAATTGGTATGCCTGACGAACGTCTGGGGGAACGGATCTGCGCTTTTGTGGTTCCCTCAAAGGGTTTTGAAAGCTTATCCCTGTCTGATGTGATCGAATATTTAAAGGAGCACCGCATATCCAAACGCTTCTGGCCGGAACGTCTGGAATTAATTGACCGGATTCCCCATACGGGAAGCGGAAAGGTAAAAAAATATCTGCTGCGGGAAGAGCTGCTGAAACGGATGAAAGGGTGACTGGTTATGATTGAACAAACATTTGGGCCAAGAAGATGCCGTGATACAAGAAAGCCTCCGGCGGACCAATGTCCGGAGGTATCCTTTTACCGATGCGAAACGTGCGGCGGACTGTTTCCCGCCATTGGTACACCTCCCCTCAGTGAAAAGGAAATCTTATGCTGCGGTTCAAAAGCGGTCCATTTAATAGCTGAATCACTGGATCTGGTAAAAGAAAGGATTCGCTTAAGCTATCGAATCACCGGCGGCTACAATGACAACGCCGTGGAAGTATTCTGGGAAGCACGAAAACCGAAATATACGCCGGAATGGATGTATTTAAAAACATTTACCGGCGGTTATTTAAAATATTTACCTAAGACAAGGCGTTCTCCTCTTGTTTTTTCCCTGGCGGACACCGATGCCTTTGCCTATTGCGATGAAGACCCATGCCTGGAATGCGTCTTCCGCTGTAAACGTGGATTTGTAATCTATTCCTATTCCAGGGAAACAGGGCTGACAGCGATTCCCCTTGACAAAATGACGGCGCAGTGGCAGTCCGGTGCAAAAGAGAAAGCTTAAGCCAGAATTTTCATGACTGACAGACTATTTAAATATTGGAGGGAACATTATGTTAGCTACGATTGGTCTTATTTTTGCCATTGCACTTTTAGTTGTAATGATTATCAAGGGCATCGATATGATAACAGCGACGGTGATCACGGCAGCTATTATTCTGATCACCAGCGGACTGGATCTTAACGAAGGGTTTTTGACCACATTTTCCGGCGGTGCCGGGGGCTTTGTGGCCTCCTGGTTTCTGATCCTGGGACTTGGCGGCGTCTTCGGCCAGCTGGTTTTAGAAACAGGTCTTGCAACAAAAATCGCCCAGACACTGACGAAGAAGCTGGGAATGAAAATGGTAGGTCTTGTAATTCTGATCTGTACCTTTTTCATCACTCTGCTTGGTATAAACGGTTATATTATGGTATTTGTCCTTTATCCTATTGCCGATAACCTTTTATATGAAAATAAAATGGACCGTAGGGTGCTTCCCTTCCTTCTTTTAGGCGGAGGTGCTTCTGCCAACGGATTTGCCTATTCCTTAGATATCTGCAATGTACTGCCGAGCAAATATTTAAATACTTCTCTTGGATCAGCGCCCCTTCTTTCCTTTGTATTCACTGGGATCCTCGCGGTATCTTATTTCCTGTATTTTAATTACGCGCAAAAGCAGAGTCTGAAAAATAACACGACCGAACAGCTTCTGGCCATGTATAAGACACAACAAACAGCGGTTTCTGAGAAGGAACTTCCTGGAATTTTCATGTCCCTTCTTCCTTTTGTTCTGGTTTTGGGCTGCGTCGTTGCAACCTCAGGCTGGGGAACTTCCCCAAGCATTATGTTCTCTCTGGTAATTGGTATCCTGTTAATTATCTGCACCCAGTTAAAGCAGATTAAGAACATGAAAACCTCCATTAAAACCGGAAGCAGCTCCGGATTAAACTCCATGCTGACGGTTGCTGCTGTTATGGGGCTTTCCAAGGTTTTAGGTGCTTCTCCTGCATTCCAGCAGCTGCAGCAGGCAGTGCTTGCCATGAATATGCCTGTATATTTGAAGGCCTTTTTCGGCACAACGGTACTTACCGGACTTACCGGTTCCGCAATCTCAGGAGAAACCATCTTTATGGAGAGCTTTGGAAAAGCATTTGTTGATATGGGGGTAAATGTCGCTGCTCTTCACCGCATTGTAACAGAATCCGCTCTGATCTTAAATAAACTGCCCAATTCCTCGGTTGCAATCCTTACCATGTCCATCTGCGGATGCAGCTTAAAGGAAAGCTATAAACATATTATTTTAGGAACCATGCTCCCGGCATTTGTTGCCGGACTGGTAATTGCACTTATGGCTACAGCAGGTATTGTATAGCCTGGTGGATACCGGATGATTTACTGACAGAGAAACAGCGGTATGCTCTTGTGGGCACACCGCTGTTTCTCTGTATTGCTGTAATTCTCATGCTTTACTCCATTTTTGCTAACTGTTTAAGGAAGATTCATCTCATGCGCAACAATAAAATCAGCAAACGCTTCTACAGACGAAGAAACAAAATTCTTTCTGCTGAATGTCATATAAATCAGGCGCGTATCCTTTGGTACATCAGAAAGAGGGATTAGAACCAGGTTATCAAATTGTTTTAGAAAGGGAGTACGGGCAACGATAGCGGCCAGATTTGTCTCTGAAATCACACCTCCGATGGAAATTTCATCATCATAAGAAAATGTTGCTTCCACCTCATGCTGCTGTAAAAGTTTTCGAACTACCTTTCCTATGGGTATGCAATCACGATATGTAGTGAGATTATAATTTTTTAATTCGCTTAAGCATAATTCTTCTCTTCCTGCAAGCGGATGGGCGTCGTTAACAATCAGAACCAGCTCCTGTGCCATAATCGGAACAAATAAAAGATCCGACTCCTCTTCCACCATTGAACAAAAACCTAAGTCATATTTCCCTGCAGCCACCCCATGAGCGACCTCAATAGACATCCCCTGAAATATATTAAATTTGGCCTGAGGATTCTTTTTCATGTAGTTTTGAATTGCTGTAGGAAGAAAGTCACCTAATAAAGTGGGAATGCAGCCTACATCAATGGTACCTCCCAACCGGCCGGAATGCATCTTTACCGTGGCTATTCCCCGTTCCAGTTCGTTTAGTGCCTGGGATACATGGATATAAAATTCTTCTCCGTACTTTGTGAGTGTAACGTTGCGTCCTTTTTTTTGAAACAATGATATTCCAAGCTCATTTTCCAGTGAAGAGATCGAGTCACTTAACGAGGGCTGAGCGATGTAAAGTTCTTTTGCGGCTTTCGTATAATGCTGTAATTCTGCTAATTTTATGAAATAATATAACTGCGGCAAATTCATGCAGACCCTCCCTGCCTTGTTTAAAATTTAACAGTCTTATATATGTGTATTATACAAAAAACAGTAAGATTTGACAACCGTTTCTGTCAATTATATTCAGTGTTTTTACACTTATAATACTTCTCTGGGGAAAAGAGAAATTTCCCCAGCTGAAGCCTTTTTCCATGGATTTAAGATGAATTTGAGGTAAAGAGCAGGGATGAGAAAAATTAAGTATTAAAAACAGGTCCATTATAGTATACTTATGGATGTGTTGTTAAGAAAATCATTTTTTAAAGGAGGAAGCAATGAAAAGATGTTTAACACTGCTGCTCGCTGCGGCCACTGCCTTGTCTCTGGCGGCCTGCGGGAGCGCAAAGGACCCAAAAGCCATTTACGATGATGCCTCGAAAAAAACGTCAGAGCTGACATCCATGGATGTGGACTCTGTTGTCAATATGCAGATGACCCAGGGAGAAAAGATAACGGATATCAAGATGAATCTCAATATGAAAATGGCCGGCATCAACACGGAGAACTTAAAGTACCAGGCCCAGGGAACCACCGATATTGAGGGACAGAGCATTGATATATCCATGTACTATGAAAACGGATATTATTATATGAGCTCCATGGGACAGAAGATAAAATACGCCATGGATTTAGATGCCATGATGAAGCAGATCAAGCAGACTGCCGAAGGCACCAGTATGGATTCCTCTTATATGAAAGATATCACGGCAAAAAAAGAAAACGGAAACCAGGTTCTTTCTTTTACAGTTGACGCGGAAAAAATGGATGTTACGTACAGGATATTATGGGCCAGATGGACCGATATGAAAGACTTGACCTATACCATCAAGGAAGCCAACGGGGAAACGACTGTCGGCGAGGATGGCTATTTCACCAATTCAAAGATAAATATGTCTCTTGAAATAAATTGCGGGAGAGACCATATCCATGGTCGTGAATACGGACTCCACCTACAACAATCCGGGTCAGACGGTGGAGGTTACTGCTCCCGATTTAGAGGGGTATACGGAAATCGATGCAAGCGCCATACAGAACCAGCAGTAAAACGAAATGGAACAAAAATATGAAAGACCATTTTCCGTCATTGATGCAGTGAGGGAAAATGGTCTTTTTTCATTCTTCTATGACCTGGATCTCAAGAAAGTCGAATTCAATGTGCTCGATAAAATTATCCTGGTTAAACCGCACCTTGGCATGCTTCTGGAATTCGTGGACAGTGGCGTCCAGCCATATAGGCTTTCCAAGATCGAACTGAATGCAGATATCGTCAAGGGCCTGAAAGACCATGGAGGTTCTGGAAAGGCTGTAATCAGCGATGCAGATGACCGTATCTTTTACCAGTCTGGTGTCTTTTATAATTTTTCCCCACATACGGAACATAGGCAGATTTTCCTTTCTGAATTGGCAGATGTATAAAACTGTTTTTATGATGCAACGATTATAGCATTATTCTGTGAAAAAAGGCAACAGGAAAGTGGCGGACATTGTAAATCCGTGAAAAATATGATAGAATTCTTGTAGGAAAAACCGAAGGAGGAAGACCGAAGATGGCACAACCAATAACGGATCAGGTTGGTTTTCTTGGAGAGGCCTGCAGAGCCGTCCAGGAGTTATTTGTGAGCAGAAATCTATTGGATAAGTACCGTATCGAGGAGAAGCGCCTGGAAAGGGAGCTGGAAGCGGAACGTAAGGCTGTAGCAGATGCCATAAGCCTTACGGTAAAAAAGCGTATGGAGGAAATCAACAGCACCTATGACGGGGAAATTGCCCGGGAGCAGGAACGCTTGAAGCGGGTGAGAAGCAAGCGGGAAAAGGCGAAAAGCCAGGGGATTAAGGGACGGATCGAGGAGGAGACGGCGGAGCTTAAAAGCAGCAACCGGGATTTGAAGCTGCAGATGAAGACCCTGTTTCAGCAGGACCATGTTCCCGGCTTTTGTAAAAGCGGCTTTTATTATGCCCTGTATCTGACCAGGGGGTTTTCTGAATTCTTTACCCTGCTTTTGACCCTTCTCATCTGCTTTCTGGCCATTCCCTCCGGGATCTATATGCTGCTTCCGAAAAAAACGACGCTTCATCTTGTGGGAATTTATTTTCTGACCATCCTCATCTTTGGAGGCATTTATATCCTTGTCAATAACTGGACTAAGGTACGCCATCAGGCCGCATTGAAGAAAGGGCGCTCCATCCGGGACAATATGAAGCAGAACAGCAGAAGAATCCGCTCCATCACCCGTTCCATCCGGCGGGACCGGGACGAAGCGGTTTATAATCTGGAAAAATACGATGATGAGATCGCTCAGATCGAGCAGGAGCTGACCGACATCGCGGAGAAGAAGACAGAGGCTTTAAATACCTTTGACAAGGTGACAAAGACCATTATATCCGATGAGATTGCCGGCAACAGCAGGGACAGGCTGAAACAGCTTGAGGACGCTTATGAAGCGGCGACGGCCAATGTTAAGGAAGCGGAGGTCCGGGTGAAAGAGCAGACCCTGTTCATTACGGACAACTATGAGTCTTATGTGGGAAAGGAATTCATGGTTCCCGAAAAGCTGGATGAGCTGGCGGATTTGATCCGTCTGGGCAAGGCCGCCACCATCAGCGAGGCGGAAGCGGTTTATAAAAGCCTTAAGGATTAGCCGTGAAAACAAAATAAGAAACAAAACTAAAATTGAAGACAGGTACAGGAAAAGGGCGGAAAACGGCTTTTCCCTGTGCCTGTTTTTGTCAAAATTTTCCCGGACAGCCGGGTG
>JASGGP010000288.1:0-6280 GCA_047604985.1 Lacrimispora sp.
TCGCGTGATACATTAAGTCCGTGCAGACATTGATCTAGTTAATTCCACAAGTAACTGCTCTTGTAATATTTTCCTCCCCTGCACCGCTTCCTCCATGGAGCACCAGCGGGATATTTATGGTTTCTCTTAATTCCTTTAGCCGTTCAAAATCCAGCTTGGGAATTCTGTCTTTTGGATAACTGCCGTGGGCGGTTCCGATCGCCACTGCAAGGCAGTCACAGCCCGACCGCTCCACAAATTCTCTGGCCTGTTCCACATTTGTATAATAATCCGTATTCTCTCCATCTGCATTTGCAGCCACGCCCACATGACCAAGCTCTGCTTCTACTGAGATTCCTTTAGCATGAGCCAGGGAAGCAACCGCACGAACACGGCGGATATTCTCTTCAAATTCATAGCTGGAGGCATCCACCATAACACTGGAATACCCGCATTGAATGGCTTTTGTGATATCTTCCATGTTTACACCGTGGTCAATATTCAGGGCGATGGGAACGCCGGCAGATTCCGCCAAATTTTTTACCATGGGTGCGATGATGTGAGGATAGGCATGAGCCTTCATCTGCCTGGGTGAAACATTGAGAATTACAGCAGATTTTTCTTCCTCCGCGCTTTCAATACAGGCCTTTACCTGTTCCATATTAACTACATTGATTGCCATGACAGCATAATTGTTATCATGGGCATGCAGCAGCATGTCTTTCATTGATACGTACATAAATTACTCCTTACTTTGAAAGAAGGGTGCTGGAAGCACCCTTTCCGTTTATGATTGACCGTCAGTTTCCTTTTCGTTAACAGGCAAGGGCCTTTTCAGGACCGCATATAAGACACCTGTAATGCAGCTTCCCAGCAGCCACAATCCTATGAAAAGCAGAGGATTGGAAGTCATGGCGATGACAAATGCCCCTCCATGCACGGCAGGAGACTCAAGCATGGTCACCATGCATAATCCGCCGGTAACCGCACCACCGATCATACAGGAAGCTATAACCCTGACCGGATCTTTCACCAGATAAGGGATAACCGCTTCCTCTATGTAACAGAAAGATAGCAGAAAAGCAGACTTCGCATTTTCCCTGTCAACATCATCAAATTTCTTTTTACCGCCTAAAAAGGTTGCAAATGCAATACCTAAGGAGCCGTCATGCCTGAACACATTTTAGCTGATGTGGGTATGAAGAAACCATCAGCATTAAGGCCATTAGTAAACATAGCCGCAGTTTTTGAAATAGGCCCTCCCATATCAAAACACATCATGGCACCGATTACCGCACCCAATATAAATTTAGACCCGTTGTTAAGGCTCATCAGCCAGTTCTGGAGAGTCGTCATCCCCCAGCTAATGGGACGGCCAAGGATATAATACATAATGAGTCCGCAGATCAGCGTTGTAAATACCGGAATGATCAGGATAGGCATGATTCCCTGCAGGTTTTTGGGAACCTTGATTTTTTTATTGCAAGAACCACATATCCCGCCAGAATACCGCCTAGCAAACCACCCACAAAACCGGTGTTTATGGAATTGGCAAGGGCTCCCATGGCAAGTCCGGGAGCGATTCCCGGTTTATCCGCCATGGCATAAGCGGTAAATGCGGCTACTGCCGGTACGGTAAATTGCCATAAACTGGATCCAATCAGATAGACTACCTTTGCAAAAGAGTCAATGGTGGCCATATCAGCTCCGATATTGTAGCCTCCCATCATCTTTGCAACCGCCTGTAAAACTCCCCCTCCAACGATGACCGGAATCATATAAGAGATACCTGTCATAAAGGAATCCTTTATAAAAGCTCCGGTACTTTTCTTTTTCGCATTCTTTCTTTTGATCTCAGCCATAATTAACTCAATGCCTCCATTAATTCTGATACTATGCCTTCCGGATCCTTTACCGCTTCCTGAACAGCAACCGTCATGGTGGGAACATTATCAAAGCGTTCTAAATTTTTGATTCTGATATCACTTGCAATAATGGCTGCATCTGCCCTTTTTAAATCCTCTTCCGTGATCTCATTTTCAAGTCCCTGTGCTCCCTGTGTTTCAACCTTTACCTCATGCCCCGCTTTTTTGAAGGCCTTCTCAAGGTTTGTCGCTGCCATGTAAGTATGGGCAATTCCTACCGGACAAGCTGTGACGCATACAATGTACATAAATTATACCCCCTTCTCTTTTAAAACACTTTTTATATCTTCAATGGATTCTGACTGCAGAAGTCCTGCTCTGAATTCATCCTCCATTAAATTCTTAGCCAGTGTAGACAGCATTGTCAAATGAATGTTATCCCCGTCATCCGGAGCCGCCAGCATGATAACAAGTTTTACCGGTTTATTATCGAAAGAACCCCAGTCGATCTCATTTTTTAACTTGACCAGAGCGAATGCCGCTTCCTTAACCACGCTGCTTTTACAATGGGGAATTGCGACATGCATGCCGATCCCGGTAGAGAATTCCTTTTCTCTTTCAAAGACGCCCTGTGTATATACGTCTTTATCCGCCACTTTACCCGCATCATACATCAGAGATGCTATTTTAAGGATGGCCTCCTCCTTCGTATCCGCATCTAAATCAAACTGAACCAGCCTTTGGTCGACCATTTTACTTAAATCCATGCTATATCCTCCAGTGAGCTTAAATTATTTCGTATTCATGCATAAATCATAGCAAGGATAGGTCCCATTAACAAATCAATTTTTTGCACCGGATTGGTGAAATTCTTATTCACAGACTGCCCTCCCCTCTGCTCTAACAGTGTTCACATGAATATTTTATATATTTGTGGTCTTTTCATAAAAAAAGTGAAAATTATAAGTCTTATTTAACTATTGGATAATATCCCGCACTATGATAGTGCAATTTAATAATTATTATTTTTGCAAAAAAACACTTATAATCGAATGAGTAACTGATAAAACAAATAAAAAGGAGAATGAAATATGGAAAATTTTGAATTTTATAATCCTACCAAAGTCATTTTCAGAAAAGGAGCGGAAACCCGCGTCGGTGCGGAAATCGCTTCCCGGGGCTTCAAAAAGGTACTGGTACATTTCGGCGGTACCTATTTAAGTGAAACCGGTGTCCTGGACCGGATCCACGAAAGCCTTAAAACTGCCGGAATTAAATATGTTGATTTCGGCGGTGTTGTTCCAAACCCAAGACTCTCTCATGTAAAGGAAGGCGTTGCACTCTGCAGAAAGGAAAACATTGACTTTATCCTGGGTGTAGGAGGCGGAAGCGCCATCGATTCCTCCAAGGCCATTGCATATGGCCTTGCAAATGATTTTGACCTTAAATCTATGGGCAAAACTCCAACAACCAGGATCGCGCCGGTGGGCTGTATTAAACCATTGCGGCGACAGGCTCAGAAACAGCAATTCAACAGTTGTGACCATCGAAACAAAAGACCAGGGCATATTGAAGCGTTCTTACAATCATAACTGCAAGGCCCCTGTTTGCAGCCATGATCCTGAGCTCACTTATACGCTGCCTGATTATCAGACTGCAAGCGGCGGTGCGGATATTATGATGCATACCATGGAACACTATCACCCAGGCAAAGGATGGAATTATCTGACCGTATATCGGAACACTGCTTGTAACGGTAAGGGATAAGTGGGAAAGGCCTGAAAAATCCCCGGGATTATGAACCCGGCCAATCTTATATAGACAAGACTATCCCATAACGGTTTGACCGGCACCGGGCGCATCAATGATTTTCCGGTTCATAAGATCGGACATGAACTGAGCGCCATGTTTGATGCCACCCACGGGGCAAGCCTTACCGCCACATGGGCCACATGGGCAAGAACCGTATACAAAAGCAATCCTGCCCGGTTTGCCCGGTTTGCCGTAAAAGTGTTTGGGGTAGAATTAAATTTTGACAATCTGGAAGAAACAGCTCTTGCCGGCATAGAGGCATGGGAACGCTGGTGTAAGTCCATTGGAATGCCTACAACCCTTACAGAGTTAGGCTGTGTGCCAACAGAAGCTCAGATTGAGGAAATGGCGGAAAAAGCCGCGTCTACAGGCGGAGGACGGATTGGACTTTTTCATTCCCTTGATAAAATAGACCTGGCGGACATATATAGAAGGGCGCTATAATGGAATAATAACCGTAATCAAAAGAAAGCAGAAGAAGGGGTTTCGCTATGTTGTTGCCAAGAGAAAAAAGAGTAATTGAATTACTATATAGAAGTAAAGGTGAATTAACAACAACAGAACTGGCAAATTCACTGAATATCAGCCAACGTACAGTCAAAACCGATGTAAAGAAAATAAGAGAAGAATTAAAATCTACAGGGTGCATGATACATGCAAAGGCTGGAAAAGGTCTGTGGCTTTCTTATGATGAAGACGGAAGAAAATTTTTAGACAATCTGCTGCTGAATCAGCGAAATTTATCTTCCTTTATTCCCGAGGTTCGAAAATATTATATTGCGCTGCAGCTTCTTGACAGTGATGATTTCGTATCAATGGAGTCTATATCTCACTCCTTATTCGTCAGTAAGGGTACTATTGTCAACGATATAAAAAAGCTGGAAATGTTTTTTGAAAAACAGGGCCTGGAGCTTGAGAAAAAAGTGAAATACGGGGTCAGGATCCACGGAGAAGAAAACCGGTTAAGGATAGCAAAGGCAAATGTAATCCGCTCCATTATTGTGGCTCAGGGAAATGAAGCCTCCTTAAAGCTGCAGCCTTTTTTTGAGGGAATCGATTTAAAAAGCATTAATGAAATCCTGCAGCAGAGTGAAGAAAAATTTGGTTTTGTATTAACCGATACATCCTATTCTGAAATGCTGACCCACCTGTCAATTATTGTGAAAAGACTGTTCCGCAGAAAGACCTGTTTCATCGATGAGAAAACACTTCAGGAATACAGAGAAAAAGATGAATGGGCAATCTGTGAATTCATGGCCGGAAAATTACAGGATACTTTCGGCGTTGAACTGTCAAATGGGGATATAACATATATTTACATGAATCTGACCGCTGCAAAATTATTAAGAGAGGCTTTGGTCTACTCACAGGAACCTTTATGCCTGAGAGAAACCTCTCCTCAGACGCTTGACACATGGGAAAGAATCGTAGGGCAGGTCGGCGAGATGTATGGGGAGAATCTTCTCACCGACAGTATGTTTAAAAGTGCACTTTTCGTTCATTTGAATGCCATGTTTAACCGCCTGAAAAATAAAATTCATATGGAGAATCCTTTAAAAACCATGATAAAGGAAGAGCTTGCATATGCATTCGAGGTTGCGGCATACATGGCAGGGCTTCTGTATGCAGAGTACAATATCGAATTAGGGGAGAATGAAATATGTGATATTGCACTCTATATCGGAGCGAGCCTTGAAAGAGAAAAAGCCCAGCGCAAAATAGATCAGCCCAGGGTGACCATTGTATGCGGCACCGGAATGGGCACCTCCCAGTTTGTGGAAGCGAAGTTAAAATTATTTTTTCCTGACATGATCATTAATAAGATCATTCCAGTATCAAGAGCCGAAAAAATCTTAGACAGGCAGAGTTTAAACTTTGTTATTTCTACGGTGCCGTTAAAATGGGAGGGCATTGAGGTCATCAATGTCTCCCCTTTGTTAAATGAAAATGATATAAACAAAATCAAGGCCGCCATCAATCCCGGCCATATAAAAGTGGAAAAGGCTGCAAACGGCAGATATGCCAACCTGTTTCACTTAATGAATACCAAAATATCGATTCTGAAATGCGACTGCCGTTCAAAAGAAGAGGCCATCCGCCTTTTGGGAGGAAGGCTGTACCGCGAAGGCTATGTTGACGAAGGGTTTATTGACTCCGTATTCGTAAGAGAACCTTGCGCCCACGTCTATCGGATATACTTTTGCAATCCCTCATGCCTATGAAGGACATGTTAAAAAACAGGGGATCGGCCTGATGACATTAAAGCATCCGGTCATCTGGGATAATGAAGAAAAGGTCCAGATCATCCTGATGCTGTCCATAGATGTGAAGTTAAAAGAATCCTTTAAAGTAATATTTAATGAACTTGCCAATATTACAAAAGACATGATGGCGGTGGATCAGATATTGAACGCAGATAAATTCAGCGATATTTCAAAGATTTTCAAATAAAATATGACATTTAGAATACATTCGAGGTAAAATTTATGGATGTTTTAAAGAAGCGATGGGGATATCTGGCAACAGCCGTTCTCATCCTGCTTTTTATGGGAATCGGATACGCATTTTCCTTATTTGTGGTACCGATTGAAAAGGATCTGGGCCTTACAAGAGCGGATACGTCC
>JASGGP010000289.1:0-6274 GCA_047604985.1 Lacrimispora sp.
GAAATGCGCAGGAATGGAGATACCACGGGGGCCAGGGTCTGATAACTAAAAAACACATACTTAAAGGCCCACTTTTACACGGAGCCTTTTTCGTATGTATTTTTAGTCTTTCAGACCAATCTGCCGCCAATCAATGAATGATCAGCCTCCTGGCTGGGATAACAATATTTACCGAAGCTTATAGGAAAGTGCTTCGCTTTCTGTGGTTACTGTACCTTCTGCGGCATACTCTATATCTGAAACAGTATCCATATTCACAATAATCATAGGAATTGCCAGATCATATCCTTTTGATTCAAGATACTCAATGTCAAAGGTAATAAGCTTTTGTCCTCTTTTTATCTTTGCGCCGTCCTTAATATAGGACTTAAATCCTTTTCCATTTTCTTTTACCGTATCCAGCCCAATGTGAATCAGGACCTGAACGCCATCATCACTTATAAGACCTAAGGTATGATTGGTTTCAAATACGGTTGAAACAGTTCCGTTGCAGGGTGAAACAACCTCGCCTGACTCGGAGATAAATGCAACACCATCACCCATGATCTTCTGGGCAAACATGGCGTCATTTACTTTTTCTATGCTTATAAGCTTTCCGTCAGTAATAGAATATAGTTTACCTGGCTCATATGGCAAATCAGCTTTCTTTTTAAAAAGTCCCACAATATTTCCTCCGTCTGTTATCGCTTATTTCATGTCCTTGCCCCATTCTTTGCCATTGGATTTTATAAGCTTTGAGTACCAGTAGAAAGAGTCTTTCCTGATACGCTTCATGCTGAGCTCTGAAACATTCTTGCAGTTAATGAGCTCATCATCGGTTGTATCGATATAAACTAAACCGTAACGCTTTTTGATACCATTACCAGTCGATAATAAATCTGTAAATGACCAGGGATTGTAAGCGATAACTTCACAGCCGTCTTCAATAGCAAGGCCCACATTGTATATCTGATTTCTGAGGAATTCAATTCTTTCTGTATCATGTACCTGCCCGTCTGCATCCTTAGTCTCGTTTGCGCCAAATCCATTCTCAGTGATCATCATGGGGAGTCTGTAATGATCCCAAAGATATCTGAGTGCATATCTCATGGCCTGTGGGTCGATTTCCCAATCCCAGTCAGTGTATTCAACATAAGGATTGGTACATAATGCATACTCACCGGGAATGTTCGGCCACTGCATCTGTCCCTTGATGCCAAACTTGTTAAGGCCGTATTCCTGCTTTTCGCTGTCAAGCTTTGGCTCATATGCCGTATTGCTTCTATAGCAGTTAACCGCGATGAAGTCAATCTTTGCTTTCTTCATAAGCTCTAAGTCTTCTGGACGAATATCGGGATGAATATCATGAATTTTCCAGTATTTCTTGATGAAACCGCTGTACTCGCCATATACATAAGTGTCATTCCAGATCTTCTCAGTTAATTCCTCTGCATTCATTGCAGCTATCTGGTCCCCAGGGCTGCAGGTTTTTGGATAGATTGGGACATAGCCTGGAACAGGCCCGATTTTTCCGCCCTCAACCATTTCATGGCAGTTGATTACTGCCTTTGCATGACAAAGATTCATGATGTGATTGATGTCCCACTTTTCTCTTTCCCAATCAGTACAGCCTTCACTTGTACCGAGCCAGTGGCCATAGCAGATCTGCATGTTTTGTTCATTAATTGATAACCAGTACTTCACCCTGTCACCAAAGCTTTCGAAACAAACCTTACAGAAATGTTCGAATGCATCAATTGTCTTTCTGCTTCTCCAGCCGCCTAATTCCTCATATACCCATACAGGTAAATCGTAATGGTAAATGGTTACGATTGGTGTAATGTTGTTCTTAACTAACTCATTGATAAGGTTGTTGTAGAATTCAATTCCCTCCGGATTCACCGCTCCGTCTGAATTAGGGATAATTCTTGACCAGGAAAGAGAGAAGCGATATGAGCTGAAACCACATTCCGCCATAAGAGACACGTCCTCTTTATATCTGTGGTAATGGTCTGCTGCTATTGAATTATCAGCATATGGCTTTTTCTTTCTGCTGTTTAAATCTATCATGGCCGGAGTTCGTCCGCCGTCGGCAACTCCCCCTTCTACCTGCCATGCGGCGCTTGACGCACCCCACATAAAGTTTTCTGGAAATTTTGGGTCTTCTTTATAGAACATGCTGTACCTCCTGTTTTGCGAATTAAATAGTCTGATCCAAATCTTTACCGTTGGATTCTATTACCTTTTTATACCAGTAAAAAGAGTCTTTGCGAATTCTTTTACATTCCTTTGGATCATCATCGGTTCTGTCAATATAGATGAATCCATATCTTTTTTTCATACCGTTTGAGGTTGAAAGTAAGTCTACGGCAGACCATGGACAATAAGCAATCATTTCAACACCATAATCCATAGCCCTTTTTACTGCCTTAATATGCTCACGAAGATAGCTGATTCTGTAATCATCATGAATCTTTCCATCCTCAGTAAGTGTATCGTAGGCGCCTAAACCATTTTCAGTAATCATAAGAGGCTTACCGTAACGGTTATATAGGTCACGAAGCAGATACTCCATTCCTATGGGATCAATTGCCCAATCCCAGTCTGTTGTATCAAGGCCTGGATTTTTGCACATTTCATAAAAACCCGGGTGAGTTTCAAAGCCGCTGATGTCACCCTTTTTGCCTGAACGGTTTACACCGCTCCATCGGATTTCTTTTCCTGAATCTTCCGGACAATATTTCGCGCATTCACTGGCATAGTAATTCAAAGCAAGGAAATCCGATGTGCCTTCTGCTATGAGCTCCATATCTCCATTTTCAATGACCGGAGCAAGCCCATGCTCTTTCAAATAAATCTCTGCCGCCTTATTGTAGGTTCCCTTAAAATAAATATCTGTATAATAGTCATTTCTAAGTGCCTGCGCATTCTGTGCAGCCATTACGTCCTCCGGCCTTGAGGACAGCGGGTAAATGGAACTGTATCCGATTGCGGAGCCGGCCATTCCTCCCGGCACCATAGCATGTACCAGTTTACATGCTATGGCGTGGCAGAGATTCATATAGTGGTTAATCTGGTAACGCATTTGATTCTTTGATAAATAATCTTCCGGTATAAAGCATTTCTGGGTCCAGTACTGAACGATAATGCTCTGTTCATTTATGGTTGTCCAGTATTTCACCTGGTCCTTAAATTCGTGTATGATATACGTGGCGTAGTGCTCAAAATCCTTAAGGATTCTGCGGTCTAACCAGCCGCCGTATCTTTCTACCAGAGCCCACGGCAGGTCATAATGGTAGATCGTGACAATCGGTTCTATATCATTTTTCTTCAGCTCCCGGACTAAGTCTCTGTAGTACTGTATTCCCTGTTCATTTACTTCACCTGAACCCTCTGGAAATACTCTTGACCAGGCAATTGAGAAGCGATATGTACGAAATCCCATTTCCTTCATCAATGCGATATCCTCTTTGTAATGATGATACTGGTCACTGGCTACTTCAGCCGTAGCGAAGCCAAATTTTTCAAAGCTGTCTTTATTGATTATATCCTGTTGAGAGGCTTTCTTGCCATCTTCATAAGCCGCGCCTTCAACCTGATATGCACTTGTTGAAGCTCCCCAAAGGAAGTCATTGGGAAAATCCTTTCTCATATCTGCCTCCAGATCTAGTTTGCTGCAAGTTTCTTTTCCGCCCTTTTACCTAAAAGTAAGGTTATTACAAATGAAACAGCAACTGCTGTTACCATTACGATTAATGATACAATAAGGTTTCTGCTTGTTCCGTCCGGATTAATGTAAGCAGGGATTGAAATGAATCCCGGAGTGGATACAACATACTGAGTCATACCCAGCATACCTGCCAGAAGTCCTCCGATACCACCGCCGATCATAGCTCCTATAAGGGGATATTTCTTTACAAACAGTACACCGTATACACCAGGCTCTGTAATACCGCAAAGTGCAGTAACACCGGCACCGGTTGCAACGCTTCGGGCTTCCGCATTCTTTGTGATGATTGCTGCTGCAAGACATGCACCGCCGACTGCAACGTTTGCCGGAGCCATGCCGGTACAGATAAGCGGATCAGAACCGATTTCAGCTATTAATAAGAATAGTACCGGATAGGTTGCGTTGTTCATTCCGAAGAATACCATCAATGGAGTTGTGATACCAATGATCATAACCGCGATTGCCGGAGCTACTCTGTAAACAGCAAGTACGCCGTCTGCTAACCATGTGCCAACTAAGTTTCCTATGGGCCCTAATGCAATAAGTGTTACAGGAACCGTAATTAACATTGTAATAAGCGGAACAAAAATGGTTCGTAAATACACAGGTATGGTTTTCTGTAAAAGCTTGTAAATAAGTGACATGAATAAAACACCAAGGATTATGGGGAACACGGTTGAGTTGTATGCTACCTGCTGAACCTTGATGCCAAAGAAGTCAAGTCCTTCTGCATTATTAATGGTCGAATATAACAGGATTGCACCCAGAAAAGCTCCAAGGTATCCGTTTGATTTTAATTTGTTGGCTGCTGAAAAACCTATAAAAATCGGCAGTGAATAAAAGGCTGCCTGATTAACGGCATAAAAAACTTTGTAAGCGCCGTCCTCTGGTGACACCCCGAAAAGTGTTGTAAGAAGAGTTAAAACTGCCCCGGTAAGACCGCCTGCAATAAGCACTGGAATAACCGGAGAGAAGGTACCGCCGATAAATGCCATGATGTTTGCAAAGACATTTCCCTTTCCTGCTTTCACATCCTGTTTGGCAGCAGCTGTATCCTGAATCTCACCGCCGATTTTGATGCCGTCATGCTTCTTAAATTCTGCAAAAAGTGATGGAACATCCTGTCCAATAACAAACTGATACTCACCGCCCTGAACAATAAGGTTGAGAACCCCTGAAATCTTTTTCGCCTCATCCTTATCAATCTTGGTTTCATCATGTAACTGTACACGTAAACGTGTCATACAATGAGTAATATTAGCAATATTTGATTCGCCCCCGCAAACCTTGATTATATCTGTACATATCTTTGCATAATCTTTTTTTGCCATAATGATTCCCTGCTTTCTTATAATTTGTTTTCCTTCACCTTGTAAAACAGAGGGTAATGAGATAGTGCAAAAGTAACCGGACTTTTAATTATTATTGTCACCAAATAAAATTTTTTGCTAAATATACCCTCATTTTTAAATATTAGATTACATCTGCGCGCCATATGTAATTCTATGGCTAAAGTATACCAAATTTTAATCGGTTTGTTGGTTTCAGAATATGAAACCAAATATGAAGTTTGGCTGCTTTCGAAATCCAGGTCCAGGAGAATGAGTGAAGCCAGAACCGTTTAAAGAATTATATTTTTTTAGATGGGAAACCGAAGTAAAATACAGGGAATTAAAAGAATGGGGGATGGAATATTTTAAAGGAATAAGGGGACAAGGGGTGATGTGTCATGAAACAATAGAAAAGGGAAGAAAAAACGTTCATAAATATAATACAACCATACTTATGAACGTAAATCATCACATACAGAAGAAAATGCTATATGAACACAAAAGCATATTTTCAATCAGCTGCCACTAAAAAAGCACAACATAAGTGCAAAAAATACAATTGATAGGAGATAATTCTTTATATTAAATATTTTTGCACATAGTCGTTAAATAGCAGATCGAAGAAATAGTTTATACCATACCGGGTATAAACATTCTGCATTCCGTTGGAGATGTATTCGCTGGACTGGAACTTATTGCTCAGTAAAATTATGGTGTCATAATATTCTTCAAATTGCTTTGCGTGATTTAAGGTAACCAAAACCTTGTGTGCCTTAACATTTTTAACGTCATCCTTGGTTGCTATAGCATAATTTCCCGTTGCGGAGCAGGTTATAAGCAGGTCACCTTCCGTAAGGGTGTTCAGAATCCCCGTGTTGCTTGATATATTGGTGACAAGCTTTATCAGTCTGCCCATGGAAGCCATTTCCAGCTGAAACTCCTTGGCAGAGGAGCTTGATGTATCTGCGTTCAGAATGACAACGTTATGGCTTGTTTTGATTTGGTCAGCAAGCTGTCCTATATTCTTCTGGTCAATGGTTTCATTAATATCCCTAAGCATGTCATCCATGGAATTCATAAAGTAATCCTTAAAAGAAGAATGGTTTACAAAGTCGATAAATGCTTCTGAATGAATCCGCATATGCCTGATGTTATCCTTCATGTGTGTAAAGCTGTCAAATCCAATGCTTTTCACAAATCTGTGAATTGTACTCCTTGATACAAAACAGTAATC
>JASGGP010000290.1:0-6273 GCA_047604985.1 Lacrimispora sp.
TCAAGGAGGAATATCATTTATGATATCAGCGGGTGATTTTAGAAACGGTATCACATTGGAGATCGATGGTACTGTTTATCAGATTATGGAGTTCCAGCATGTAAAACCTGGAAAGGGTGCTGCATTCGTTAGAACCAAGATTAAAGATGTGGTAAACGGAGGCGTTGTAGAGCGCACATTCCGCCCGACAGAAAAGTTCCCACAGGCAAGAATTGACAGAGTGGATATGCAGTATTTATATGCTGACGGTGATCTTCATAACTTTATGGACACCAATACCTATGAGCAGATCGCATTGAGCCCGGATGTAATCGGCGATGCCTTAAAGTTCGTAAAAGAAAATGAACTGGTTAAGGTATGTTCTTATAATGGCAAGGTATATTCTGTAGAGCCTCCGTTATTCGTAGAGCTGGTTATTACAGAAACAGAGCCCGGATTTAAGGGTGATACGGCTCAGGGCGCTACAAAGCCAGCTACGGTTGAGACCGGCGCAGTGGTGTACGTTCCCTTATTCGTTGATCAGGGCGATAAAATCAAGATCGATACACGTACAGGTGAATACCTGTCCAGAGTTTAATCTGAATGAAAAAGGACCGGGATGCCGGTCTTTTTTGTTTCATAATAAATAAAAGAAAGGGTGTAAGTCCATGATGGAACAGATGTCTTTGTTTGATCAGCCGCAGAGAGGAACGGCTCCTTTAGCCAGCAGGCTGCGGCCCAAAAGTCTTGATGAATTCGTAGGCCAGAAACATTTGCTGGGTGAGCAGGGTCCTCAGACAGATGATTGACCAGGACCGTATCTGCTCCATGATATTCTGGGGTCCTCCGGGGGTGGGAAAGACCACCCTGGCCAGAATCATCGCAGGCCGGACGAAAGCCTCTTTCGTGGATTTCAGCGCCGTCACCAGCGGGATCCGGGAGATCAAGGAGGTTATGGCCCAGGCGGAACGGGACAGGCACAGCGGGATAAATACCCTGGTGTTTGTGGATGAGATTCACCGGTTTAACAAGGCCCAGCAGGATGCATTTCTCCCTTACGTGGAAAAGGGGAGCATCATCCTCATTGGAGCCACTACTGAGAATCCGTCCTTTGAGATCAATGCGGCTCTTCTTTCCCGATGCAAGGTATTTGTGCTCCAGTCCCTGACTACCGACGATCTGGTGGAGCTTTTACAACACGCCCTTAAGAGCCGGGACGGGCTGGGGGACCAGAGGATCGGTATTGAAGAGGACAGCCTAAGAGCTATTGCCCGGTTTGCAAACGGCGACGCCAGAACGGCCCTTAACACTCTGGAAATGGCTGTTTTAAACGGCGAGATAAGCTCTAAGGAAACTACGGTGACCAGCGCAGTGCTGGAACAGTGCTTAAGCCGGAAGTCCCTTTTGTATGATAAAAATGGGGAGGAGCATTATAATCTCATATCCGCCCTTCACAAATCCATGAGAAACAGCGATCCTGATGCCGCCCTTTACTGGCTGGCCCGGATGCTGGAGGCGGGAGAGGACCCTCTTTATGTTGCAAGACGTTTAATCCGGTTTGCCAGTGAGGATGTGGGAATGGCGGACAGTCAGGCTCTGACCGTGGCAGTGGCCGCCTATCAGGCCAGCCATTTTAACGGGATGCCGGAGTGCAATGTGAATCTGGCTCATGCGGTCATCTATTTATCCATGGCTCCTAAGTCCAATTCCGCTTATATGGGCTATGAGCAGTGTAAGGAGGATGCCCTTCACACCCTGGCGGAGCCGGTGCCTCTTATTATCCGCAACGCCCCCACAGGTCTGATGAAGGAGCTCCATTACGGGGATGGATACCAGTATGCCCATGAAACCCAGGAAAAGCTGACGGCTATGGAGTGTTTGCCGGAGTCCCTAAGGGAAAGGGAATATTATATTCCGTCGGAGGAAGGCCAGGAGAAAGAAGCCCGCAGGAAACTGGAAAAAATAAAAGAATGGCGAAGAAACCACGGGAAAAATCTTGAGTTTTAAGAGCCCTTGTTATATAATTAATATTTAGCTTAGAATTATTTGGAAAATATCTGGAATATATCTGGAATATAAAGGAGAACAGGAACCGATGAAAAAGATTCTTGATTTGATTACGGCGGAAATGAAAGGGGCGTTTGAGGCCTGCGGATATGAGGAAGCTTATGCAAGGGTCACCTTATCCAACCGCCCGGACCTCTGCGAATACCAGTGCAACGGCGCCATGGCAGCGGCCAAGGCTTATAAAAAGAAACCTTTTGATATTGCGTCGGAGGTGGTGGGAAAGCTTTCTGACAGCCGGTTGTTTTCCTCTGTGGATGCGGTGATGCCGGGCTTCATTAATTTAAAACTCAAAGAAGAGTACCTTGCGGATTATATGAACGGCATGGCAGAAAAAAAAGACTGCGGCTGTGAAAAGGCGGAACAGCCTATGACCATTGTGGTGGATTACGGCGGAGCCAATGTGGCAAAGCCTCTTCATGTGGGGCACTTGCGTTCTGCGATTATCGGAGAAAGCATTAAACGCATGGGGCGTTTCCTGGGCCATACGGTCATCGGAGATGTCCATATGGGAGACTTAGGGCTTCAAATGGGGCTGATTATAGAGGAATTGAGAGACAGAAAGCCGGAGCTGCCTTATTTTGATCCGTCCTTTGAAGGAGAATATCCCAAGGAAGCCCCCTTTACTATCAATGACTTGGGAGAAATCTATCCTTTAGCAAGCGCAAAGTCCAAGGAAGACGAGGAGTTCAGCAAACGGGCTCATGAGGCCACATTGCAGCTTCAAACAGGAAGCAGGCCTTACCGGGCCATCTGGCAGCATATTATGGATATTTCTGTAGCTGATTTAAAGAAAAATTACGGAAATCTGGATGTTTCCTTTGACTTGTGGAAGGGGGAAAGTGATGCGTTTCCCTATATTCCCGGTCTTATAAAAGAACTGGAGGACAAGGGCCTTGCCTATGAAAGCCAGGGCGCACTTGTGGTGGATATTGCAGAGGAAGGGGATTCCAGGAGCTTCCTCCCTGCATTGTGAGAAAATCCGACGGCGCCTCCCTTTATTCCACCTCTGATCTGGAACCATTATTGAGAGGAAAAGGAGATAAATCCGGACTGGTATATCTATATTACGGATAAGCGCCAGGAGCTTCATTTTATCCAGGTCTTCCGTGTGGCAAAAAAAGCCGGCTTTGTGGCTGCGGATAAGAAGATGACTCATCTCTACTTCGGAACCATGAACGGAAAAGACGGAAAGCCCTTTAAAACCAGGGATGGTGGGGTTATGCGTCTGGAAACCCTCATAGCGGATATCAGCCAGGCAGCCTATGAGAAGATCATGGAGAACCGTACTGTTTCCGAGGATGAGGCAAGGGAGACTTCCAAGATTGTCGGAATGGCGGCCTTAAAGTACGGGGATTTATCCAATCAGGCTTCCAAGGATTATATATTTGATATGGACCGCTTCGTATCCTTTGAGGGAAATACAGGTCCCTATGTTCTCTATACCATTGTGCGCATTAAGTCCATTCTGGCAAAGTACCGGGAACTGGAAGAAAAGCATGAGGGAGAGGAGAAGATCCTGCCCCCATCCTCTGCCGCGGAAAAGGATTTAATGCTGCAGCTTTCTAAGTACAATGAGGTCATGGAAACCAGCTTCAGTGAGCTTGCGCCTCACAAAATCTGTCAGTATGTGTATGAGCTGGCCAATGCCTTTAACCGGTTCTACCATGACACAAAGATCATTTCCCAGGAGGACAAGAGGAAACAGGCATCCTGGATAGGGTTAATCCGGCTCACGAAGGATGTGCTGAACAACTGCATTGGGGTGCTGGGAATTGAGGCGCCGGAACGAATGTAAATGGTAAAGGGGTGTGGGAATTGATGAAAATATCCCATATGACGACAAGCACTTTCTGGAAAGGAGAGTCAGGCGTCAGGGCTCTGGTAGAGGACCAGGGAAAAGAATACAGGGCAAGTCTCCATATCAAGGGTAGTCAGGTTTTTGACTACTCTTGTTCCTGTGCCCAGGGCAACTCCTACCGGGGTATGTGTCCCCACTGCAAGGCCCTGTTTGAAGCTTATAAGGAGCAGGCGCCGGAACAGCAGGCGAGGCCGGTGTCCACCTCCCAGCAGGCAAGGGCCATGATCCGGGAATATACCAACCGGGAGGTGGCCCTTATTATGAGCGAGGGGGAAAAGGAACAGGTAAAGCTTTCCGTTTCCATGGTGGTCAGCCGCAGAGAGGTGAAGCTGGAATTTAAGCTGGGCAAAGACCGGCTCTATATGATCCGGGACTTATCGGCCTTTGCAAAGGCGGTGGAAAGCGGAACCTATGTAGAATATGGGAAAAACCTGGCGTTCCATCACAACCTTTCCGTATTTGTCAGGGAAAGCAGGCCCTTACTGGAGTTTCTTTTGGAGACAGTGAATATTTTCTGTGAACATCATGAACAGTTTCAGAAAAGCTCTTTCTCCGCCCGCCCGGTTCTGCGTTTTCTCGATTTAAGCCGGGCCAGCAGGGACCGCTTCTTCCAGATCATGAAAGGAAGCTCCCTGGAGCTGGAAGATTCCAGAGGGCAGAAGCGCCGGCTGGAGATTGTGGAAAGGAATCCGGGATTAAAGGTCACTGTAAGGCAGCAGGGGCGGGATGGGGTATTGGTATCCATTGACCGGGGGCTTTTATATTTTGAGGGGGAGCGCCGCCTTTACCTTGCGGATGCAAAATATTTATACTGCTGCGACCAGTCCTGCAGTGAGGTCCTGGGGGTGTTTTTACAGCAGATGATGGAAGGCTTTGGCACGGATTGCGAGATTGAGATCAACAACAAGGATATGCCCCTTTTTTACGAAAGGGTGTTGAAGAGGATCGCTTCCTACTGCACCATTGATTCCGGAGACTTAGATCTGGAATCCTTTAAGCCGGAAGAATTAAAGACCAGGTTTGATTTTGATTCCGACGGGCCCAATGAGCTGGTTTTAAAACCAACACTGTCCTATGGGGACTACTCTTTCCAGCCAGTGGAGGATGAACGGCTTCCCCGCACTGTATGCCGCGATGTGCCGGGAGAGTTCCGCATCAGCCAGCTTATTACCCGATATTTTAAATACAAGGAGTACGAGTCGGAATATCCCGCCATCCGGGATGACGAAGAGGCGGTATACCGCCTGCTGACAGAGGGAATGAGCCAGTTCATGGCTTTGGGCGAGGTGTATTTTTCCGAGTCCTTTAAAAAGCTTAAGGTGCTGCCGCCTCCCAAGGTTTCTGTGGGAATCCGCAGCGTGGGGAACTGGCTGGAGCTGCAGGTGGATACTGACGGTTTATCGGGAGCAGACCTTACAAGGCTTCTGTCGGAATACAGCCAGAAAAAGAAGTATTACCGTTTGAAAAGCGGGGAATTCTTAAGCCTTGACGACAATGGACTGATGACGGTGGCAAAGCTTGTGGAGGGTCTTTCCCTTGACCGGACAGAGATCCGTAGCAAGCTTTTACGCCTGCCAAAGTACAGGGCCCTTTATTTAGACGGCATCTTAAAAGAGGGCAGCGGCATTACCCTTTACCGGGATCAGCTTTATAAAGCAGTGGTCCGGGGGATGAAGTCTGTGGAGGACAGCGACTTTGAGATACCAAAGGATTTACACCATATACTGAGAGGATACCAGAAGACAGGATACCGGTGGCTTCGGACCCTGGACAGCTATGGCTTTGGAGGGATTCTGGCAGACGACATGGGCCTTGGAAAGACCATTCAGGTCATTGCCCTGCTCCTTGATGAGGCGGAGAAAAAGGAACACACCACCTCCGTCATTGTCTGCCCTGCGTCCTTAGTGTACAACTGGGAAAATGAGTTTCATACCTTTGCCCCGTCCTTGAAGGTTTTGACGGTTACGGGCACGGCGGCAGAAAGGGAAGAGCTGTTAAAGAATACGGATGAAGAAGATGTGCTGATCACCTCCTATGATTTGTTAAAACGGGATATTGACCTATATGAGGGAAGATCTTTCCGCTACCAGATCATTGATGAGGCACAGTATATAAAAAACGCTTCTACCCAGAGTGCCAAGGCAGTCAAGGGAATCGACGCAGGAAGCAGGTTCGCCTTAACAGGTACGCCCATTGAAAACCGATTATCCGAGCTTTGGAGTATTTTTGATTTCCTCATGCCCGGATTCCTGTTCACTTACCAGAGATTTAAAAAGGAGTATGAACAGCCAATTGTAAAAGAACAGGAGCGGACCGCCCTTGAAAGCCTTCACCGTCTGATCGGCCCCTTTATCCTGAGGCGGCTGAAA
>JASGGP010000291.1:0-6265 GCA_047604985.1 Lacrimispora sp.
GCTTCCGCCTTCCTCGCTGTCGGTCTTAAAGGCCGCCGTATTCCAGGAACCTGTTAAATACATAGCTGCTGCCTCTGTGTAGAAAAGCTGCTTCGCCTGTCCGTCATCCTCGCTCATGGAGTTAAAGCCGTCGGGGAAGTATCCCTTATTCACCCATTCCTGAATCTTTTCTCCGCCGTAGACAAAGCACTCGTCCTCAAAGCTTCCGCTGCCGTCACATGCTTTCTGGAAAGGCTCCAGACCGCCTTTTCTGGCTGCCAGACACTGAAAATACATGGAACCGGTCCATTTCGGCCCGTTGGCAAGAGCAAAGGGGATGATGCCGTTACTACGGAAAGTATCACATGCCGCTTCCAGCTCTGATACGGTGGTTGGAACCTTTATACTGTATTTATCAAACAAAGACTTGTTATAGTAAATACCTGCTATGGAAATGTTCTTCACCGGTATGCCATAGATCTTACCGTTATAGCTGGCCTGCTCCAGAGCCCCCTCCATGAAGCGGTCCTTGATCCCGTATTTTTCGTACAGCTCATCTAAAGGCTGGGCAAAGCCTGATTTTATGTATTCGATCATAGGCCCGCCGGACCAGGTGGTATAGGCATCCGGACACTCACCGGAGCTCATGGCGATTACCAGCTTTTCCTTATACTTATCGTTTTGTGTGGGCTGGTTGTCGATCTTGTAGCCGTTGCTGTCCCCCTTTTCGAATTTGTCAATGGCATACTCAAAAAGCTTCTTGTCCGCGCCTTCTGTCCCCACATTCCAGAATACAATGTTCTTATCCCCGCTGTCAGATTTTTCCGTCTCTGCGGCAGTGCCTCCGGCCTGTACCGCTGTTTTTGTATCTCCTCCATTTGTGCTGCTTCCGCATCCGGTCAGCGCCATTCCCATCAGGACTGACAGAACAACTGCTGTTGCTGCTGCTTTTCGTTTCATAGATCCCTCTCCTTTTCACATTTATTATAGTATTATAGTACTAAAACAGGATTTGGAAAGCTATTTAATATTCTGTCTGAAATCTATAATATTCTTACCTTACCGCCGCAGTGCGTGCGATCCCCCGGAGGGTTTTTATCGTATAGGATGAACTTTCTTATACAATAAAAAAAGGCCTGCTCCAAAGCCATGTTTTTATTCATAGCTTCGAAGCAAGCCCTCTCATTTTTATTATATTTTATTAATTTCTGTGTCTTCTTCCTTTTCTGCCGATTCTTCCTTAGGAGCTTCGTCCTGATGCTCATCGCCCTTTGCCATCAGAATGCTGCTTACAGGCCCGTCCTCATCTGCAAAGAGAGGTCTCATCCCCTCTTCTTTCTCTTCCTCCTTAGGCATATATAAGTTGAACACCGGAGCCAGAATATAGGAATTGATAAAGGCCAGAAGGGGAAAACCAAACAGCATGAATATCATCAGCACCGGCGGAATCATGAACACGAAGCCTGCCGCCACCAGCACCCCGTCAATAACCAGCATTCCGATGGTGCGGAATAAATGGCGCAGGGACATGAAAAAGGCATTGAAGAACGTGCGCTTTACGCTGTTGAAAAACCTGGCCTGGATGGGGAAGATATAGGTAAAGACAGCCAGATAAACAATTGCCATTGCCAGGAACACGGTCAGCATAACGGTTCTTATGGTCCCTGCTCCTGCAAAGAGACGGACAAAGAAATACATGTCTATTCCCAGAATCAGTCCCACAGCCAGCAGAATCAGCCAGATGGTGGTAGACTGCTTGAAGTTTTCCTAAAAGATTTAAAAAAAGAACGGATGGTATATCCATCGTCATCCCTTGCCAGCTTCAGCGTCACATAATAAACGGCTGTTGTAGATGCGCCTATTGTAAAAACCGGAATGCTGCAGATAATCCACAGGATATTTAACAGAATCAAATCTCCGAATTTACCGATGAACCGCCATACCGGATTGTCATAATTAAAAAAACCAGAAAACATACGTTATTCCCCTTCTCTCATAGCATTGAAGAATATTATAGCGGATTTGGCCGTAAAAAGCAAACACTCTTCTTTATTTCATCAAAATTTCATAATTATTTTAAGAAAATCTTGCCACTGTGTGGTATAATCAGAAAGACATCTGCAGTAAATAGAAAAAAGAAATACCAGCAGGGCGAATATTGCCCGGAAAGCATGGGCAGAAAAGAGGAAATTATGACCCCCTATGAAGACAAAACTTTAAAGGATTCCTTACGTGAGGAAAAGCGAAAGCTGAAAGATATGAACTTTCGGGACAAGCTGTGGTACATCTGGGAATATTATAAAATTCCCATCATCGGCGTTATTGTAGCCGCAGCCCTCATTACCTCCATCAGTTCCGCCATTTATAACAACCGGTTTGAAACCGGCCTGTCCTGCGTTATTTTAAACAGCACGCCCACCAGCGAAGTTGACTCTGTAAGCCAGTACTTTGACCAGGACTTCCGGCAGTATGCAGGACTTCCCGAGGACGTAAAAATTGATGTGGACCATTCCATGTCCCTGACCTTTGACGACTCTTCCATGAATGAATTCACCTATGCGGAGCTGGCAAAGCTGACCGCCATGATATCCGGCAAAGAGCTGGACATTATGATCGGAAATCAGGATGCCAGTGACCACGACGGAACCATGGGCGGTTTTGCCGACATAAAAGAGCTGCTTCCTCCGGATATTTACGATAAGGTAAAGGACCATATCCATATGGTGACGAATCAGGAAACCGGCGAAGAAGTGGCCTGCGGCCTTTTCATCGGAGATACAGACTTCTTAAAACGGACGGGACTTTCCATAGAGGACCCGATTTTAACGGTCATGAGCAATTCCACCCGTACAGACACATGTGTGAATTTAATCCGCTATGTGTTCGGGCTATAAGACTGAAACCAAGGCTTTGGGCAAGCCTTAGAGACGGGAGGTTTCTCTCGTCGATCCTCCCATAGATCCGGTCCGCCACAGCGGAGGCCCCGTAGTGCAGTATGGCGCGGCAGGCTTCCTTTCCATAGCCCTGCTGCCGGTAGGGAGAAAAGATATGGTATCCCAGTTCCACCGGGGTATCATTATTTTTTACGGCCTCTGAAAATTCCCGGTGCCCGGACAGTTCCAGGTTGCAGATTCCCGCTTTTCCAATCAGCGCTCCGGTGTTCTTCTCCACAAGGGCCCAGATACCGTATTCATAGAAGCCATACTGGCTGCGGATGTAGGCCTTTAGGGCTTCCTCATCCGGAAACAGGCGGCCCGCCGCCCCTTCCCCGGCCTCTTCCTGCAAAAAGCGGAAGTCTCCGGGGACAAGCTCCCGGATGATAAGGCGCTCTGTTTCGGCAATCTGCCACGGAAGCCCTTCTTTTCTCCGGACGACCCGTTCCAGAAATTCGTCGTCAGCGTCTTCCTCCGCCTCCACCACATAGCGTGCCGGACCAAGGCATTGCCCGCTGTTTTTTCTGTCCCACAAACCAACGACGGCCCTGCCTTCCTCGTAAGCGGATTGCAGGACCTTGCAGTCATCGGATATGGTGACCCGGAAAACATTTCCCTCTATTGTGATTTCTCGTTCCCAGGTCATTGCATTAACAGGTTTCCGGTTCCGGATACTCTTCTCCAAAAGTTTCCACGGTCATGGACTTAATCTTCTGCTCTTCCATGGGGCGGTCATTGTAATCGGTTTTCACATCTGCGATCTTGTTTACAATATCCATGCCTTCCGTAACCTTGCCGAAAGCGGCGTAAGCTCCGTCCAAATGGGGAGAATTCTTGTGCATGATGAAGAACTGGGAGCCGGCGGAATCAGGGGACATAGCCCTTGCCATGGAAAGCACGCCCTCGGAGTGCTTAAACTCATTGGAAACGCCGTTCTGGCTGAATTCTCCCTTGATGGAATAGCCCGGGCCTCCCATGCCGTTTCCATTGGGGCAGCCGCCCTGGATCATAAAGCCATTGATGACTCTGTGGAAAATCAGGCCGTCGTAAAAACCTTTTTTTACCAGGCTGATATAATTATTTACTGTGTTTGGTGCGATTTCGGGATAAAGCTCTGCTTTCATCACATCGCCGTTTTCCATTGTAATTGTTACAACCGGATTTTTCATATCTTATTTCGTTTCCTTTCCTGCTTGGATTTCGCATTTGAAACAGACATGTTGGAAAGTCTGGATGTCCTTCAAATTGGATGTAGTATACCATAATATTGGAGGATTCACAATATCCAGGAAGAATGGATCGTGAAGAAATGTAAAACAGACGAAAGGAAAATTAAAAAAAGAACAACAGCAGATATGATGTTCACATTTTGTTTAAATTAAATTCAAAAACCTTTTACATAAATAACATGTTTTCTTCATGTTTCCCGGATATACTGTAAATGTAAAAGAAAACCGCTTATAAGATTTTTTTTCATAATACACGAGCTGATAATTTATTATCAGCTCTCCTCCCTTTTTGAAAGAACTTTTTGCAGGCGCATTGCCGGGCTGGACCCTATCAGCCAGGCAATGCGTCTTTTTTTCGTAAAAATATTTTTGGCAGGCAAGAGCAAGTCTGCTGCCCTGCTACAGGCTTCCAAGATCTAAGAGGATGGAAGCCGGAGGACAGCCCTCAAAGAGTCCTGCAGTCCCAACCTGTATGTTGTCATATGTTTTAAAAAAGTATTCACAGGTGTTTGTATTGATAAATGCCGTGTATTTTGTATAATCGTAAGCGTTCCGGCTTGTTATAACTGCTCCTTTGGGCACCGTGACGCTTTCCATGACGTGAAAGCAGGAAACAATTGCTTCTTCGCTGCTTTGAGGCATTGGAATATGGGTTTTTAAATACGCGGTCCGCACAAAGCGCTCAGGAGACGTATAGCCTCCGGGCAAAGGCTGGGTTCCTCCCGCCTGTCCGAAAGGCGTCAGGCGCACATTTCCCCACCAGGCCTCGTCTTTCTGACGGGGATCGGCCTCCATATAATTTCTTAAATTGGTCATATGCCATTGAAAATCAGGGCTGTTGGTCATAACGCCTATTGGATTATAAAATACTTCCCTTCCTCTTTCCGTCAGTTCAATGACAACGCACTCCCCGCTGCGGTCAGCCGCAATCCAGTGCAGGGGAGCAACGGTTCCTGTCACCGGGTCCTCCTGGCCGACAATTGCCAGATTCTTTAAAACGTCGGTTAAGTCCTTTACTGAGGCGCATCTTCCCAAAATATAATGAAGGAAATCGAAAGAGGCGATCTGGTCCGGGGATTGGGGCTCCGGCGGGACGTCATACGCCGCATAGCCTGCAAAGTAAAGGGCTGCTGCTGCAAACCCCATTTCATTGACACCGTCAAAAAAAGCAAGAAGCCCGTCAAGCTTCTGTCCGATACCGATAAAGCGGTAGCTGTTGCGGATTTTCCCCCCGTAAAGAGCATTGTCCCACTGGTAATCCCTTGGAACAATGTAAAGATGAGGTTCGATTTCATAAGAAAAGTCCATATTTCTTCCAAAAAATGTTTCTCCCTGCTGAGACTTCAGGGTGATTGCCGTACACATACGGGCATACCTCCTTTTACATGGATCGCTTATTTATTTATATGGAGAAATGATGGTTTTATGTTTGCAGACAGCAAAAGAGAGCATCCCCGGCTTTCCGGCTGATGCGCTCTGCTGTCAGACCGGAAGATTGGGGACGCTCCCGCTATAAGGCTTCCAGCATTTCCTTTAAATCTTTCATATTTTCCGCCGGACGCATGCAGGAACCGCCTCGGCAGACATAGTATTTGCTCCCGGAAGAAGGGATAGGATAATCCATGGTATATGGCACAGCCTCTGCCAGTTCCTTTTCATTGGAAGGAATTTTTAAAAACAGACTGAAATCCGGAGACAGGCTTTTTTGCAGCTCTTTCAGCTCATTTAAGACCGTTTTCCCATCAGAAACGCAGATAATTTTCGTAGAGGGGTATAAAACGCTTTGAAGGGCCAGCAGGGAAAAGCAATAATTTGCAGGGCTCTGGCTGATTGCCCCTGCCAGATAGGCAAGCTGCTTTTCAAGAGCATTCTGCCACCTTACCTCTCCCGTCAGGTGATAGAGCCTGCCCATCACATAGGCTGCCACAGAATTCCCCGATGGAAGGGCGCCGTCGTAAAGCTCTTTGGGGCGGCTTATGAGCTGGTCCCTGTCATGGGCATACATATAAAATCCGCTGCCGTTTTCATCTGAAAAAAGCTCCAGCATTTTTTCCAAAAGCTTCCCGCACCGGTTAAGATAAGAAACATCAAAGGAAGCTTCATAAAGTTCTATGAGTCCAAAAG
>JASGGP010000292.1:0-6246 GCA_047604985.1 Lacrimispora sp.
TCATTTAAAGGCTCCCTGTCCTCCGGACAGATCGTGAGGATATTGACGGAGTCGGCAAAAAGCGTATTCCCTGACTGCCAGTGCGCAGGCGTGCCGGTGGCGGACGGGGGAGAGGGGACCGTGGCCGCAGTCATCGATGCCATGAAAGGGCAGATGCGTTCCGTCCTTGTTCATGGCCCCCTGATGGAGGAAAGAGAGTGCTCTTACGGCGTATTTCAGGGCAGCCATGCGGTCATTGAGATGGCGGAGGCCTCCGGACTTCCCCTGGTTCCGGAAGAAAAGAGGAATCCTCTTAACACCACCACCTATGGGACCGGGGAGCTGATTAAGGACGCTCTGGAACAGGGATACCGGAAAATTGCCATTGCCATCGGAGGAAGCGCCACCAATGACGGAGGCATGGGAGCCATGACTGCCCTTGGTGTGAAATTCTATGACAAAGAGGGAAGATTGCTGACAGGGTTTGGAGCCGATTTGGGAGCTGTGGACCGCATTGACGCTAAAGGCCTGCATCCGGCAGCAGCGGAAACGGAATTTACGGTCATGTGTGATGTGACCAATCCCCTTACCGGGCCGGATGGTGCTACCTACACCTTTGGAAAGCAGAAAGGGGGCACTCCGGAAATCCTGGATAAAATGGAAGCGGATATGAAAGTCTATGGGGAAAAGCTGATGTCCCTTACCGGGATCGATGTCAATGCAATTCCCGGAACTGGGGCGGCAGGCGGGCTGGGGGCGGCCTTAAAGGTCTTCCTTCATGCAGATATGAAATCAGGAATCGAGACGGTTCTGGACCTCATTGAATTTGATTCCCTGCTGGAAGATGTGGATATAGTGATTACAGGAGAGGGTCGTATGGACTGGCAGTCCGCCTTTGGAAAGGTCCCCAGTGGAGTCGGGCTGCGGTGCAGGGCAAAGGGGATTCCGGCTGTCGCCATTGTAGGCGGTATGGGAGACGGAGCGGAAAAGCTTTATGATTTCGGCATTGAGAGCATTGTCACAACAGTCTGCGGAATCATGTCCATGGAAGAGGCTATGGAGAGGGCAGAGGAGTTTTACAGGAGCGCGGCTGTGCGGACTTTCCGCATGCTCCGGGCAGGAAAGGGACTGGTTTAAAGGAAGAGCGGCAGATAAATCAGAGAATAAGACGGAAATGAAAAGAAAAAGTGCTGGATGATAAACGACAAAAATCGACATTTTTCTACGAAATAACATGAAAATGCTTGATCTGTCAAAAAAACATAGGTAAATTTAGATAAAATATCTATGGAAATTTATGGATGAATGTGCTATTATACATAAGTGTATAATAGCACAAAATTTTTTTTTATTTCAAAGAAAGTAGGAGGTTAATGGTGTTATGGGTAGTTTAAGCTTATTTCTAATCATTTCCGTTCTTGTTTCTCTCTTAGCGTTCGCATTTGCAGTCTGGTTGTACCGCTGGGTTTCCGCTCAACCATCTTCCAACAAGAGGGTGCAGGAGGTCGGCGGTTATATCCGAAAGGGTGCAAACACATTTCTTCGAAAAGAATATCTTGTACTGACGAAGTTCTGCGCGGGAGCCGCTCTCTTGATTTTCTTGTTTCTTCCCTCTCCTATCTGGAAAGGTGGATCTATTCTAAATAATCTCACAATCGTTCTCGCCTATATCTGCGGTACCGTATTTTCTGCCATTGCGGGAAAAATCGGCATTCAGGTGGCTACTATTGCCAATATTAAAACCGCTGAATCCGCACAGAGCGGCGGTTTAAAGCCCTCATTTCTGTCGGCTTTCCGCGGAGGTGCCGTCATGGGCATGGCTGTGGTCGGAAGCTCTCTTCTGGGAGTGACACTTGTTATGGCCATTACCGGAGATTCCACCGCTTTGCTGGGATTCAGCTTCGGAGCCAGCTCCCTGGCCCTCTTTGCCAAAGCAGGAGGCGGAATTTTTACAAAAACTGCGGATATCAGCGCCGACCTTGTTGGTAAGGTGGAGCTGGGAATTCCGGAGGACGACCCTCGTAATCCTGCAGTTATTGCCGATAACGTAGGTGATAATGTAGGTGACGTGGCCGGTATGGGCGCCGATTTATTCGACTCCAATGTAGCTTCCATGGTATCGGCTCTGGTTATGGCCATTGCCCTGGGCACCAGGGTGGGCGAGAACTATTCGGCCCTGGTATTCTGCTATGCGTCTCTGGGGCTTTTGTCCTCCATCATCGGCGTTATGGCGGCGCGCATGGGCAAAAACGGAGATCCAACCATGGCGCTGAACATGAGCACCTACATAACCACAGGTATTTTTGCAGTCCTGACTGCAGGCGCTACTTTGGTTTTCCAGTTTGACTGGAGAATCTGGGGGGCCACGGCTGTAGGTCTGGTTGTGGGCGTTATTATCGGTATCACCAGCGATTATTTCACAAATGACAATAAAAAACCGGTTCGAAACGTTGCCAAGGCATCGGAATCCGGTCCGGCATTTACAATTCTTTCCGGCGTTTCCTATGGATTTTTAAGCGTTTTGCCGGCAATGATCGGCATTGGAGTTGCTGCACTGGTTTCCTACAATTTATGCGCTTCCATCGCTCCCGGTGATCCGACGGCAGGCATGTTCGGAATCTCTATGGCAGCTGTGGGAATGCTTTCCATCGTAGGAATGATCATTTCCCACGACGCTTACGGTCCCATTGCGGACTACGCCAGAGGCCTGGTAGAAATGGGAGATTTAGGGGATGATGCTCTTGAAATCACGGATTCCCTGGACAGCGCAGGCAACACGGTAAAGGCCGTAACCAAGGGCTTTGCCATTGCAGCCGCAGGCCTTACGATCATTTCCCTGCTGGGCGCCTTTATGAGTGAGGTAAACGACGCCGCAGGCACTACGGTTTTAACAGGCTTTGACATTATCAACCCCACCGTATTCTTCGGTATGCTGGTAGGTGCCGCTATTCCGGCCATCTTCTCCGCCATGCTGATGCTGGGTGTTGACCGGAACGCTCAGCGTATGGTCGCCGAGATCCACCGCCAGTTCCGGGAGATCAAGGGCCTTAAAGAAGGAAAGCCGGGCGTGATTCCTGAATACGACAAATGTATTGATATTGCAACCCACGGTGCATTGAAAGAATTGGTTCCTGCAGGCCTTATGAGCATTATCGCCACAGTTGCGGTTGGCTTTATCGGCGGCGTGGAGGCAATGGGAGGATACCTTGCCGGAAATATCGTAAGCGGACTCCTTCTGGCTTTGTTCATGAGCAATTCAGGCGGCTTGTGGGACAACGCAAAGAAGTATATTGAATCAGGCGAAAACGGCGGCAAGGGCAGCGACGCCCATAAGGCGGCTGTAGTCGGAGATACGGTAGGTGATCCCTTTAAGGATACGGCAGGTCCTTCCTTAAATACCCAGATTACGGTTGTTTCCCTGGTAGCTTCTCTGATGGCTTCCCTGTTCCTGTCATTTTCACTGTTTTAATTCAGGGGATGAAGGATATTTTATATGCAAAAGTACTAAAGTTTTAAAAATTACTTGTATTATTAAAAAACAAATGTTATAATTTTTCCGACATATAGAAACCAGAAAATAAAGGGGTCCCAACTACAGTAAGTGCGGTTGCGGCCTCTTTGTTTTTCGGAACAGCGGCCCGAAAGGCGGGCAGGTTTGCAAAGAGAATTGGAGGAAGCGCTTTGGCTATTTTAAATATGCGGTATGAAGGCGATGAAATATTGAGAAAAAAATGCAAGGAAGTAAAGGCTGTGGACGACCGGATCCGTGAAATCCTGGAGGACATGGCGGAAACCCTGTATAACACCCCTAACGGTGCGGCTGTGGCGGCAAACCAGCTGGGAATCTTAAAGCGTCTGGTGGTGATTGACATGGGCGAGGGCTTGATTAAGCTGGTAAACCCTGTGGTTGTACAGGCGGACGGAGAGCAGGAGGTAGTGGAGGGCTGCTTAAGCTTCCCGGATAAGGTTGGAAAGCTGATGCGCCCGAAGAGTGTGGTGGTGAAAGCTTTCAACGAAAAGGGAGAAGCCCTCACCATTACAGGAACTGATGATATGGCAAAATGTCTTTGCCATGAAATTGACCATCTGGATGGGATCTGTTTTACAGATAAGGTAGTGGAATGGCTTTAAGGAAAAAAAGGCCCCTGGAAAATGACTTTTTGAAATCATTTTCCAGGGGCTTTTAATCACTTTAAGGAGCCTGCAATTGCATTTGCCAGAGCTCCGATATCAACCAGCTGATCCTCTTTTACAGAAGATTTGATGGTAACCATGCCGTCCAGAATGGTCATGTTTTTCATTTCAGAAAGAATCTCGGTCATCTTCTTGCCGGCCATAATAGCCCAGGAGCCGTTTTCCATAAGGGCCACCGTGCGGTTCTGCACATTATGGGCTCTCATATCCGTAAGCAAGTGTTCCATATTGCTGAAAATGCCTCCGTTGTAGGTGGAGGAAGCGAAGACCAGATGGCTGCAGCGGAATGCCTCTGAGATGATGACGGACGGATGGGTCACGGAAACGTCGTACATGACGATGTTGCGGATTCCCCGTTCTGACAGGCGGCAGGCCAGGATGTTGGCCCCGTTTTCCGTATTCCCGTAAATGGAGCCGTAGGCAATCATGACAGCCTTTTCTTCCGGCTCATAGGTGCTCCAGAGCTGATACTTGTCCATATACCAGTCGATGTCGGAACGCCATACCGGACCGTGAAGGGGGCAGAGAATATGAATTCCCAGGCCGGAAATCTTCTTTAAAAGCGTCTGGGTGGATGGGCCGTATTTGCCCACGATGTTGGCATAATATCTTCTGGCGTCATCGAGCCAGTCCCGTTCAAAGTTTAATTCATCGGCAAACAGGTTTCCGTTCATAGCCCCGAAGGTGCCGAAAGCATCGGCGGAAAACAGGATTTTGTCCGTGGTGTCATAAGTTACCATAACCTCCGGCCAGTGAACCATGGGAGCCATGTAGAAAGTGAACGTATGCTTGCCGGAACAGAATGTGTCCCCCTCCTTTATGATCACCGCCCTGGAATCGACGCCGAACTCATAAAACTGATTGATGATGGGAACCGTTTTTACATTGCAGATCACCTTTACATTAGGATATTTTACGATCTCTCCCAGAGTGCGCATGATCCGGTATGTGGTTGACAATGATGTAATCTAGTCGCGGCACCTAAAACTGCTTCCACGTTCCAAAACAAAATGCCCGTCACTATCAAAACATTTTTCATCCAGCAGATGAATAAAAATCCCCGAAATCGGTGGCGTTTTCAAACATGGCGAGACGACGACATCACAACCCAGAATAATCGTTGTGATATTTTTTACACAATACATGATGCGGCTTTCCTTTCTTTTGTTCGTTCTATTATAGGTCATCTTGAAGTATACTATATTTTAAAGAAAATGTCATTGTCTTTTTATAGAAAAAGAGTAGGAATTAAAAAACCGGCTCAATATAGACCTCTACGACGCCTCCGCACACCATGCCTTCGTCCTCCGCATTGTCAATGGTCATGTCGACTTTTTTAAGTACTGGTGTTTTCTCCCTTGCAACTTCCCTTGCGATCCCGCATACCTCTGATTCCACGCAGCCTCCTCCGATGGTTCCGACAGCGCTTCCGTCCAGCATCACCAGCATTTTCGTGCTCATATCCCTGGGAGCGGGGCCTTTTTTTGAAACAATGGTGACGAGGGACATGGGCATATCAGGCGATTTTTCAGAGGTGAGCACATCCAGAATATCCTTTGGAAATCCAAAGCCGATTTTACCGTCATTTTTTACCTGGATGATCTCCGCCATAATGGCTACGGCGATCTCCTCCGGGGTCTGGGCATTTATCTTTAATCCTATAGGAGTATAGACCTTATCAAGCAGTTCCTTACTCACTCCGTGTTCCACCAGATATTCCTTGACCAGCTTCACCCTGGCCTTGCTTCCGATCATGCCGATGTAGGCATTTTTTTTGCCTGTAATTTCATATAAGCATTCCTGATCGTACCGGTGGCCTCTGGTGACGATGACGAAGTAATGGTTGGCGCTTCCCTTTATTTCCTGTAAGGCTTCCTGGAAAGGCCTGCACAGGATAACGTCTGCTCCTGCCGCCTTTGCGTGATTGGTAAAGGACATCCGGTCGTCAATGACTGTAATATGAAAACCCAGCATTTTTCCTATTTTGATTATGGGGATTGAGATGTGGCCTGCGCCGCAGACCACCATCCGCTTTTCGTTGGTTATAAATTCACAAAAGCACCGGCTTTTTCC
>JASGGP010000293.1:0-6239 GCA_047604985.1 Lacrimispora sp.
GTTTTATATTCGTTTATTTGCGCAGATTGGTTTAACAAATTTGTTTTGCAGCAGCTTAAAGCGCAGGAGATTTTCCCGAGCCGGAGATCCGGGCCTCCATCCAGCGGAGTGCATCATTTATAACCTCATCCCTGCAGTATTCATTAAAGATTTCGTGGAAAAGCCCTCCGTAAATTTTCATCTGCTTATCCTTTGACGGGGCTGCCGCAAAGAACTGATAAGTATCCTGAACGCCGACAAGGCCGTCCTTTTCCCCGTGAAGCATGAGAATGGGATATTGGAATTTTTCGACAGCTTCTTCAAACCAGGCAATTCCGTCACAGATGGCGTAGCATAAGCCTGTGGTAAAGGTGCTTGAATTATAGGGATCTTTGCCGTACCATTCCACAACCTGGGCTACGGAGCACACGCCGGCCCCCAGCTCGTTGGGCAGCTTGGTGTGGGGATCCAAGCCCTTGGGAATGCCGCTGATTAACCCGATGGTATCCTTTGTCAATGCTCCGCTGGTAATGATACCCCGAAGCTTCTTGTCCGTGTATTTTGCGCCGTATAAGGAAACGGTGAAGCCGCCCATGCTGTGGCCAATAAGGAATATGGGAATATGAGGATTTTCCCCGATTGCCATGTCCACCACCACATTGGTGTCGTCAAGCAGTTCATTAAAGTCTTCATAATGAGTCCGTTCCCCCTCAGAACGCCCGTGACCCCTGTGGTCGAAGCGGTAGGTTCCAATCCCGGCCTTGTGAAACAGCTCCGCAACGTAATCATACCTTCCCTGATGCTCGCATAAGCCGTGAACAATGACAGCTGCGGCCCGTGCTCCCTCCGGCACTTCCCTGTTTAAAAACAGCTTTGTTCCGTCAAATGAAGAAATCATCTCACCCATAAAAAACCTCCTTTTTAAACTTGTATTATCTGTTATTTATTATATCACATATTTTTTCATTATAATAGGAAGAAAAACGTCAAAAAACCACGATGAAAAAAAGACGGAGCATTTGTAAAATTTTTTGTAATTGAAACTGTGGTATCAAAAAACATATCCTTTTCTTCCATTAATTATATTAAAATATTATTTATGTTCAGCAGTAATGACGTATAAAATAAAAAATGAAGAAAAATAGTAGTAATTATTCACAAAATACAAAGGAAAAAACCGTCATAAAACCGAAAAAATATTTGAAAAGCCTTTGGTTTCAGGAATGAGGCGTTTTTTATCATGAAAAATCAATAAAAAACCAAGGTTTTTCGTAAGGTAAGTTATTCTAAATGTTCAAACAATTATAAATATTAACAAGGCGTTACGAATTATTCAAAAAGTTGACAATTTTGTCGGATGAAAGTATGATACACGATATACCTCTCGTTAATTGTACTATGAGGAATACAATTATCAAAGGGTGGAAATATATAAAAAGATGTTCAAAGAAAGGAAGTGAGCATTACGGAGGAATTAGCAGAGAAGTTAATGGAAGAACTTAACTGCGAAACGGTATTTACCATTCCGATATTCGGCGGAATTCCCATTGCGGAATCTGTTGTGGTGACCTGGTTCATCATAGCGGCGCTGACTCTCCTTTCCATCATCCTGGTGAGGAATCTGCAGGTGGAAAACCCTGGGAAGAAGCAGCAGATGCTGGAATTGGCAATCGGTGGGATTTACAATTTCTTTGAAGGCCTGCTTGGGGAGGAAGGGAAGCGTTATATACCCTATCTGATTTCCGTGGCAATTTATCTCGGTGTGGCAAATCTGATCGGTCTGGTGGGAATTAAACCGCCTACTAAGGATTTAAACGGCACCGCAGCGCTTGCTTTAATGAGTATTGTGCTGATAGAGTATGCAGGCTTTCACCAAAAAGGGCTCAAAGGCTTTATTAAGAGCTTTGCAGAGCCGGTGCCGATTATCTTACCCATCAATGTGCTGGAATTATTTATCAAACCGCTGTCTCTTTGCATGCGATTGTTTGGTAATGTTTTGGGTGCATTCGTAGTTATGGAGCTGATAAAGATCGTGGCCGCGCCTATCGTACCAATCCCGTTTTCTTTTTACTTTGATATTTTTGACGGATTGATTCAGGCGTATGTATTTGTATTCCTGACTTCCCTTTTCATTAAGGAAGCAGTGGAGTAAATTATTTTAAAATTAAACAGATTAAAAAGGAATCAGAAGGAGAGATTATTATGTTGACAGCAATTGGAGCAGGTATCGCAGTATTTACAGGTATTGGTGCAGGTATTGGTATTGGTTTAGCAACCGCTAAGTCCGTGGATGCTATCGCAAGACAGCCTGAGGCAGAAGGAAAGATCAGCAAGGCTTTATTATTGGGCTGCGCACTTGCAGAGGCAACCGCTATTTACGGTTTCGTTATTGCCCTTCTTATTATTTTATTCCTCAAATAATGCAAAAATCCAGAACTGCATATGGTGTAAAGCATGTGCAGAACAGAGGAAATTATGAGGGAAAATTAGAAAGAAAGGCAGGCGGTACGGATGCTTAGACTGGATATGAACCTCGTGTGGAATATCGTGAATTTTATAATCCTGTATCTTCTGCTCAGACATTTCCTGATCGGGCCTGTCATGAACATCATGAACAAGCGTCAGGCGATGATTGAACAGAACATTTCAAATGCCAGAGAATCTGAAGGAAAAGCGGCGGTACTTAAAAAAGAATACGAAGAGAAAATTGCCGCATCTTCAGAAGAGGGATCAAGACTGATTGAAGAAGCGAAAAACCAGGCCAAAGCCCAGTATGACCGGATCTTAAAGGATGCGGGAGAAGAAGCTGGACGGGTCATCGAGGAAGCACAGAAAAAGGCGGAGGCTGACCAGGAGCGGGCGCTGCGCGAGGCTAAGGCACAGATTGCCGGCTTAGTTATTGCGGCGGCGGCAAAGGTAGTCAACCAGGAAGTGAGCGCTAAGGCCAATCAGGCGCTTTACGACTCATTTTTAGCAGAAGCAGGTGATTCTCATGATGCAGGCAGCAATTAATTATGGACAGGTGCTGTATGAACTTTCTATTCCTGAGACGGTCATAGAGGAGGCGGCTCTGGCGCTTAAAACGGTGCCGGAGCTTAAACGCGCTTTAAACAGCCCTGTTGTAGCAAAAAGCAGCAAACACCGGGTCATTGACCGTGTATTTCCGGCGGAGATCAGAAGCTTCATTAAGGTTTTGGTGGATCGCCGGGACATAGGACTTGCAGATGAAATCTTTGAGGCATGGCGTTCCCGTGTCTGTGAGCAGAATGGGATACTTGAAGCTTCGATGTACTATGTGACACAACCGGAAGAGGAACAGCTTCGTGAAATAAAGCAGACGCTGATGAAGAAATACCGGAAGAATGATATAAGGCTCCGCTTGATAGAAGACCCCGGCTTAATCGGTGGATTCATCATCCGCGTAGGAGATGTGGAGACTGACTGGAGTTTGAAGGGACGTCTTAAACAATTAGAACAAAAAATAATGCGGAGGTGAAAAACGTGGCTTCCATCAATTCAGATGAAATTATTTCTATATTGAGAAGTGAAATTGAAGATTATGACGCTCATTCCCGGGACCAGGAAGTGGGATCGGTTATAAGCGTCGGTGACGGCATCGCCACTGTTTATGGCATGGATCATGCCATGTACGGCGAAATCGTCATTTTTGAAAATGGCGTAAAGGGCATGGTGCAGGATATCAGAAGAGAAGATATCGGCTGCATCCTGTTCGGCTCAGACCGGGATATTAGGGAAGGCTGCAAGGTTACCAGAACCAAAAAGCGTGCCGGCATCCCCGTAGGCGAAGCCTTTATCGGAAGAGTAGTAGACGCTTTAGGAGCGCCTATTGACGGAAAGGGTGATATCCAGTCAGATGATTACCGCCCCATTGAAAATGAAGCGCCCGGCATCATTGACCGGAAAAGCGTATCTGTTCCAATGGAAACCGGTATTCTTTCCATTGACTCCATGTTCCCCATCGGACGGGGCCAGCGTGAGCTGATTATCGGCGACCGTCAGACAGGAAAGACTTCCATCGCCATTGATGCTATTTTGAACCAAAAAGGGAAAGACGTGATCTGCGTCTATGTGGCTATAGGACAGAAAGCTTCTACAGTGGCTAAGCTGGTGAATACCTTAAGCCATCACGGAGCCCTGGATTATACCATTGTTGTAGCTGCTTCAGCCAGTGAGCCGGCACCCTTACAGTTTATCGCTCCTTATTCAGGAACGGCTCTTGCCGAGTATTTCATGTATAAGGGAAGAGATGTGTTGATCGTATATGATGATTTGTCAAAGCATGCGGTAGCTTACCGTTCTCTGTCCCTGCTCTTAGAGCGTTCTCCGGGACGTGAGGCTTACCCGGGCGACGTTTTCTATCTTCACTCCAGATTGCTTGAGCGTTCCAGCCGTCTGAAAGAAGAGCTGGGCGGCGGTTCCATTACGGCTCTGCCAATCATTGAGACCCAGGCAGGAGACGTATCAGCCTATATCCCTACCAATGTTATTTCCATTACAGACGGACAGATATTCCTGGAGAGTGACTTATTCTTCGCCGGTATGAGACCGGCTGTAAACGTAGGTCTTTCCGTATCCCGTGTAGGCGGTGCGGCCCAGACAAAGGCCATGAAAAAGGCGGCGGGCAGTATCCGTATCGATCTGGCCCAGTGCCGTGAAATGGAAGTATTTACCCAGTTCAGCTCTGACTTAGATGCAGCCACCAAGGAGCAGATCCAGTACGGAAGAGGACTGACCGAGCTGTTAAAGCAGCCTCTCTGCAATCCTTTGAGCCTTCACGCTCAGGTTATCAGCCTTCTTGTGGCCAATAACCGCCTGCTTCTGGATGTAGAAGCTTCCAAGGTAAAAGCATTCCAAAGAGAGCTGGTCGAATACATTGAGACAACCTATCCGGATATCTGTAAGGAAATCGAGGAAACCAGGGTATTGTCTGACGAGGGAAAGAAAAAGATCCTTGATGCAACGGCTGAATTTAAACAGAAACGGGTGTAAGATATGGCAAATGCGAGAGAGATACAAAGCAGGATAAACAGCATTAAAAGCACCGTGAAAATAACCAATGCGATGTATACCATTTCCTCGTCAAAGCTTAAAAGAGCAAGGAAAGCCCTTACGGATACGGAGCCTTATTTCTATGGGCTGCAAAGGACTATTTCCAGAATCATAAGGCATATCCCTGATATTGAGGACCCATTTCTGGACGCACGTCCTGATATTAAGAAAGAGGACCGCAAGATCGGATATATCGTAGTGACGGCGGATAAAGGCCTTGCAGGTGCTTATAACCATAATATTTTCCGTCTGGCTCAGGAACAGATCGACAAGGGCGGAAATCCCATGCTGTTTGTAGTAGGGGAGCTGGGGCAACACTATTTCACGAAAAAGGGGATACCTGTGGAAGAAGACTTCCGGTATACCGTCCAGCAGCCCAATATGAGCAGAGCCAGAATCATTGAAGAAAAGATTGTGAATTATTTCCTGACAGGGAAGCTTGATGAGGTGTATATGATCTACACCAGAATGGTCAATGCCATGAAGATGGAGCCGGAGATCCAGCAGCTTCTTCCGCTCCCCAGAACAGAATTCACCTCCAGTGTCCCCATTGACGTTCATCTGGAGGAGTTCACCATGGAGCCGTCGCCTCAGGCAGTAATTGACGCCATTGTGCCCAATTATATTGCCGGATTTATTTACGGCGGGTTGGTGGAATCCTATTCCAGTGAACAGAATTCCAGAATGATGGCAATGCAGGCGGCAACAAACAGCGCTCAGGAAATGCTTGATGAGCTGTCGATCACCTATAACCGGGTCCGGCAGGCTGCCATCACCCAGGAGATCACCGAGGTAATCAGCGGGGCGAAAGCTCAAAAGAATAAAAGGAAGAAAGCTTAATTTGACCGGAATTCTCGGTTAATTCAGAGAGGAGGAGTCCTCACAACTGTGAGTAACAGATTATGAATAAAGGAAAGATCGTTCAGGTTCTTGGACCTGTAGTAGATGTTGAGTTTGTAGAGGGCAGCGAGCTTCCCCGCATCAAGGATGCCCTTGAGGTAGCCAATGAGGGAAAACGCTGTGTAATGGAGGTTGCCCAGCACATGGGCAACAGCACGGTCCGTTGTATTATGCTGGCTTCCAGCGAAGGATTGTGCAAGGATATGGAAGTAACCGCTACCGGAGAGGGAATCAAGGTTCCGGTAGGAACCCAGACCCTGGGACGCCTTTTTAACGTTCTGGGAGAAACC
>JASGGP010000294.1:0-6179 GCA_047604985.1 Lacrimispora sp.
TGCCAGGCAGGGCGGGGGTGTCTGCGCCATTGAGATGGCATTGTGGGACCTAGCCGGAAAAGCCTATGGCATACCGGTCTGCCAGATGCTTGGTGGGAAGTTCCGGGATGAAGTAAGGGTATATGCGGACACGGATGTAGAGGGAAAGCACACCGGAAAGGAAATGGGTGCAGCCTTAAAGGCCAGAATGGATAAGGGCTTTACATTCCTTAAGATGGATTTGGGCATTGACCTTTTATATGGAGAACCGGGGGCCCTCAATGCGCCCCTTGGCTTTATAAAGGAATTAAGGGAGTCTTCGGAAAGTTACAGCGCGGTCAGAAGAAACCTAAGTGAAGGGGAGCGGATGAAAAGAAACCGCTGGTATGATTGCCAGAACATCCCCCATTCCTTTACCGGAATACAGGTGACGGAACACGGCTATGACATATTGGAGCAGTATGTAAGGGATGTAAGAGAAGTGATCGGCTATGAAATTCCCTTAGCCATTGACCACTTTGGACACATTGGGGTGGAATCCTGTATCAGGCTTGCCAGGCGGATTGAAAAATACAATATTGCCTGGATGGAAGATATGATCCCGTGGCAGCTGACCGATCAGTATGTCCGTCTGAGCAGATCCACATCCGTACCGATTTGTACCGGGGAAGATATTTATCTGAAAGAAGCCTTTAAGCCTTTGCTGGAAAAGGGCGGCGTTTCCGTCATCCATCCGGATATCCTGACCGTAGGCGGGGTTCTGGAGCTGAAAAAGGTGGGGGATATGGCAGAGGATTACGGCGTGGCAATGGCCATTCATATGGCGGAAACGCCGGTTTCCGCCCTGGCGGCGGCCCATGTGGCAGCAGCCACACAAAATTTCCTGGCACTGGAATTCCATTCTGTGGATGTGCCCTGGTGGGAGAAGCTGGTTAAGAGGAACGTAAGCGGTCCCATTGTGGACAACGGATATATTGAACTGCCGGATTTACCCGGCTTTGGAATTGAAGAATTAAACGATGAGGTGATCCGGGAACATCTGCATCCCGATTATCCGGGAATGTGGCTGCCGACAACAGAGTGGGATAGGGATTATTCCCATGACAGATGCTGGAGCTGAGATTTTTCCGCTGTCTGAAAAAAAGGAAAGAGAGGATATGAAATCATGAACTTTAATGTAAAGGAAGATGTCATACAATTGACCTCAAAATGGGAGGGAGAGAGGCTTCCCGATGGGCGCCCCAGAGTTCCCGATGAAGATCTGGAGGCTCTCAGAAAGCTGACCCTGGAAGAAATATGGTTTCCCCTTTACAATGCCGGTTACTTAAATCAGTTTGAAGAAAAGCTTTACCGGTTACATAGCGACAGAAAGCTGGTGGGCAGAGCTGTGACAGCTTCCTTTATTCCCTCAAGACCGGATCTGGAGGAAGCGGTGAAGACAATCGGTAAGTCGGAAGGACGAAAAGGAACCTGCAACCAGTGGGTAATTGACATCCTGTATGACGGGGATGTGGTTGTGGCTGATATGTATGATAAAATCTATGAAGGGACATTTGTAGGAGGAAATCTTTCGACGGCAATCAGAAATAAGACCAAAACTGGAGGAGCCGTCATCTGGGGTGGCATCAGGGATCTGGAACAGATTGAAAAAATTGACGGGCTGCAGCTTTATTACAGGGGAGTTGATCCCTCACCCATCAGGAACTTTGTCATGAACGGGTTTAACACGCCTGTTAAAATCGGCTGTGCCGTATGCCTGCCGGGAGACGTCGTATATGGATACGGGGGAGGTGTAATATTCATTCCCTGCCATCAGGTAAAGATGGTCATTGCAGAGGCAAAGAAATTACACGCAAAGGATCTTTTCGGCTTTGATATGATTAAGAAAGGCGTTTACACCACTGCAGATATTGACGTGGATGTCTGGTCTGTTGACATGATGGACAGAATGGTTGATTTCATCCAAAGCGATTCAAGGGCCGAGGAATTCCGCTGCCTGGAATGGTCAAGGGAGTATGATAAAGCAAGGGCTGAGATTGGAATTTAAGAAGAGATGCGGAGGCTGTAAAGCCTCCGCCTTTTTGTATATAAGTTTTCGTTTACAAAAGGGCGGCCGCCCTTATCCGGGTCACTGGTGCAGATGCTTCCCCTTGCTGGCCGCATGATCCACAAGGGAATCCTTTTTTAAAAAGCTGGCCCTTTTTACGCTGTCGGTCCCGAATTTATCCCTGATATGATCCACCGCCTTTTCCATTTCTTTCATCTTCCGGGCCTGCTCCGACTCAAAAAGATTCATCTGGTAAAACCCGTCTTCCGTGATTTTGGTGGCCCGTACCCCAAGAAGGCGCAGAGGAGTACTGTCCCAGAACTCCTTTAAGAGCCTGCAGGCATTCTCGTAAATGACGGTGGTGGAATCCGTAGGGGCGTTTAAGGTCATCTGGTGGGATTGGGAGCGGAAATCCCAGTCCTTGATCTCCACACAGACGCAGTCGCACAGGACCCGGTCCGACCGGAGTCTGGCTCCCACGGTCTCGCTTAAGGACAGAAGGACCTGACAGGCAGTATCAAAATCTTCCACATCATGGGACAGGGTGGTGCTGTTTCCATAGCCCTTGTTTAAGGGCTCCCGTTCCTCCACCGGAGATAAGTCAATGCCCCTGGCGTATCCGTGGATCAAAACCGCGTACTTTTCCCCCAGAAGAGGCTTTAAATGATCCACCTTGCAGGCCGCCAGCTCCCCGATGGTGTGAATACCGATGCTTTCCAGCTTTTTCTGAGCGGAATGGCCCACGAAAAACAGCTCCCGGATGGGAAGGGGCCACATCTTTGAGGATATTTCATCGGGAAACAGGGTGTGACAGAGGTTGGGTTTTTTAAAATCAGAAGCCATCTTTGCCAGCAGCTTGTTGGGCGCCAGGCCGATATTGACCGTAAATCCCAGTTCCTGAAAGACCCTTTCCCGTATGCGGTTTGCCACCTCTAAGGGAGGCCCGAAGAGGTGAATGGTGGAGGTCATGTCCAGAAATGCCTCATCAATGCTGAACTTTTCAATATCAGGGGTATAATCGGATAAAAGGGCCATGAGCCTGCCGGAATACTCATGGTATATTTCAAAACGGGCGGGAACAACGGTTAAGGCCGGACATTTGCGGAGGGCCTGGACAATGGGCTCGCCGGTGATGATCCCGTATTTTTTTGCAGGTGTGGACTTGGCAAGGACGATTCCGTGCCTTGAGGCTGCGTCGCCTCCTACTGCCGAGGGAATGGTCCGCAGATCCAGTGCATTGGAGTCGTTTCTTAAACGGTCAACGGATTCCCAGCTTAAGTATGCAGAATTTACGTCAATGTGAAAAACCAAATGTTCCGGTGTCATAGAGGGCCCTCCTTTCTGATTCTATTATAACGAATGTACGTTCGGAAAGTAAAGGGAATAATTAAAAAAAATTCGGAATAGGATAAAATAAATTCATGGGGAGGCTCTTTCATGAGGTATGCCATAGGAATGCTGCTGGCAGTGGCAATCTTTGCCCTGCTTATGGAGATGAGCCCGGCTTCGGTCAAACCGGTGGAAAATGAGACCGTATATGAGGAAACGGAAAAAAAAGAAGTGACGGAAGAAAAGGATTTATCGGTTCAGACAAAGGATGAATTAAATCTCTATGCCCAGTCGGCAGTTTTAATGGATGCCTCTACCGGACGCGTCTTATATGGAAAGAATGAAAACCTTGCCCGTCCCATGGCCAGCACCACGAAAATCATGACCTGTATTCTGGCTTTGGAGCATGGTAACCTTTCCGACACTGTGACGGCCAGTCAGAATGCGGCTTCCCAGCCCAAGGTCCATTTAGGGGTTTATGAGGGAGAGACATTTTTGCTCAAGGATTTACTCTACAGCCTGATGCTGGAATCCCATAACGATGCGGCCATGATGATTGCGGAGCACATCGGGGGGAGCAGGGAAGGCTTTGCGGCGCTTATGAATCAGAAAGCCAGGGATTTAGGCTGCACCGATACATATTTTATTACGCCCAATGGACTGGACGCCAAGGAGGAAAAGGATGGACAGGTGAGAGAGCATTCCACCACGGCGGCGGATCTTGCCCGGATCATGGATTACTGCATCGGACAGTCTCCCAAAAAGAAAGAGTTTTTGGAGATCACAGGGACTCAGGACTATTTCTTTTCCGATCTGGAGAAAAAAAGGTCTTTCAACTGCATCAACCACAACGCGCTGCTGACCATGATGAGCGGGGCGTTTTCCGGGAAAACGGGCTTTACAGGAGGAGCCGGCTATTCCTATGTGGGCGCGGTCCAGGATAACGGACGAACTTATACCATCGCCCTTTTAGGCTGCGGCTGGCCGCCCCATAAATCCTATAAATGGTCCGATGCCAGAAAGCTGTTTCAATACGGGATGGATAAATTCCATTACAGGGATGTTTATAAGGATCCGGCCCTGCCGGAGATTTCTGTAAAGGAAGGGATTCCCTCCTCCGGCCGTCTGGAAGACCCGGTAACAGTAGCCTGTGCCATTGGAGACGGGGAGGAGAAGAGCTTAAATCTTCTTCTGGCTGATAACGAAGACGTTACGGTCAGTATGGAGCTTCCAAAGGAATTGACCGCCCCAGTGAAAAAGGGTCAGGCAGTGGGCTCTGTTATTTACCGCTTAAACGGGGATATAATAAAGACATATCCGGTCTGTCTGACGGAAGGATCAAAGAAGCTGACAAGGGTATGGTGCTTGAAGAATATATTGGTTAAATATTTATCAATGCCGGGGGTTAAAGAGGTGCTCGCTTCTATTTAGTATTTTCTTTTAGTATTTTCTTAAGCCGTCTTTCGGAAAAACAACAGCAGGATTAAGCATCTGGGGGAAAGTAAAAGCTTTCCCTGCTGTTGTATTTGGAGATAATATGAATAAAGTCTTCATAGTTTCTGGTCTGCTGTATGTCATGGATCATGCTGCGGTTTAAAAGTGATACGGATAAGGCTTCAAAAATGGTGTTAAAGATCTGGCGGTCTCCTGCGCTGAAGCACAGCATGATGACCAGGTGAACGGAATTATCATCCCATTCCACCGGCTCATCATTAATTAAGATATACATGCAGGATTTATTTTCACACATTTTCATGGTGTGGGGAATGGCAAAATTAATAAACCCGGTGGAAGAGAGCCTTTCCCGTTCTAAAATTGCCGCCTCATAATTTTCATTGGAAAAGCCGGCCTCATACAGCTTTGAGCACATGTAATGGATGGTCTCTTCCTTTGACATTGGCCTTGCCAGGTGTTCATAAAATTCAGGAAGTATGATCCTGCGGATTTCCTTAAAGAAAAACTGATGTTTCTTTTCCGCCTTGATCTGGGAAATGGCGCGCTCGATAATTGCCCCGTCTGCCGCAGCCATAAAGGGATTGATAATAATGCTGGGTGTTTTCCTGCTTAGGCTTAAAGGAACCGTTGACAGGATTAAATCAGCGGCCGGATAGTGGTCAAGCTGCATTTCCGATGTTGTGACGTCGGAAATAATGATTTCATTGTGAAAACGCTCCATAAGCTTCTGGTGAAGCTCCAGGTTGATATTGTAATAAGTAGGGCAGTTTAAAATGACGGTGATTCTGGACTCATAAGCGTGCTGGGTTTCCAGGGCATTTCCAATGTGCAGGGCAATATATGCAATTTCGTCGTCAATCATGGTAATATGGGCCTTTTCCGCCAGGATGCTGCTTAGATTAACCGCTGCATCGTAAATAAGGGGACAGGAGGTTTTGATGGAATCTGTAAGGGGATTCCTGTTATAATTCTTTGTTCTGGTCCTCAATAAAAGGCTTTTGATGTGAAGCGCAAACCGGACCATGGATTCCGTATTTGTCAGTTCGATGCCGTAATCATCATGCAGCATGTGATTAATATCTTTCACAAGGCCCATACATTCCCTGCCGATGTATTCCTCTAAATTTGTCTCATTGATTGTGTCCACTGCAATGGAAGCGGCCCTGGTGTAAAACAGCAGGGAAAATTCAAAAATTTCACCTGGTTGGAAAGTAATATGAAAATAGTTTTCCAGCTTTTCTGCCAGGCCCTTTGCCATATCATACACATGAGCAGGAATGAATGGCGGAAGCTCTGTCTTAATGCATTCTGCTGTCTGGTTCAAATTCCGGTCTATTGCAATGATAATATGAAGCAGGATATTAAATGC
>JASGGP010000295.1:0-6178 GCA_047604985.1 Lacrimispora sp.
CTTATGCAGATATTCCTATCTGTCTTTTTTTTGTGCGGGTAACAATGGGAAAGGACATTATGAATAAATGGAATAAATTTAAGGAGGATCAGATATGGAGCTGAAAACACCGCTTTATGAAATTCACTTGAAGTATCATGGCAAAATGGTTCTTTTTGCCGGGTATCTTCTTCCCATTCAGTATGAGGGAGGAATCATAAAGGAGCATATGGCAGTAAGAACAGGAGCAGGGCTTTTTGATGTTTCCCACATGGGAGAAATAATCTGTAAGGGAAAAGACGCCCTTGGGAATCTGCAGCGGCTGCTGACCAATGATTTTACCGGCATGGCGGACGGCCAGGCCCGGTACAGCCCAATGTGCAACGAGCATGGGGGAACGGTAGATGATTTGATTGTATATAAGAAAAAAGAAGAGGAATATTTTATCGTCGTAAATGCTTCCAATAAAGAAAAGGACTACAAGTGGATGCTGGAACATAAATTCGGAGAAGTGGTGTTTGAAGATATTTCCGACAGCATTACCCAAATTGCCCTGCAGGGTCCCAAGTCCCAGGAAATACTCATGAAGCTGACCGAAGATATTCCTGAAAAATATTATCATGCTGTCTTTGACGGAAAGGTGGCCGGGATTCCCTGTATGGTATCCAGAACCGGTTATACCGGGGAAGATGGTTTTGAACTTTATTTCGACAATACATATGCTGAGACAATGTGGGAAACGCTTATGGAAGCAGGCAGGGAATACGGACTGATCCCCTGCGGGCTGGGAGCCAGAGATACTTTGAGGCTGGAAGCCGCCATGCCTCTGTACGGCCATGAAATGAACGACGATATCAATCCGGTGGAAACCGGCCTTGGGTTTGCTGTGAAGATGCAGAAAGAGGATTTTATCGGGAAGGACCATTTGCCGGATAAGGATTCCCTGCTTAGAAAACGGGCAGGCTTAAAGGTGACAGGCAGGGGAATCATACGGGAGCAGGAAGAGGTGCTTGCAGACGGGAAGAAGGTGGGCTTTACAACATCGGGAACCCATTGCCCCTATTTAGGCTATCCGGCAGCCATGGCTATTTTGGATAAGGAATACACGAAAGCAGGGACAAAGGTAACGGTAATCGTCCGGGGAAGAGAAGTGGAGGCAGAGGTAGTACCTCTTCCATTTTATAAAAAAACAAAATAATCCATTAAGGAGGAAAATAAATCATGAAGGTATTAGAAAATCTGGTTTACACAAAAACCCATGAATGGGTGAGGTTTGAAGATGAAACAACAGCTTTGGTAGGTCTTACGGATTACGCCCAGCAGACATTGGGTGAGCTTGTTTTCGTCAATCTTCCGGAAGAGGGCGACGAGACGGAAGCCGGTAAATCATTTGCCGATGTGGAGTCTGTAAAGGCCGTTTCAGATGTATACTGCCCGGTAACCGGAGTCGTAGGGGAAATCAATGAAGAGCTTCTCGATGCGCCGGAAAAGATCAATGAGGCTCCTTATGAAGCCTGGTTTGCAAGAATAACCGATATTACGGATAAAGAGGAATTCTTAAGTCCTGAGGAATATGAAGACTTTGTGAAAAAAGAGATGGAATAAAGGAGATCTGCATATGGGTTCATTTGTACCGGCAACCGATCAGGACAGACAGGAAATGCTGTCAGCCATCGGAATTGACAGAATCGAAGATCTTTTCAGGCAGCTTCCCCAGGAAGTGATGTTAAAGGATGGATTAAATCTTCCCCACGGAATGTCTGAAATGGAAGTAAGTAAGAAAATGGAAAGCATTGCAGCAAAAAATAAGGTATTTCCGGTCATATTCAGGGGGGCAGGCGCTTATAAGCACTATATTCCCTCCATTGTGAAAAGTGTCTTATCAAAGGAAACCCTTTACACGGCTTACACCCCGTACCAGGCGGAATTCAGCCAGGGAATCTTACAATCCATATTTGAATACCAGACGATGATCTGTGAGCTTACAGGAATGGATGCGGCCAATGCTTCCGTATATGACGGCGCATCTGCCGCAGCAGAAGCAGTAGCTATGTGCAGGGACAGAAAGAAAAACAGGGCCCTCATTTCCGCGGCAATTCATCCTCAGGTAATGGAGACGATAAAGACCTATTGCTTTGGAAACGGGATAGAGCTGACTGTGATTCCGGAAAAAGACGGAATTACGGATCTGGATTTCTTAAAAGAACATATGGACAGCCAGACCGCCTGTGTCTATGTTCAGAATCCCAATTATTACGGCAGTCTGGAACCGGCCGAAGAAATCGGAACGCTGGCAAAGGAGGCTGACGCACGCTATATCATGGGCGTGAACCCCATTTCCTTAGGGCTTATAAAGACGCCGGGAGAATACGGCGCTGATATTGCAGTGGGAGAGGGGCAGCCCCTGGGACTGCCCCTGTCATTCGGCGGCCCCTATATCGGCTTCATGGCATGTACCAAGGAAATGACCAGAAAGCTGCCGGGAAGAATCGCCGGGGAAACCGTTGATTCCAACGGAAAAACAGGATATGTCCTGACGCTTCAGGCAAGGGAACAGCATATCCGGAGAGAAAAAGCATTGAGTAATGTCTGCTCCAACCAGGCCCTTTGCGCATTGGCTGTGTCCGTCTACTTAGCGGCAATCGGAGCGGAAGGGCTGAAACAGACTGCCATACAGTGCATGTCAAAGGCCCATTATATGGCAGCTCAATTGGAGTCCATCGGCTATCCGGTTGTAAACAAGGGGGAATTCTTCCACGAATTTGTTACTCTCTCAAAAGCTCCGGTGGAAAAGGTGATGGCCGCCCTGGAAGAACAGGGAATTCTCGGAGGTTATCCCTTAACCGGCGAAAGAGCCGGACAGATTCTGTGGTGCTGTACGGAAATGAATGCCAAGGATGACATTGACCGTGTCATCGGCATTTTAAAGGAGGTGTAAGGTTATGCTGATATTTGAAAAAGGGCGGGAAGGAAGAGCTTTAACCATCCTGCCGGAATGTGATGTGCCGGTAATCCTGCCGGAGGAAAGTAGCATGAGAAAAAAGAGCCTGCACCTTCCCCAGGTGTCTGAAAATGATATAAGCAGGCATTATACGGAATCAGCGAAAAAGGCCTACGGCGTCAATGACGGCTTTTATCCTTTAGGTTCCTGCACCATGAAATATAATCCCAAGATCAATGAAGATACATCAAGTCTTCCCGGCTTCGCCCAGATTCATCCGCTGCAGCCGGAGCATACGATCCAGGGCTGTCTGGAGGTATTGAAAACGGCAGAGAATTATTTGTGCGAGATCACCGGAATGGACCGCATGACCTTTCAGCCGGCAGCAGGAGCCCACGGCGAATTTACCGGACTTTTGCTGATGAAAGCATACCATGAAAGCCGCGGCGACGGAAAAAGAACGAAGATCATCGTGCCGGATTCCGCCCATGGAACCAATCCTGCCAGTGCGTCAATGGTGGGCTTCTCGGTAATCAGCATCCCATCCGCAAAGGACGGCGGAGTGGATCTGGAGGAACTGAAAAAAGCGGTGGGAGAAGATACGGCCGGACTGATGCTGACCAATCCCAATACATTAGGCCTTTTTGACAAAAACATCCTGGAAATCACAAAAATCATCCATGAAGCAGGAGGCCTGACTTACTATGACGGAGCAAATTTAAACGCTGTTATGGGTAAGGTAAGACCTGGGGATATGGGATTTGACGTGGTTCATTTAAATCTCCATAAAACCTTTTCCACCCCTCACGGCGGCGGAGGCCCGGGCAGCGGACCGGTGGGCTGTAAAAATCTCCTGGCTGAGTTTTTACCCCGTAATCTGGTGGAGGAAGAAAACGGATATAAGTTTAAAACTCCTGCTGAAAGCATCGGACAGGTAAAAAGCTTTTACGGAAACTTCCTGACCGTGGTCAGAGCCACGACTTATCTGCTCATGCTCGGAAAGGAGGGCATTCCGGAAGCCTCTGAACACGCCGTATTAAACGCCAATTATATGATGGCAAAATTAAAGGATGAATATGATATGGCATATCCGGGCCTCTGTATGCACGAATTTGTCATGAGCCTGGCCGGGCTTAAAAAAGAAACAGGAATATCAGCCATGGACATAGCAAAAGGACTATTGGATTATGGAATCCATCCCCCCACCATGTACTTCCCTTTAATTGTACCGGAAGCATTGATGGCGGAGCCTACGGAAACGGAATCAAAGGAAACTCTGGATCAGGTGATTTCTGTATTTCACAGCCTCTATGAAACAGCGAAATCCCATCCGGAAACTCCTCATCAGGCCCCAATCCATACGCCGGTCACCAGACTTGATGAGGTGAGGGCAGCCAGAAATCCAATCTTAAAATATGACTTTTCAGATAAGGAAAGAGACAAAGATGATACAGGAAATTAAATACATCAATGGAATCGGCCATGATCCCTACTTAAACCTTGCCGTTGAGGAGTATTTATTGGAAACCGTCGGGCAGGATACCTGTATATTATACCTTTGGCAGAATGAAAATACCGTTGTAATCGGCAAAAACCAGAATCCATGGAAAGAATGCAGGATAAGGGAACTGGAGCAGGACGGCGGGCATCTGGTGAGAAGGCTTTCCGGAGGAGGCGCGGTCTTCCATGACCTTGGCAATTTAAATTTCACCTTTCTTGTTCACAAGGATCATTATGATCTGGATAAGCAGCTGGAGGTCATTTTAGAAGCGGTCAAAAAGCTGGGAATCCATGCAGAGAAATCGGGACGTAATGATATCACCGTATCTGACAGGAAGTTTTCCGGCAATGCCTTTTATACCAGAGGGGATAGGTGCTACCATCATGGAACCCTGCTGGTCCATGCAGATATGCAGAAGCTTTCCAAATACTTACAGGTTTCAAAGGATAAGCTGGCGTTAAAGGGAGTGGATTCCGTTAAGTCCAGGGTAACCAATCTTTCCGAATACCAGCCCGGCCTGACCATTGATATGCTGAAGGAAAAGCTTCTGGAAGCATTTGAGGAAACCTATGGTCACAAGGCGGTTTTCTGCAGGCAGGAGGACTTAGACCCGGAAGCATTGTCAGAGGGAAGAAAGAAATTCTCTTCCTGGGACTGGTTGTACGGGCGCAGCATGGATTTCCAGTATGAACTGTCAAAACGGTTTGTATGGGGAAATGCAATCTGGCAGTTTCAAGTGAACCGCGGGATCATAAAGGATCTGCAAGTTTTTTCCGATTCCATGGAACCTGATCTTATGGACCGGCTTCCCGGATATATTAAGGGAAGCAAATATGAGAATGGGGATATCTGTAAGAAGCTGGATGAAGTGCCTGCAGAAACCCAGGCTCAGTCGGTCATGATAAAGGATTTAAAAGAGTTTTTTGCTGCGGCGGAATTATAGAAGTATAATGAATTTACACCTCAGGGAGGGATTTAATGGAGGAAATATATGATCTGATTGTGATCGGCGCAGGGCCCGGAGGATATGTGGCGGCGATTAAGGCGGCAAAGCTGGGAATGAAGACGGTTATTATCGAAAACCGGGAAGTCGGCGGTACCTGTTTAAACCGCGGCTGCGTTCCTGCAAAGGCCATGCTGCATGCCGCTAAATTATATCAGGAGGCTTTAGCTGGGGACCGGTTCGGCATCATCTCAAATGAAGTGAGCTATGATTACGGCAAGGTGATGGCCTATAAAAATGAAGCCTCTGAAAGCCTCAGGCTTGGAGTGGAGCAGCTCCTTAAGGGAAATAAGGTGGAACGGATTCATGGCACAGGGACCTTGACAAAGGATGGAAAGGTCAAGGTCAGGACAGGGGAAGTAGAAGAGATCTTTCAGGCGAAAAATATCCTGCTGGCAACAGGATCAAAGCCTGCTTTTCCGCCCATTGAAGGAATCCGTCTTCCAGGAATTATGACCAGCGATGAGCTGTTTCAGCTTGATCATGTACCGGAAAGCCTGCTTATTATAGGCGGCGGGGTTATAGGTGTGGAATTTGCCACCGTATTCTCTTCTTTCGGCTCCAAGGTCACATTACTGGAGGCAGAAGAAAGGCTTCTGCCCGGCCTGGACAAAGAAATCTCCCAGAATCTAAAGCTGATTTTGAAAAAGAGAGGCGTTGACATTCATACCGGAGCATTTGTTCAGAAGATAGAAAAGGACGGCCAGGAGTTTGTCTGTACCTATAAGGAGACTGCAAAAAATAAAGAAAAGGT
>JASGGP010000296.1:0-6172 GCA_047604985.1 Lacrimispora sp.
AAGATGTGGGCGCCGATGATCGCCTCGCCGCTGACGACGCCCAGGCTCTCGACGAGTCGTTGATTTTAGATATGCCAGGATTGCAGGTGATAATTCTCTCACTCCGGGCAAAATGACAAAGTCGAACCCGTCAAATGGATTGCCCATCTCTGCAGTGCACTTTGCAAATCCTTCCAGAGCACTTGTCTGCATAGTTCTGAACAGTATATGGTCTTCTTTAAAAGCTCTAAAAATTCCGCGATATTCCTTATTTACACCGCGAAACTCACCATCAAATACAAGAAGTATCTTTTGCATAGGATCAAAATGCCCATAGTACTTTTCATGTCGACGGTGAAAGTGAAATATCTCCTTTGTCGATTCGAAGTTCTCCCTGTCGGGATAGTCCTCAAAACTGCCTATGATGCACCAGTCTAAGCCGGAGCCTGCTGCCATATCGCCATATAGACGGATTTGATTAAGGTACTTGGAAACGCCCATAAATCTATATGGCAGATCTACCGCATTAATGGCGCAGTTTGATGATATCTTATCATCAAAACCACCTTCTATCAAGCCTACATTGTCTGCACTTTCATAGATCCAAAAAGGCAGCGCTCTATCCAGGGCAGAGTTTGATTCATTGCGCACGATGTCCACAAACTGGTCTGAGTATGTGCTCACCGCGATATCCTCTGAGACAGACTTTGTTGTTCTTCTAATCTTTTCAAGGATCTCTCCGACCGTGATTTCTTTGAATTTCTGGTATTTGCGAAACACTGGATCATCCTCATCCTCTGCTAAAGGCAGCGTTTCCCCAAACATCTCTCTGAAGCGTCTCTTACAGTTATCACATTGGCAGATACCGCTGTAATTTCCGCTGTAATCACGGGTCAGATAGCCAAACATATTGAAAAATATTCCATCCACCGGATATTTCTCTATTACTTCTCTGATGATTTCAAGTGAATACTCTTGCTGATATTGCCCGTTTACACAGGTTGCGGCGGTATCATGATACAGTAAGGGTGAGCCGTCTGCTTTCCTATAGTACCAATCGGGGTGATCTTCCAGCATACGCACATGAGTCTTGCTAAAATCAAATCTCGTTATCACTTTAATATCGTTTTTGTGGGCTTTCTCCACTACTTCCCCGATAAAATCCCCTTTCAGATAGGGGCTGGGCGTTTGGTAAGGCAACTTCGTAGGGAAAAATGAGCTGATCCCGCCGCAGCCGATCTGGAGCACATTGGCTCCAAAATCTTTAAGCGTCGTTATATATGTATCCACGTCCATATTTGCATCTATGTCGCGGATATTGTTTTGTATCATTCGCAAATTATTTCTTAACCACCAAGCCATATTAATTCTCCTTTAGTTCATTTAAATCCCTGATCATAGCTGACACTTTCCCGCTATTTAATGATAAAGATTTTATAAATACTCCTATCGGCACATCCGCATAAATTACCATGTTATTTGCAGGCATTTGGTTTCCAAATACCGCTTCGACTAATGGCTGTGCACCATCCAGTTTCAAGATCTCTTCCAAAAGCGTATCCAAGGAAATTACTCCCGGATTATTTAGATTGATACCCGTTTTATCCAACTTAGTTTCCAAAGACGTATCAATGAACGGATATGCCTTGATAGAAAAGTAATTTCCATGACCAGGTATAATATAATCGGCTACGCACGCAGCCTTCTCAATAGATTTCTTTGATTCCTCTGCGTTGCTGCTGAAAAAGTATCCTTCTTTTGCTCTAAAGAATTCATATGTCATAACAGCATCGCCGGAAACCAATATCTTTCCTTCACTTGCTTCAAATAAAAGTCCTGCAAGCCCAGATGTATGCCCTGGAAGTTCTATGATATCAATGCCATCCATGAGTTTCCCACTGGCGGGTTTCCCGCGTCTGATGATATCAGCATGATCTGCCGCCAATAAATCTACATGTTCCTTTAAAAAAGCCAGATCTTTTGCAGCCATATAAAAATCAGCTTTCTCAAATGCATTAACGCCCATCCAATGATCAAAATGTTTGTGGGTGCTATATACAATATCAATATCCTCAGGTTTCAGCCCGCATTTCGTGTATAAATCAAATTTCAAATCATCGGCCATCTCACCGGGGTCAACCAATATATTGCAATCCCCGGTCTGTATCACAGTCGTTGTGGCAATACAAGGATGGTAAGCTATCGATTCATCTTCTCCCCAAAATTTATTTCTCGTTAAATGTCCGCTTTTAATAATGTGCCAATCAGTCATAAGGCAACCCCTCCTTCAAAATTTGACTAAGCATTTTCTGATACATTTAAATTACGCGACTGTAGGTCCTCGGTTATCTTTGCAGCCTTTTTTTCCACATCATAGAAAACCATAGTCAGGACAAGCAGCCCGGCAAAAATCACAGGTACCCAAATAGCACACAGCTTAATGCTGTTTATTGCCGCTTGAGGCTGTTCGGCAACCAGACCATTATATCCGCCCAGGGACATAAGCCATCCCGAAACTCCTGGCGCAAGACCTACGCCAAGATTCATACCTACGTTCAGCCCGCTCTGCAAGGTGGATCCCAATCGTATGCCCGTCTTCCATTCACCATAATCCATTGTATCAAGGACGAGTGCATACATAACTGAAAAGGTAATTCCCATTCCAAACGCCGATATACCGCGGCAAATAATCAGATTAGCAAATGTGGGCGGCAATATGATTATCATGAGCAGTCCAGAAAGCTTGATCAATGCCCCTGCCAGGAAAATCGTACGCTTGTAAAATTTTTTAACTAACGGGCTGAGAATGAGAAGGGCGCATATAGCCGGAAGGTTGGAAGCTAAATTGATTTTTCCATATTGGCTCACATCTCCTATGACATACTGAGCATAGTAAATGCCGGTTGCATTAAAAAATTGGTTGCCCAGCGCATCGAATATAAAGACACCAAAAACCATTAACCAATATTTATTTTGAAGCATAGCTTCTAAAATCTTTACAAAGCCTATCTTGGGCTCGTTTTTGGACTTGTTAGACAGAGAAGGATGATGTACTCTCTCTTTACAAACAAAAGCGTCGACCAGCATAAACGTTATTCCTATAGGAATGATATACGTCATATACTTAATCCAATCCGACTGCTTATTGCCTGCTGCAACTATGGCAGGGAGGAGAATCATGCTCGGAACAAATGATATTATCATTCCCAATAGCTGGTTGGAAATCGAAAGCTGCGTTCTCTGCCCCGAATCCGATGTAATAAGTGCCGGAAATGTAAGATGAGGAATATAAAATGTGCTTTCAAACACACTGGTCATCAGGTTATACATAATGATGATATATATAATTTTCCCTGCGGCCGATACATTCGGTACCGTAAAAAGACCTAATGTAACAAGCCCAAACGGAACTGCAGACCACAAAAGCCAGCTTTTTATCTTACCGAATTTGGGATTGAGCTTATCGATCAATATGCCTATCGACACCCCTATCAGCCCATCCAGAACTCTCGAAAACATAAATATGGAGCCTATGACGGCGGCCGACATCCCCAGGGAATTTGTGTAAAAATAGTTTAGCAGTCCGAGCGCTATACCATTAAACAGCCATCTGCCTGACCCACCGAGACCATAAGCGAAAATCTCGAAAAGGGATGCCCTCTCGTTTTCATTTGCAGCATTTTGAACATTTTTGTTGTTTAACATTGTCCTATTAATCCTCCCTCTTGACGATACCGTCATTTTTCCATCTCTGTCGCCTTATGTAATGTATACATTATATGGGTATTATAGAGATTATCTCTTAACAAATACCTATTAATGTATACATTTTACAACAGATATCCACTATAAACAATTAACAATATTTACAATGTTTCAACGGTGATCTTGTGAAATATATACAATAAAGCCGCAAATTAAAAATATTCGTCTACATTTTCGAGGTATTGTATACATTTAATCGCGTAGAGGCTTTGCATCTGTTAATAGCTTCATTATCACAGGGAGTTTTTAATTAATTGTGTATTAAGAGAAATATCCTAATCAGCACCTCTCATCGAATAAGACTATGCCGGTGGTTCCGTTCTGGCTTTAGCTGTAAGTAAAAAACCTCCATTGTTATAATAAGTGAAAGTCCGCTAACCACACTTATTATAACAATGGAAAATGATATTGAGTGTATGAGAAAAATGCGGTAAAGGAGCTGTCAGTTGATTGCCATAAAGCTGACGAAAGTGAAGATCTGATAAAACATTGTTAAGAATTAAAAATACGATCAAAACCGAAGAATTATGTGGACGCCGGGATGAATCTATTGGAGACCAGTTTTCTAGATGACTGCCTGTCGGTGTTGAAGTTATAAGAGTATGGTTTAGGCTCCTGGATAGAACAGTTGAATGCTGTATTGCTATTAAAATCGAAAAATGTAGGCTAAGTACTAAAATTTCTCATATGCAAAATATAGCGCCTTAATATTACCTAGTTTTTAACAGAAACAATCAACTTAAAAGACTTCCAAAAAAGTAAATAATCAATATAATCAACCACGCTCCGGCCTGCTATACCTGTTTTTCACATCTCACATAAATTCAGAAGTTTATACCATCATTTAATGACTTCTCCGAATCGTCTACCGCTATGACTCATTCACCTGCTGGATAATAATTTATTGCTTTTTTTCTGTAATAAAAATTATTAAAGTGAGAGGTCTGGGTTTGTCCACAATGAACCACACCTCGGTCCAGAATAAAAGCAGAATATCTCCTTAGTGGGAACAATGATTTCTGCTTTGGTATTGGCTACTATTTTCTTAAAATAAGGCAATTAGAAGTTTTGCTCCCATTCTCCCGGTATCGTAGTTCCTTTTCAATGAGTCCAGCTTTAACCAGATCATTTAAGACACGCTTGACTGTGCTACGAGAAAGATGCAAATCAGAAGCAATGGTTTTTATTGCCGGCCAACAATCCGATTTCTTTCCATACGGTCATGAGGATACATATAAACAACTCTCGCCCGATGAGGAAACTCATCGGGCGCTCATAAAAATACTCCTTTACGTTTTGAGTATGGAACGACGGCGTATTTCAGCAAGTTAAGGCTTTACTCAACACTTTGGCTGGCTGTTTGGAGCAAACCCACCAAAGATGACATACTGGCAGTTATCTATAATTATTTCTGATCTTTCCTTTTCATAATTTTTTACTAACTGACCCGTAATTGACCGCACCGCAGGTACCAAAAGAAAGGCGCGTGATCGTGAGGCACTCCTGTATTTCTGAAACTTCTATTATTTTTCCGGTCTTACCGAAAGAGTCCTGATCTGCCCAGGCTCTACAACTATAGGGCCGCAGTCTGCAGTTTCCCTTATTTCCCTTTCATCCAGCCTGCACTCACTCCAGACCAGCCGGTCTGAACCTATGCGGAGCGGAAGGCTGCAGTCAGATGGATTATAGCAGCGGAGAATCAGTTCTTCTGCTTTTTCTGCTTTTTTAAGCGCACTTAAGATCAATTGTTTTTCCTCTATCTTCAGAAGACTATACTGATATGGCACACTGATTCCCGTTGGATTTAATTTCATGGCATGATAAGGCATCTTATTGTATGTGACAACCGGTGTGATATACTCTTTTGCCTGTTGTGCAGCACATGGAATGCAGGTTGTCAGGGCAAAGTCAAATCTTTGCACGCCCTGCATCTGGGAATCCGGTGTTTCCATCTTAATTCCTGAAGGTCTTCCCGGCCGGCGGTATAAATTCTCCTTGCCCAGCACTCCAACGCAGCGGAACAGGGTAATTGCCGTGGTGTCATACTCCCGGCCCATCATCTCATATTCACGTACAGAATTGGTGAGGACTGCAAATCCCCTGTCTCCTTCCGGGTATACATAGGAAAGGAAAGGATAGATGGAATCCGGGCGCTCTGACCAGTTTTCTTTTTCCCAAACCTCCATCCCAGGGTCTCTTACCGGACGCCGTATGATTCCCAGTTGATTATCGCATACAGAATACCGGGTTCCCATTCTGTTGGGGACCAGCACCCGAAGGCGGTGATCCTTTGCCCGATTATGGACTTCCGCTGTAATCTCAATCATCCTGGAATCCTTTTTTAAAGTGATATTCCAGAGCACATCCAGTACAGCATCACAGCTCCTGTTTTTTCTGCTCTCCAGGTTTTTGGGAACCGGCATGGAAT
>JASGGP010000297.1:0-6159 GCA_047604985.1 Lacrimispora sp.
GCAGAAGCTCTATGATGAGGGCGTGGTGGCTCCGGCTTCCTATCAGGCCTCCTACAGCGGAGACAATTTACAGTCCGACGCCAACTGGATCGCTGGAAAATATGTGGCATCCCTTACCTATGTTTCCACCATTGACGTTATGACTGCGGCAAATCCAAAAGCAAATTATTATATGAGCCAGCTTCCGTCACTGGAGGGAAGTACGGAGACCGGCTGGGCTTCCAATACTCCTCAGGTGTTTGCTGTGACTTCAACCTGCAAGAATCCGGAAATGGCCGTGGAGTTCATGAATTTCTTCTTTAATGACGACAAGGCCGTTGAGACCTTAGGCTGTACAAGATCAGTTCCGCCTACGGAGAAAGCGAGAAAGATCTGTGCGGACAAGGGACTTTTGAGCCAGACCACCATGGAAGGGGCCAACATTGCGGCAGCCATGGGAGGAACTCCTAATGACAAGATTTCCTCTTCCCAGGAGTCAAAGGCCATTCTGTTTGACTCTGTAGAAGGCATTGGCTACGGTGCAAACAATACGACAGAGGTGGCGGAGTACGCCGTGGACTTACTTTCGGGATTGTCGAACCAGTAACAGGAGCAGGGGCGCCCAGGGCGCCCCTTTTTGAAACCATACCTTTACGCCCAAAAAGCGTGGGCAGAAAAGAGGAAGCACCCTGCGGGTATACCTATATGCCCAAAAAGCGTGGGCAGAAAAGAGGAAACTATGAACAAGAAACGTATGGGAGTAATTGAGTATAAAAAAAGAGATCTTCAGGCTTTTTTCTATATCATGCCGTGGATACTGGGTTTTCTGATCCTGCAGTTTTATCCTTTCATTACTTCCCTGTATTATTCCTTTACCGGCTACACCATAGGGGCAAAGGCCAACTGGGTGGGAGCCGCCAACTATGTGAAGCTTTTCACAAAAGACAATGAATTCTGGAATTCCTTAAAGGTCACCCTTTTATACACCCTTTACACGGTTCCGGGAAAGCTGATTATGGCTCTTGCCGTGGCGGTATTTTTAAACCGGGAGATCCGGGGTATTAACCTTATCAGAACCCTGTATTACATTCCGTCTTTATTCGGCGGAAGCGTAGCCATTGCCATCCTCTGGAAGCTGATGTTTTTAGATAACGGAGTAATCAATGCCATTCTGACCCTTTTCCATCTGCCTAACGTCCAGTTCCTGGGAGATACCAAATATGCCTTAAGAACTATCTGCGCTCTGGAGATCTGGCAGTTCGGCTCTTCCATGGTCATGTTCCTGGCGGCCCTCAAGCAGGTGCCAAGATCTCTCTATGAGGCGGCGGAAATTGACGGGGCGGGAAGCGTAACCCGGTTCTTCCAGATTACGGTGCCTCAGATTACGCCCATTATATTTTTTAACATGATCATGCAGATGATCCAGGCTCTTCAGAATTTCACCTCCGCCTTTGTCATTACCGACGGCGGGCCCTTAAAGTCCACCTATGTGCTGGGGATGAAACTTTATAAGGAAGGCTTTTCCTATTTCAAAATGGGCTATGCCAGCGCCATCTCCTGGGTGGTGTTTACCATCATCATGATCATCACACTGATTTTATTCAGCACGTCATCGGCCTGGGTCTTTTACGGAGATGAGGGCGAGTTTTAGGAGGAAAATAACATGTTAAAGAAACGAAGCAAGAAAACAAAGCGGGCGTTTGATTACCTGATAATCTTTGTCATAGGTGTCATTTTGCTCTACCCGATTATCTGGATGTTTTTTTCCACCTTTAAATCCAATGATGAGATCTTCAGCTCTGTAAAGCTTCTTCCGAAAAGCTTTGGTTTCGGCTATTATGCAGATGGCTGGAAGGGAACAGGAAAGGTCAGCTACACCTCATTTTTCATCAATACCTTTGTCCTGGTTCTGCCTACCACCATACTGACCGTTGCCTCCAGTGCCCTGGTGGCCTACGGCTTTGCCAGATTCCGGTTTCCGGGAAAGAAGATACTGTTTGCTATTCTCATTGCAACCCTGATGCTTCCCAATTCCGTTATCATCATCCCAAGGTATTCCCTTTACAATACCTTTCACTGGGTCAATACCTACTTACCTTTTTACGTTCCTGCGGTCCTGGCCTGCTATCCGTTTTTTATCTACATGCTCATCCAGTTTTTAAGAGGGCTTCCCAGGGAGTTGGACGAATCCGCATATATTGACGGCTGCGGAACCTTCCGGACCTTTATCCAGGTGCTGCTTCCCTTAATGAAGCCGGCCCTTTTCTCTGCCGGACTGTTCCAGTTTTTGTGGACCTATAACGATTATTTTAACTCTCTGATTTTCATAAACTCTGTTAAAAAGTTTCCGATCTCTCTGGCTCTCCGGATGTCTTTGGATGCGGAATCCGTGGTCCAGTGGGGAAAGGTGATGGCCATGGCCTCTGTGGCAGTGCTGCCTGTAATCCTGCTGTTCTTTGCGGCACAGAAGTATTTTGTAGAGGGCATTGCTACCAGCGGAATTAAGGGATAAGAAAAGATATAAAACAGTAAAAAGAAGGCATGGCAGCCCTGATTCTGCCCTGTCTTTTTTGCTGTCTTTAGAAAAATAACCGGAAAAGCAGCTTTTTGAGTTGACAGAGGTCTTTCTACCATATAAAGTTAATATACGGAAAAATGAAACAGAAAGCGAGTTTTTATTGGAAGACGTATGAAAAAATTTATTGGAAACAAAGCATTTTATAAGATGGTACTGGCGATTGCCATTCCTATTATGGTTCAGAACGGCATAACGAATTTTGTCAGCCTGTTAAACAATATTATGGTGGGTATGGTAGGAACGGAGCAGATGACCGGAGTTGCCATTGTAAACCAGCTGATGTTCGTTTTTAACATCAGCATATTCGGAATCATATCCGGGGCGGGGATTTTCGGAGCCCAGTTTTATGGCAGCGGAAAGCATAAAGGGGTCAGGCACACTTTCCGGTTTAAGATCATATGCTGCGGCATTCTGACCCTGGCTGCCGGGGCCGTATTTTTCTTCTTTGGAAATCAGCTCATATCCATTTATCTTGGGGGAGAAGGGAATAAGGCGGAGGCTGCAGCGGTTCTTAACTATGGACGGCGGTATATGCTGGTCATGCTCATAGGAATGCTGCCCTTTGGGCTGGAGCAGGTATATACCAGCACCTTAAGGGAATGCGGGGAAACCGTGGTTCCCATGAAAGCCGGGATTGTGGCTGTTTTGGTAAACCTGATGCTCAACTTTATCCTCATCTTCGGCCGGTTCGGCGCTCCAGAGTTAGGAGTGGTGGGGGCAGGAACGGCCACTGCCGTCGCCAGATTTGTGGAGGCCGGAATCATTGTGAGCTGGACCCACCGGAATAAGAGAAGGAATCCGTTCATCGTGGGCGCTTATAAAAGCTTTTATATACCGGGCAATCTTGTGCGCAAGATCCTTGTCAAGGGTACGCCTCTCATGGTCAATGAGGCCTTATGGGCAGCGGGGGTGGCAACCCTGATGCAGTGCTATTCTGTCAGAGGACTTGTGGCCGTGGCAGGACTGAATATATCCTCCACCATCGGAAATGTGTTTAACGTGGTTTATCTGGCCATGGGAAGCGCGGTTTCCATCATTGTGGGCCAGCTTTTAGGCGCAGGGAAGATGGAAGAGGCAAGGGATACGGATACGAAGCTGATCGCATTTTCCGTCACCTCCGGCGTGATGGTGGGAATCGTGCTGGCATTTTTGGCCCCTGTCTTTCCTATGATTTACAACACCACTGATGAGGTAAAGGGACTGGCGGTACAGTTCATCCATGTACTGGCTCTGTACGTGCCCCTGAATGCCTTCATGAACGTGTCCTATTTTACCCTCCGCTCCGGTGGAAAGACCGTTGTCACCTTTCTTTTTGACAGCGTGTTCATGTGGGTGGCCAGCATACCGGTTGCTTACATCTTAAGCCGCTATACAGGGCTTCCCATTGTGCCCTTATATCTCATCTGCCAGATGGTGGATATTATAAAATGCATTATCGGTTTTGTGCTGGTAAAAAAGGGAGTATGGATACAGAATATTGTTCTTGGACAGGAAGAGTAAATACAGAGGGTGCCGCAAAATGAATTTTTCATACAAGATATTGGTGTTTTTCAAACAGCCAAGTCTGCATCTTGTTGAGATTTTCACTTTGCGGCACCCTCATTTTAAAGGGGAAGCTTTGATGCGGCAGTTTCTTCGTTATACGCCGGAATATTTTTTGCATACTTTCCCGGAGAAATTCCGTTGATCCGGCTGAATACCTTAACAAAATGGGCGTAATCCTTAAAGCCGCACTCATAACAGGTGCTGGTGACGGAGGCGCCCTTTAACAGAAGCATGCGGGCGTGCTGAACCCGCCTGAAGATGATGTAATTCCACAGGGAAATTCCCGTATATTCCTTAAAGAGATGGCTTAGCCGGGAGCGGCTGACGCTCAGGGAATCGGCAATTGTCTGGATAGAAATATCCCTGGTTAAGTTTTCCTCCACAAAGCTCATAGTATCCCGGACCACCTTTGGGGAAATGTCTCCGATGAACATGCTGCCGGACGGGGCCGCCGTATTGGCTAAAAGCAGAATGAGCAGCAGGCAGGACCTCACCTTAATATCATAGCCAAAGCTTTTTTCCTCCAGGGCGGTTATGATGGAGTCGGCATAAAACTCAAACTCCGCCATCTGTTCCTTATTGAGATGGCGGAAACGCCCCTGCTTCGGATCATGGAAGCAGCGGAAAAGGTCGGTATTGGAGGTGGAAAGGCCGGCGGCAAAGCTTTCTTCCATGTGGATAGGAAGCCTTTCATAGGGAGTATCATCCTTGATAAACAGCCCGTGAATATCATTGGGACAGACGAAGGTGAGGCTTCCCGGCGTTAAATGATAGGTGGCATTGTTAATAAAATAATCCACGTTTCCGCTTTTAAAAAGCATGATTTCATAGGCGTTGTTATGAAGATGCAGGGTGCGTTCCGCTTTCCGGCAGGATCTTAAGTGGGACACAGCCAGTTGTTCCGTAGGTTGTATTGAGATTTCATTCATGGGACTGCCTCCTTTTTGTAAATAAGCCGCAGAATACAGATAAAGACAGGATGGATAATCCATTCCATTCAGCACAATATGACATAAATATAGCATAAAAACAAAGAAATAGAAAGCCTGTCTGTGATACCATGTAAGAAAGGAAAAGAGAAGGAAGGGAAGGTGAAAGGAAAATACAATATGGGATCTTGCTGTGGATTTTAAGGAAGCTTGATAGAAAATATTTTCAGAAAGGGAGATACAATGAAATATTCATTATTTACAGTCAGCGTTCCGGAAATGACCCCGGAACATGCTTTGGAGAAAATGAGGGAATACGGATATGACGGCGTGGACTGGCGGGTGGCGGATATGCCAGCTGATCCGGAGGTTTTAGAAGAAGCCCCATCCTATTGGAGAAACAATTACTGCACCATTGATGCCGCCTCGGTTGAAGAGAAAGCAGAGGAAATCAAGGTGCTTTCTGAAAAATACGGCATAGCCGTCAATTCTCTGGCAACCTATTTAAAATGCACCGACAGTGAGGAAAAAATCCGCCGCGCCATGGCCGGAGCAAAGCAGATGGGCTGCGGACGCATCCGGATCAATGCCCCGGGCTATGATAAGAAGCGGACTTACGGCGAATTGTATGAGGAAGCAAAGGCCGGCTTTGAACGGGTGGAAGGGCTTGCCAGGGAATACGGCGTTAAGGTTGATTTTGAAATGCACATGGGAACCATTGTTCCATCCGCCAGCGCTGCTTACCGTCTGGCGTCCAATTTCGATCCCCAATATATCGGCATCATCTATGACACGGGGAATATTATTTATGAAGGTCTGGAAGAATATAAGATGGCCTTGGAGATTCTGGGGCCCTATCTGGATCTGGTGCATATTAAAAATGCAAAGTGGGAGAAAAAGGAAGTGGATGGAAAGGAAAAATTCGTTCCGGGCTGGGCTTCTTTAACAGAGGGCTATGCTGATTTTGAGGAATTTTTCAAGGCTTTAAAAGCTGTCGGCTATGACGGATACATAGTCTTTGAGGACTTTTCTTCTGACGAAAGCTCCGAAGAAAAGTTAAGGGGAAATATTTCCTATATTAAGGGCATTATAAATGCAATGGATGAAAAGACGGAGGCAGAAGCATGA
>JASGGP010000298.1:0-6084 GCA_047604985.1 Lacrimispora sp.
TGGCAGATGAGCCGGATCAGCTCGTCTTCCCGGGAATCGGAAAAGGGCTCCAGGGTCAGGTTCTGCCCCAGAGCTTCCTTTGCGTCAAAGACATTTTTCTGGGGAAAGAAAAAACGGTATTCCAGGGCATGAACGGCGCTTTCGTGGGAAAGGCGGAGGTTCCATAAATCAAAGACTACATTTCCGATGCCTATATTTAGAGAAAGATCAGTGTTCCGGTATTCCTTTACCAGAAAGGATACGATCTTGTGAACCGACTGGAGAAAATGGTCGGGATTGGAGCTGTTCTGGCAGAGGATCAGGGTCAGGCCGTCAAAGTCCCTTAAAAGGTAATAAAGGTCAAAGATATGGCAGTACCGTTCCAGAGAATCATGGACATTGTACAGCAGGATTTCATACTGGGCAACGCCCATGGCGGCTTTTAACTCCGGGGCATTTTCAATATTCAATACAACTACATCAAAGAACCGGTAGGATAAATCCAGATTCAGATATTCCATATAAGAGGTCAGGTGATAGGCGGCTTCCTTGCCGGAATAATGAATGAGGTCCCGAAAAAATTTCTCTGTCATAAGGGGGCGGCTCTGGTTTAAAAGCTCCATATTCTTCTGTTCCTGGCTGATGAGAGTGCAGGCGCCCCGTATTTTTTCCGTCAGATAGGCGTAGTCAATGGGCTTTTCAATATAATCATAGACGCCGATGCGTATGGCCTGTCTGGCATAGTCGAACCGGTCATAGGCGCTGATTAGGATCACCTTTACAAAAGGGTTGAAGCTGACGGCCAGCTTGCTCATGGAGATTCCGTCCAGATCCGGCATTTCAATGTCCGAAATGATGATGTCTGCCGGTTCCTCTTCCATGGCCTTGATGGCAGACCTCCCATTGTACCGGATGTGGATCACTTTAGCGTTTAAGGCTTTCCAGTCAATATTTTTTTCAATTCCTTCCGCTGACAGACAATTGTCGTCTACAATCATGACTTTCTTCATTCCGGACTTCCTTCCATCTGTGCAAATGTAATTGTGATACGGGTGCCCTGCCAGGGCCGGCTGTCGATTTCGATATGGCCGCAGCCATACAAGCTGCTGGAAATGCGCGCGTTGACATTTAAGATGCCGAAATGCTTTTCATAATATACAACCTTGCTTCTTAAATCCTGTTTCAGCTCCTCCAGCCTGGCTTCCGGAATTCCGGCGCCGTTGTCTTCAATCCGGATGATGACCGTATCGTCTCCATAGACAGCCTGGATGCGGAGAAACAGGTTGGGCGTCCGGTCGGAAATTCCATGAAGGATGCTGTTTTCCAGGAATGGCTGAAGCGTAAATTTACAGATCATAAAGTTTTCGATTCCCTCTTCCAAATCAATTTCCCAGGAAAGGCCGCTGCTGTGGCAGAGCTTTTCCATATTTAAATAGAGGGAAGCGATTTCAATTTCATCCCGGATGGTAATCAGCTCTCCGGACTTACTTAAGGTCAGCCGGTAAAAGCGGGTCAGATCTCCGATCATCTGGCTGGCGATATCCAGCTTTCCCAAGGACTGGCAGGTCTTAATGGAACCCAGGATATTGTAGAGGAAATGAGGGTTGATCTGGGACTGGAGAAGCTGGTATTTCAACCGTTCCTCTTTCAGTGACAGATCCAGGATGGAACTGACATTCTGCCGGATGGTGGTCTGCATCTGCTCAAAGGTCAGGCCAAGCTGGTCGATCTCATCGTAAAGCTCCTGATCCTTTGGCCTGGGGAGAGGCAGGGGTTCTGCTGTCTGAATGTTCTCGCTCAGGCGGAAGCTCTTCATAGCCCTTGACAGGAGCCTGACCCGTTTTGATAAGTTTTTGCTGATCAGAAGAATGGTGAGAACCGTCAGAGGCAGGGAAAGCAGCAGGGTTATGAGGATGGTGCGGAGCAGGACGGCGGTTCCTCCCGCAATATAGGTTTTGGGGATAACAGTGACCTGAAGCCACTGGTTTTCTAAGGGAAGGACGTAGTAGTAGGAGTTATTTTTTTCAAAATAAGAGGTGCCGGAATGCACATATGTTAAAATATTATCAATATCCGGCGGCTGATTATCCTCTTGCTTTTGGGAACCGGCGGCCAGGGTCCCGTCAGGGGTCAGGAGAAAGCTGGTGATCTCCGTATTTGAAAAGGAAGCGGAGAGCATATCGGAGAACTCCCCGGTATCGATCATGATAAAATAAACGTATTCCAGCTCTCCGGTTCCCTGGTTGACCATGGACCGGCAGCAGATAACCGCGTCAGAGGCCTTTTTATCAGGAGCCAGGACAAGAGGAAGGGCCACCTTTGGGCGGAAGAACCAGAGAGAAGAGCCGCCTAAATGGGATAGCTCATCAAAGGACAAACCGTAATTTCCAATCGCACTGGCCGGATAGAAAAACAGTCCTTCCTGGCTTCCGAATTGTCCGTCCTTTAAAAAGATACAAATGTGGTAAAAATTAAAGGTTGATTTATAAAGAGAGATGTTGTTGCGCACATCGGAAAGCTCTGAAAGGCGGGAGGAAAGCTCCAGCCGGTCGGATTTTCCTAAGATATACATATTATACTGAATGGCGTCAGCCACATTTTCGGCCTGGCGGATGCGGCCGTTTATCTGAACATGAAGCTGGTCAGCAGCCAGTACGGCAGAATCCACGATCTTATCCCGGGCAATGGAATAGGAAACCATATAGGAAATGCAGCCGATCACGCTTAAGGGTATGAACGTGCATAAAAGAAAGGCCAGCAGCAGCTTTGCCCGAAAATGGGAAAATATAACCCGCAGCCGTTTTACCGTCTTTTTCATAATTCCATACCTCCTTATAGTTCTCGCTCCGACTCAATAATCTCCATTATAAAGTGATCTTCATTATAAATAAATTAAGAGAACAATTCAAGAAAGAAAAAAATAATATAAACGAATCAAAATATATTGTATTTTGACAAAAAGAAGTTTCTGCTATCCTAAAGCTACCAATGAAAAACAAGTTTCAAAAACGAGAAGGAGGATTTTATTATGAGAAGAAGACAACTGGCAAGCCTTGCCCTCGCGGCAGCAATGGTATGCGGGCTTCTGTCCGGCTGCGGCGCTTCCGGCAAAGGGGCGGAAGGCTCCGGCAGCACGCAGGCAGGAAAGGCGGAGGAGAAGAAAAGCGGAGGTTACGATCTGACCCTCTACACCATCAACACAACCGATGCGGATTTTTCGACCTGGCTGTCAAATGTGGAAGGGGCTACAGGGCTTAAGATCAATGCGGTGGCAGCGCCCACGGATTCTGACACAAGGCAGCAGAAGATCACCACCATTCTTTCCACCGGCGATGCCAGTGTGGACATTCTGGAAATTAATGACGAGATGAGTGCATCCTTTAAAAATTCCGGCTGGCTGGAAGGCTTAAACGACACGGTCATGACTGAAGACATCCGGGGCCAGTTCCCTCAGGGATATTTAGCGGATATGATTACCGATAAGAGCGGCCAGGTCATCGGCGTACCAGGATATTCCGGCTATCTGGCATTCTGGGTAAATCAGGAGATCTTGGACAAGGCGGGAATTACCTCTCTGGATACAAAAGAGGATTTTATGGCCTACATGAAAGCTGCATCAGGAGACGGCAAATACGGTTACGGCGGCTCCTGGGAAAAGACCTATGTTTTTAATGAAATTGCCCAGTTCGTCAATATGTTTGGGGGAGATTACTTAGACTGGACCAATCCGGCCAATAAGGAAGCCATTCAGTTTTTAAAGGATATGGTAAAGGACGGCTATACGCCCATTGACCAGATTGCAGACAAATACGAACAGATGAACCCTAAATTCAATGACGGCAAGTACGGCAGCCTCTTCATGTGGGGACTTGGAACTGATTATCAGAAAGCAGGAATGCTGGGAGCTGATAAGATCCACATGGCTATGGTTCCCAAATTTTCCGATAAGAGATACATTTTCACCGATTCCTGGAGCTACGTGCTGAACAAGGCCTCGAAAAACAAGGAAGCAGCTGTTAAATTCCTTCAGTATATGGCCAGTGAAGAAGGCATGAAAGCATCCTATGAAGCCTTTGACCGGTATCCTGCAAGGAAAGATGTGGCGGAAAAGATCGTACCGGATACGAACCCGGCAAAGGAAATGTATTCCCAATATGCCAGTGAGTGTGTGGTCAAGGGACGTCCCATGCTGCCTCAGACCATGGAGTTCATCTCTGCCATGGGAACGATTTTCCAGTCCTGCATGAAGGATGAGATCACTGTGGATGAATTCTGCAAAAAGGCCCAGGATTATGTGGATACATATAATAAGTAGGGAATAAGGGCATGTACTATGATGCCCGGCAAATATGGGAAACAACAAAAGACACCCTGGGGTGTACCATGAAGCCCAACGAATATGGGAAATAACAGGGAAACATCCTGGGGTGTACCACGAAAGAACATTAGCAATAACTAAGAAAGGAGGCGGCCTGTATGGTTACCAGAAAATCACAATATTGGATCGCCTGGGTACTGATCCTGCCCGTACTTATTATCCGCGGATTTACCACCATTTACCCCATTGTAAAAACCTTTGTAAACAGCTTTTTTGATATCAGGGTGCTGAGCGGGGTCAATGAATTTACAGGGCTTAACAATTACCTGAATATATTTAAAGATGAAAAGGTCATTACCACCTTGCAGTTTACGGTGATGTTCGTGATCATTTCCATGGTCTTCCACATTGTTTTCGGAGTGGCCCTTGCACTGATTTTAAATATGCGCTTTAAGGGCCGCCGCTTTTTACGGACCATTGTGCTGATTCCCTGGGCCATGCCGGCGGTTGTAATCGGCATGGCCGCAAAATGGGCCTTTAACAACGATTACGGCCTGATCAATGATTTTATCCGGTGGTTTGTTCCGGGATTTCAGATGAACTGGCTCATCAACACAGGGACGGCCAGGGCTGCGGTCATTGCCATGGACTTATGGAAAGACCTGCCGTTTTTCGGCATTCTGGTCCTGTCGGGGCTACAGTTTATTTCCGGCGATATCTATGAAGCGGCCAGGGTGGACGGCGCAAGCGGAGTTCAGTCATTCTTTTACATAACGCTTCCCATGATTACGAAAAATGTGCTGATTCTCTGCATTCCCTTTACCCTGTGGAGGCTGACCAGCTTTGACCTGGTTTATTCCATGACCTCGGGCGGGCCGGGAGAGGACACCTCCCTGATCGCCTACAGGATCACCATGGAAGCCTTTACGAATTTAAACGTGGGATATGCTTCGGCGCTGGCGGTTCTGCTGTTCCTGGTAATGGCGGCATTCAGCTTTATGAACCTGAAGTTTATGAACCGGTATGAGAACTAGGAGGAGAGCATATGAAAATGGATTCCGATGCAAAATATAAGGTATACAGAGGAGCAGTGGCTGCAGGGAGATGGGTTTTGTTCGCTGTGGTTGCATTTTTGATCCTGTTCCCGGTATACTGGATATTTATCTCCTCCATAACCCCGCCGGGAGAGCTGTTTAAAATGCCCATCGATTATCTGCCGGATCATCCTACCCTGGACAGCTATCAGTTTCTGATTGAAAATGTAGGGCTGATCTCTAAAATAGGAAATACGGTGGTGATCGTTGGACTGACCCTGGTGGTGGGCACGCTGTTTTGTGCCATGGGCGCTTATGCCTTTGCCAGATTTCAGCTAAGAGGCATCCGCCTGGCCTTTGCATTCATAGTCGCCACCATGCTGATTCCCGAGGTGGTCACAGCCCGGCCGCTCTATGAATTTATGCAGAAAGTACACTTATTTGATACGTATCAGGGACTGATCCTGCTGTATGTAAGCTCCATCATTCCATTTACGGTCCTGATTCTCAGCAATTTCGTGGGAGAAATTCCTGTATCCCTGGAAGAGGCCGCCTCCATTGACGGCGCAGGCTTTGTACAGAGGCTGTTCTTTGTAGTTCTGCCCCTGATGAAGCCCGCCCTGGCAACGGTATGTATTATTAATTTTATCACCTGTCTGAACAACTTCTTCACACCGCTGTATTATTCCAACGGCATCCAGGTGCTGAGCGTTGCAATCGTACAGCTGCCGCTGCGGGATAACATGTACGGGG
>JASGGP010000299.1:0-6049 GCA_047604985.1 Lacrimispora sp.
TTATTCCCAGCCGCGGCTTTAAAATCCGGATTTTAAAGCCGCGGCTGGGAATAATGGTAATGTATCCGTCCTGGGAAAGGCACTGAAGTGCTTCCCGCAGAGGCGTCCGGGAGATGCCAAGCTCCCTGGCCAGCCTGGTTTCCGAATAGAGCACCTCTGAGTCGAGGGACTTGGAAAGGATTTGTTCCTTGATTGTATTATAAGCCTGGGATTGCAGGGAGATGTTGTCGTTCATAATCAAGCTCCTATGATAGGTTTTTAAGTCTGCCGTGCGGCAGAGGTTACGAAAAATATCATACCTTAGAAAATCGGTGAAGTCAATAAAAAAACATTGACCGGTATACCGGTATACTGGTATAATAAAAGCAGAAATAAAATATTAAATTATCATAAAGCAGGAGGTATCGTTTGATGAGCGCAAATGAATTAGGCAATGGGTTAAGAGTCATTGATCTGACAAAGCAGCTGGATCCGGCAACCGAGACAAGGAGATGTCACTTGTTCCGTTTCAACACAGGAGGTCCGATCCCGGATTTCCATACAATTATGGACTTGACCAGCCATCTGGGAACCCATGTGGAGTGTCCTTACCATCACAATGACAACTGGACCGATGTACAGGGCCTGCCGATCAGCACCTTTATGGGACGGGCCATTTATGTGAACATCACCCATATGAATCCAAACGACAAGATCAAGGGAGCGGACTTGGAAAAGGCCTGCGGCGACAGAATCAAAGAGGGAGATATTGTGATCCTGGATTCTCCTTTCCGGATTCCGCCTTTCACACCGGCCAGCAATACCCCGGAGGACAAGCGTCTTTTCATCTGCCGTGAGACTGCAGAGTGGCTGAAGGAAAAGAAAGTGAAATGCGTGGGCTTCGGCGACGGCGTTTCCATTGAGAGCAATAATGAGGATGTATGCGCGTTCCATGATGTATTGATGGAAGTAAACGTGGTATTCCTGGAAGTATTAAAGAACTTAGAGGAGCTGACCACAGACACATTCTTCATGTCCTATACGCCAATCCCCATCAAGGGACTGGATTCCTGCCCTATCCGCGCTTATGCCATTGAGGGAATGGCGGAATTTTCAAAATAACAGAGGGTAAAATTTATGAGAATTGCTGTAATCGGGGCGGGAGCCATGGGTTCCATCTATGGCGGCCGCTTGTCCCTGAACAATGAAGTATATATGGTGGATGCTTCGGAAACGGTTGTGGAGCACATCCAAAAAGAAGGAATCAAATTGCTGGAGGGAGGCTCGGAGACGGTTTACCGTCCGTCAGCTGTCGTCTCCACAGAGGGAATGGAGCCGGTGGATCTGGTGATCCTGTTTGTAAAATCTCTGTTTTCCAAGGCGGCCCTGGAGGGAAACAAAAGCCTGATCGGACCGGGAACCTATGTGCTGACTCTTCAGAACGGCTCCGGCCATGAGGATATTTTAGGAGAGTTTGTAAAAGAGGACCATATCATTATCGGCACCACGGAGGATAACGGCGCGGTTCTGGGCCTAGGGAATGTAAAGAGAGGCGGAACCGGCAACACAAACGTGGGAATGCTCACCCAGGATAAGGAGCAGTTCCTTCCAAAGCTGAAGGAAGCCTTTGACGGCTGCGGCTTTTCCGTAGCCATCCATTCCAATATCCAGCAGCTCATCTGGAACAAGCTTTTCACCAATGTATCATTGAGCGTGGTCACGGCCATGCTTCAGGTGGACATGGGGTATATCGCTGCCAATGAGCACGCATGGAACATGACTGCCCGTCTGATCCGTGAGGCTGTCGCTGTGGCCAAGGGGCTGGGCCTTGAAGCGGATGAGGAAGAGATCATGGGAAAGGTGAGGAAGACCTCAGAGATGTCGCCCAATGGCTGCACCTCCATCCGGGCGGATATACAAAACGGCCGCCGGACAGAAGTAAATACCATCAGCGGTTCCGTAATAAGGGCTGCGAAAAAATGCGGCGTTCCGGTTCCGACCCATGAATTTGTGGTGGAAATGATACACGCCATGGAAGATAAGACAAGGTAAAAGAATGGAAAAGGAGGCCGGTTTCCTGCCGCAGGGAGTACCTGCTGCGAGGGACCGGTCTTCTGAACATATTGGGGAAAATTATATCAGTAAAGGGGAATAATTATCATGAAGAAATTATATGTTGCTTCTGTTACACCGTTTAACGAGGATAACCAGATCAACGAAGCGGCGATCAGGCAGCTTTGGGAGCGGAATATTTCCGAGGGAGCCGACGGGTTTTTTATCGGGGGACGCTCAGGGGAATGCTTTCTGTTAAACAGCAGCGAAAGGGTCCGCTCCTTTGAACTGGCTTCAGAATATGCAGACCGGGCGGATATCTTTGCCCACGTGGGAGCCATCAGCACAGAGGAAGCTGTTTTTTATGCAAAAAAGGCGAGAGAGTTTGGAATCAGCCGCATTGCGGCAACTCCTCCCCTTTACTTCGGATTTTCTCAGAAAGAGATCGCAGGGTATTATTATGATATTGCCGAAGCCGCAGGGCAGCCGGTTCTCTATTATAATATTCCCTCCAGCACCCATAAGGAGCTGGACCTTTCCCATCCGGATATCCAGGCGCTTCTTAAATCAGGAGCAATCGGGTCGGTGAAGCATACCAACTTAAACCTGCTTCAGATGGAGCGGATGAGAAACATAAATCCTGACATCAAGTGCTTCGGAGGCTTTGAAAGCTGTATGGTAGCCTTTCTTGCATTTGGCTGCGACGGCTTTATCGGAAGCAGCTTCAATTTTATGCTTCCTCAGTTTAAACGCGTTATGGAGCTTTATCTGGAGCATAAGGAGGAGGAAGCGGTTTTTCTTCAATCCAAGTGCAACAACATTCTGGATGTGCTCCTGAAAAATGGATTATGCGCAAACCTAAAATATATCCTTACGGCCCAGGGAATCCCGGCCGGTGAGGTGAGAAAGCCCATGCTGCCATTAACGGAGAGCTGGAAGGCCGAGATGGACCAGGTGCTTGAGAAGTATCTGGAGATCCGCTAAAGGCCCAGCCCGGAGAGCGTCGGAAGAGGAAAGGAGATATATCTATGAAAGCAGTACAAATTGTGAAGCCCGGCGAATTAAAGGTTATTGATGTAGAAAAGCCGGCAATTGATGATAAGAATAATGTTCTGGTCAAGATGACCGCGGCAGGGATCTGCGGTTCTGACGTGGGTATCTATCACGGAACCAATGCAGCCGCCACATATCCCAGGATTATCGGACATGAGATGGTGGGGAAGGTTGCGGAAATCGGACCTTCGGTCACCGGCTTAAAGGTTGGGGACCGGGTAATCATCAACCAGGTGACCAGCTGCGGTCACTGCTATCCCTGCCGGATTGGAAGGGGCAATGTATGTGACCATCTGGCCGTGAGAGGCGTTCACATAGACGGAGGCTACCGGGAATTCATTACTGTGCCGGAATCTGACTGCTATATCCTGCCTGATTTTCTTTCTGACGCGGATGCCGTTATGATTGAGCCGACCACCATCGGAATCCAGTCCTGTACCAGGGCGGAGCTGGTGAAGGATGACATGCTTCTGATCTATGGCTCCGGCGCTCTGGGAAGCTCTATCTTAAAGACTGCGCGCCTGATATGCAGCCACATCATCGTTGCGGATATTCAGGATGACAAGCTGGAAGAGGCGAAGAAGAACGGGGCAAAATATACAATCAACACCTTAAAAGAGAATCTTCTGGAAAAGGTAAAGGAGTATACGGAAGGCCACGGGGCCACGGTTTCCATAGACGCCGTGTGCAACAAGGATTCCCTGATCCGCCTTCTGGAGGTTACGGGCAATGCAGGCCGGGTCATGACCATGGGCTTTTCCACCTCCCCCACAGAGATCAACCAGTTTGTCATCACCTCCAAGGAATTGGATGTGAGAGGGTCCAGACTGCAGAATAAGATGTTTGGAAAAGCAATCGGATTGATCAATGACGGAAAGCTGGACATAAACGGATCTGTTTCCCATACCTTCCCCTTAATCCAGGCCCAGGAAGCCTTTGACTTCATTGACAGCCATGATCCCTCCATCCGCAAGATTGTTCTGACCTTTGATTTTTAACTTATAGTTTTTAACTTATAGTATAAATGATAAAGAAGCTCTTCCCATATTTAAAATGGAAAGAGCTTCTTTTTTTGCACGCCGCTGCGGGAATGCACAGCATCCATAAGATATTCATAGACCCGGTTCATGGCTTCCGGGTCCACCCATTCAGGCGTGTCCCTGTAGCCTCCATGCATGGTGGAGGAAACCTCCATCTGTTCCAGGATCATCTGGAATTCCGGAGGCTTTCCAAGAAATCCGCTGCCCAGGCCGGAAAGGGCCTTTAAATACTGGATATCCCACCGGGGCATGCAGGCTACGCTGATGGCTGGAAGCCGAAGTCCGGAAAAGGAAACATCGTCGCTTGGAGGTAAATATTTTACGAGAGCGCCGTTATGGGCGGCCAGGATTTCCTTGCTGCAAAAAGAGGCAACAGCTTCCTTTTTTGCATTTCCCCTGTCATAGACGGCAATTGTGTCCCCATAGCCGCAGACATCCAGGTTAATGACCCCGGTAATGGTCTGACGGTCCAATTGGTTTACATAAAGCTTGCTTCCTGCATTGCCCGTTTCCTCTCCGTCAAAAAAGGCGAAACGGGCGGGGAAGCCTTCGGCCCGCAGATCCTTTGCCAGAGCCATCAGAATGCACAGTGCCGCGGCGTTATCGTTGGCTCCGAAGCTTCCGGGAACCCCGTCGTAATGGGCGCAGAACAGAAGTCCCGGCTTCTCGTTCCAGGGCTCTGACAGATAATTCGTAACGCCTCTGGGAGCCTTGGGGCCTGGCTCCTCTTCCTGACGTCGGAAAGATAAGTTTTCCTGATTTAAGACCCGTTCCAGAGCCTGGCGGCGCAGGTCCGGGTCCTTTTGGGAAAGATCCCTTAAATACCGGTCTATTACCATGCTGATTCTCCCTGGCCGGCACTGCCTAAAAGACAGCTGTCAAGAGGCACCTTAATAACGATCTTGCGGATGGCAGCAGGCTCCTGACCGGCTTTAATGGCGGGAATATGGACATCCCATGGGAAGTAGACGGCATAGGTGCCGGGAATTAAATGGATGCGTCCTTCGGCAGCCAGAGGATCATTTTTATAGAAAAGGATGTCTCTGGGGGTGTCCAGCAGGTCCTCATCCACCTGGCCCCTGCCGTCATCGCTATAAAATCCGGCAAGCTCCGGGCCGCCGGAGGCAAGAAACTGTATATCAATATTTTTTCGGTGGACTTCCGGGCGCAGGCTTTCCCTGTCCGAGGTTTTTAAATCCAGGACCTGGAGGATAACGGGAAGGCCATTCAGCTCTATGTTAAATACTCCGGGCTCATGGGCGGCCATATCGTTTTCCTTTAAAAACAAAAGGGCGTTTTGAATCGGCTTCGGCAATAGAGCGAGCTGTTGTGCAAATCTGGAATTATAAATATTTCCGAAAATCATATATAATTTCTCCTATTCGTTTTATTTTGTCTACTGCATGGCCGTCAAACCGCCGTCCACTCCCAGGATCTGGCCGCTGACAAAGGCTGCTGCATCGCTGCACAGAAAAAGGGCTGCGGCTGCCACATCCTCTTCCCGGCCGATACGTCCAAGGGGAATGCGGTCTGTCAGAGTCTTATAAAAGACCGGGTCGTCCAGCTGAAAGGAGTTGATGGGAGTGCGGACGAAAGTTGGGGCAATGGCATTGCAGGTGATGCCGTATTTTCCCCATTCGCAGGCCAGCTGTTTGGTGTACATGTTGACCGCTCCCTTGCTGGTGCAGTATGCAATATAGTCCTGCTTTGTGCCGATGAGGCCCTTCACTGAGGAAAGATTGACGATGCGGCCGTATTGGCGGGGAATCATAAAGCGTTTTCCAACGGCCTGGGTCACGGTATGGACGCCCTTTACATTTAAGCTCATCACCTGGTCAAACTTTTCTTCCTCATAAACTTCTGCAGGCTGAAGATGGTTCATTCCGGCGCTGTTGACCAGGATGTCCACGGGGCCTAAGGTCCCT
>JASGGP010000300.1:0-6031 GCA_047604985.1 Lacrimispora sp.
TTATCATTTCGCAGAAAATTAGCAATTAATGTTTCGGTTCCTTCTTTGAGTCCCTCTTCTCTGCCTTCTTTAATTCCCTCTCTTATTCCCTCTTTTATACCTTCTAACCGCTTTTCCTCCAATACCTTCTGCACCGCTTCACACATATCAATTCTCTCCTTCCCTTTGTCCATATTTTCACGGATTTCCTTTCCAAAGGCCTGTAATGTTCCTGTAACAGCTGCCGCCGTATAAGCAACTTCTACATCCATGTCCCTTAGTTCTTCCAGACAATTCTTTCCGCCATTCTGGTATGTATTTGAGATATACAGCAAGAAATCCCGGACATCCTTGTCCATAAATTGATATTGAAAGACATCAAGTTCATTTAGACAGATCAACTCACAACGGTACTCATTAAATGCTTCCCGGTCCTCCTCAGAGGAAAATTCCATCAGCTCCGAAAGGTTTTTTGCCCCGTCCCAGGGCTTAGAGCCATAATAAACCACAATTGTCCGGCATGGAATCAGCTTATCCGATTTTTTGAACTTGGATAAAAATTCATCCCCATTTCCTGTCCTTTCCTTTTTATTCTGAACCATGATCGTTTTCATCTGGTGGTAATAGGTGAGCGTGTCATATAGCAGACAGCGAAAGGGCATGGCATAATGAATGAACTGTTGGTTTTCCACCGCCAGGATCTGATACTGGGTCCTGTCGGCGGAAAGCTTCACTGTATCCCTTACTCTTCGGATGGTCTCCAGTAAGTCTTTATCCGCAATCAGCGCGGAAATATCTGTGTCCATTTCCTTTAAGGAAGACGGATCAATCTGCAGCCGCCGGTAGACGATGGCGTTAAATAAGTCTGCAAACCGCTCATTGCTCTTCCAGAAGTTCTTCGCCAGGGCGTCCGGGGACAAGCCCTGGAGTCTTTCGTATTTTCCCATATTTCGGTCTCCTTCTTTTGCTTTTGCAGAAGAACAGGAGACCTCCGATACCGGAAGACAGCAGGAAGTGTTTCTATGATAATTATAACAATCTTCTTTCCGCCATGCAAGATATGCAAAGATAACTTCTCCTGATTCTGCAGTCATTTGGGTGAATCAATCATTTTACAAGGGGTAATATTCTGTGAATACAGATGAAAGAAATAATGATATTGATAACTATAATATGGATTTTCCCGTTTGTAAAGCCTTAAAAACATTGTTTCCGACCCATTGCTATTATCCGGCCATGCCATTCATAATTTGGCGGATGAGGCTCCGCCAAATTATGAATGACGGGCGTTCCGCCCTATAGAAATATTTGGGGAATTTGAGCCTGGTGAGCAAGCTCCCCATACTCAAATTCTCCAAATATTTCTGCATGGCTGAATCGTAATACATATTTTAACAAAAATCCCCCTATATGTAGAAATCTCGTCCAACTTGTGGTAGAATGCTACAAGTAAAAGAATGATCGGAAAAGAAATGATCCGATGTGAAAAGGAGCATAAATTATGGGAAAGATAAAAGTAACAACATGTGAAATAGAAGGGCTCGCAGTCATCGAACCCACCGTATTCCCCGATTCCAGAGGCTATTTTATGGAAACCTACAATCAGAACGATTTCAGGGAAGCAGGCCTTGACATGGTTTTTGTACAGGACAACCAGTCCATGTCCGTAAAGGGCGTGTTGCGGGGGCTTCATTTTCAGAAAGAATTCCCTCAGGGAAAGCTGGTCCGTGCGGTAAATGGTCGGGTCTTTGATGTGGCCGTAGATTTACGGTCCAAGTCCAAAACATATGGAAAATGGTTCGGCGTAGAGCTTTCCGCTGAAAATAAAAAGCAGTTTTACATCCCCGAAGGCTTTGCACACGGCTTCCTTGTGCTGTCTGATACAGCAGAATTTGCATACAAATGTACTGATTTTTATCATCCCGGCGACGAGGGCGGCATTCTCTGGAGCGATCCGGAGATCGGCATTGACTGGCCCATCGAGGAAGGCATGGAGCTCATCATTTCCGACAAGGATCAGAAATGGAGCGGCATCCGGGATACTTTCAAATTCTAAAGACTCTAATGAGAGGAGAAAACCATGAATTATCTGGTTTCCTTATTAAAAGAAATCGTGACAAAACGGAAGCTGATTCTGGACTTATCAAAGACCGATTTTAAAAAACGGTTTGTAGGTTCCTATTTCGGCATTGCCTGGATGTTTTTACAGCCCCTTGCCACGGTTTTAGTATACTTTTTTGTGTTTCAGATGGGCTTTAAAAGCGTTCCCCCGGTTCCCGGCTACCCATACGTGCTGTGGCTGATCCCAGGCATCGTTCCCTGGTTTTTCTTCAGCGAGGTTTTAAATTCCGGGACCAACTGCCTTCAGGAGTACAACTATCTGGTAAAGAAAGTGGTCTTCCGTGTGGAAATCCTGCCGGTAATCAAGATGCTTTCCTGCCTTATGGTTCACGGTATTTTTGCAATTATTATGATTGTGGTATTTTTCTGCTACGGCTTTTTCCCGAGAATCAGCTGGATACAGATTATTTACTATTCCTTTGCCGGTTCCATGCTGTCCCTGGCTATTGCGTATTTTACCAGCGCCATTAATGTGTTTTTTAAGGATATCGCCCAGATTGTGGGCATCTGCCTGCAGTTTGGGATGTGGATGGTGCCCATCATGTGGGCTCCGGAGATGTTTCCGGCCATCCCGTCCTGGCTGCCCACCCTGCTGAAGCTGAACCCTTTCTACTACGTTGTGGTAGGCTACCGGGACAGCATGCTGACCGGAAACTGGTTTGTGGAGCGTCCGGGCCTGAGCCTGTATTTCTGGGCCGTTACCGTTGTCCTGATGCTCGTGGGACTGAAAGTATTTAAAAAGCTGCGTCCGCATTTTTCTGATGTGCTGTAACCAGCCTGATATGGAGGATTCAATGTCCGTAGGATCGAACGAGAAAGCAATTTCTGTAACCAATGTAACAAAAATATATAAATTATACGATAAGCCCATTGACCGCTTAAAGGAAGCCTTAAGCGTCACCCATAAGAACTACCACCGGGACTTCTATGCCTTAAACGGCATTTCCTTTGACGTGGAAAAGGGGCAGGTGGTGGGAATCATCGGAACCAACGGCTCCGGCAAGTCCACCATTTTAAAGATCATCACAGGGGTCCTGACCCCTACCACCGGGGAGCTTAAGGTAAACGGCGTCATTTCCGCCCTTTTGGAGCTGGGAGCCGGATTTAACATGGATTATACCGGAATCGAAAACATTTACATGAACGGCACCATGATGGGCTTTTCCAAAAAGGAAATGGACCAGAAGCTTCAGGATATTCTTAGTTTTGCGGATATCGGTGATTTTGTTTACCAGCCGGTAAAAACCTATTCCAGCGGTATGTTCGTCCGCCTGGCCTTTGCCCTGGCCATTAACGTGGAGCCGGAAATCCTGATCGTGGATGAGGCCCTGTCCGTAGGAGATGTGTTCTTCCAGGCAAAATGCTACCGCCGCATGGAGGAAATCCGCCAAAGCGGCACCACAATTCTCATGGTCACCCATGACATGGGGGCCATCATCAAGTACTGTGACCGTGTGGTGGTATTGAATAAGGGAAATTTCGTGGCCGAGGGCGAGCCGGGAAAAATGGTGGATTTGTACAAGAAAATCCTGGCGAACCAGATGGACGCTTTAGGGGAAGAACTGGAGGAACTGAGAACAGACGCACTCAGCGACTTTTCCGGCGAACAGGCGGTTCCCCGCAGCCAGAGGCATCAGGGACTTATGAAAGAAAAGCTGACATTAAACCCCAACAGGACTGAATATGGGGACAAGAAGGCGGAAATCGTGGATTTCGGACTTCTGGATGAAAGAGGAAATGTGACTAATCTTCTGTTAAAGGGAGAGTATTTTACCATCCGGGAGCGGATTCATTTTCAAACAGAAATTGGGACGCCCATTTTTACTTATACCATCAAGGACAAACGAGGGGCTGATTTAACCGGCACCAACACCATGTATGAGGCCTCCGACGTAAAGGCCGTGAAAAACGGCGACGAGTATGAGGTGGAATTTAAACAGAAAATGACCCTTCAGGGCGGGGAATACTTACTTTCCATGAGCTGTACGGGCTTTGAAAACGGAGAGCATGTGGTTTACCACCGCCTGTACGATATTGCCAATATCACCGTTATTTCCAATAAGAATACGGTGGGTGTTTATGATATGGAACCGGAAGTCAGCTTGAGACTTTACCGGGCGGGAGAGTGAGGAGGAAGTGAGCATGAACGATATCAGTCCTGAAATCAGGAGTCTGCTGCTCAAATATAAGGGGGATACAAAAACGCTGTTGAAAGAAAACCCCAATCTGGACTACTTATATGCCCTGTCCGATCTCCGGGAAAACATACTGGAATGGTATGAATTTGAACCGACGGCGTCTTTATTACAGATAGGCTCTGACTACGGCGCCCTTACGGGTTTATACAGCAGGCGGGTGGGGCAGGTGACAGTTCTGGACCCGGATAAGAGCAACTTATCCGTCAACCGCATGCGGTATGAGGAGCGGAAGAATATCCGCTATGTGGCCGGTGATTTAAGTTCCTTTGAGGGAGAATGCTTTGACTATGTGGTGATGGTTGGCTCTCTTGCAAAGCCCTATGAGGAGCACATAAAAAAGGCGAAATCACTGCTGAATCAGGGAGGAAAGCTGATCCTGGCCGTATGCAACCGCTTGGGGCTTAAGTATCAGGCAGGAGCCACGCCGGATGAAGACCGCCTTTCCAGGGAAGAAGTCATGGAGCTGCTGGGAGGCCGGACAGAGCTTTACTATCCCATGCCGGATTACCGCCTGCCTATTACCCTGTATTCCGACAGCTATCTGCCGGGCAAGGGAGATTTGACCCATGCTATTTTAGCCTACGATTATCCCAAATACTTGAGATTTGATTTGGGAAAGATGTATGACGAAGTTTGTGAAGGAAAACAGTTTGAGACATTTGCCAATTCATTTCTAGCCATTTGGAGCCGCCATGAAGAAGATTAACTTTGTAAAATATAACAAAACCCGCAGAGAAGCCTTTCAGCTTCGCACCAGCCTGGTTGAAGAGGATGGCCGCCCATTTGTGGAAAAAACAGCTTTGAGGGACGAGGGCATTTCCCATATAAGGTCCCTGGAAGACAAGTGCCGGAGCTTAAAGGCCCAGAACCATGAGCTTAAGGTGGTGGATGTGGACTTAAGCCCTGACGGTCGGACCGCCCGTTTTGACTTTTTAAAGGGAGAAACTCTATCCGAAATCCTGGGGAAAGAAATCATCGGCGGAAAAGTTCCTGTTTCCCGGATGGAAGAAAGCCTTTCCATGATCATGGGCGTAAGAGAAGCTTTTATCACTCCTTTTACCGTCACTCCGGAATTTGAAGAGGTGTTCGGAAGCCTTGACCAGGCCGGCGAAGCCGTGAAAAAGGATTGGACTTTCCAGACCTCCAATATTGACAGTCTGTTTGAAAACATTATGATAACAGAGGACGGTCCTTATTGCCTGGACTATGAATGGGTATTTTCTTTTCCTGTTCCTGTAACCTTTATAAAATTCCGTATTCTCTATTACTTCTATGAGCAGTACAAGAGCATTTTAACCTACGGGTCCATGGAAGAATTTATGGAGGAATTCGGCGTGGAGCCGGAGCGGCTGCCGGCCTACCAGGAGATGGAGCGCCGTTTTCAGGAATACGTCCACGGCGAAAACCAGCAGATTTATCTGGTCAATTATATGCACGAAATTCATTCCCTGCCGGAGGATATGTATTACCTTTCCCAGGTGATTGATGATACAAAGGAACACATATCCCAGCTGGAAATGGAAATCAGAGAAAAGGATGTGACCATCACCAAAAAAGATGAGGTGCAGCGTCTGACCGACAATCACGTGGCCAACTTAGAAATGATCGTTGACACCCTTCGCCGGGATTGCAGCGGCCAGCAGGAGATCATTGCCAGGCTGCAAAAGCGGGAGGCCCTGTTCTTCCGGGCAGGAAGAAGATTTAAAAGAATCTTTAATGAGAGGTTCCCGGAG
>JASGGP010000301.1:0-6025 GCA_047604985.1 Lacrimispora sp.
TGTACATCCTTCATGTAAAGCTGTACTACCTCATCACCGGCCACGTTCCCTGTATTTTCTACCTGTACCGTCACTGTAATGGAATCAGAAGAATCCACTTCTTTTTTATCCAATTTCATAGCCGAATAATCGAAGCTAGTGTAAGAAAGACCATGGCCAAAGGAATACCTCGGTTCAAAGGGCCTGTCCATATAGCTGGTAAAGGCGCCGATGCAGCCCTGATCATAGCTGGAGCCGTTGGCATGATTATAGTAGACCGGTTCCTGTCCGGCATTATAAGCCACTGATACCGGCAATTTCCCGCCTGGATTATATTCTCCCAGCAATGCCTCTGTTATGGCTTCCGCTCCCTTTTCGGCAGGACTCCAGGCTTCCAGAATTCCATTGGCATACCGGTCCGCATTGTCACTGGATATGGGCCTTCCATCAAAATGTATGGCGACAAACGGTTTATGCAGAGCTCCAAGCCTCTCAAGAAAAATCTCCTGGCAAGGCGGCAGATTCACATTGGTGCTGTCAATTCCTTCTCCTGTGGATGCCATAGAGCCGGTTCCATACTTTCCTCCCACCGTAACAATGACAAGATCTGCCTCTTTAGCTTTTTGCAGTGCCTCTTCATGACCTGAAGTATCATCACCGGCATATGGATAGCCATAAGCATATGTAATTTCTCTATCCGGCATTCTTTTTCTTAACTGCTCCAGAAGACTGGAAGAACCAGGCTTTAGCTTCTTTGCCAGTTTCTCTGCCATGGGATGTTCTTTCTGGACAAATGTTCCGGATAGGCGCTCTTCCTCATATCCTGAAAGGATTTCCTGCTCTTTTATCCCCGCCATGGTATTTCTCGCTCCCAGCCACCGTTCCGTCATGCTCATGTAGGTATAGCCACCAAACATAGAGCGTGTGGAGGCCGCATGATATCCGATCACCGCAATTTTTTTCATCTCTTTGCTTACCGGCAGAACACCGTCATTTTTTAACAGCACCAGGGATTCCCTTGCTGCCTGAAGGGATACCTCCTCATTTTCCTGCTTTTGGAAATGGTTTCTTAAGTCCGTACCGGAGGCGGCATACGGATTTTCAAACAATCCCATGCGGAACTTTGCCGTAAGGATGCGTTTTACTGCCTGATTCAGCACCTCTTCATTCATTTTGCCTGAGGCAAACCATTGAGCCATTTCCTCATTATAGCTTACTTTTGATGGCAGTTCGATATCTACCCCAGCCTCCAGTGAACGCCTTCCTGCTTCGGTAACGCTTTCACAAACTTTCTGCCTGCTATGGATTTCTGATACTGCGCAATAATCCGATACTACCACACCGTCAAATCCCATTTCTTCTCTCAGAAGCCCGTTCATAACTTCTTTTGAACCAGTAACCGGCTCTCCGTTTAAAGAACTGTAGCATGGCATGACGGATCTTAATCCCGCCTTTGAAATGGCAGCCTGAAATGGTTTAGCGTAAACCTCGCGAAGAAGCCTGTAGGGAATATCACAATTCGCTGCATGAATCCCTCCCTGTGAGTTATGGTATCCGAGAAAATGCTTTGCAACCCCTTCGATCTGCATACCATCTTTCTTTTCCATCTGCAAACCTTCCAGATAAGCAACACCCATTGCAGAAGCGAGAACCGGATCTTCGCCATAGGTCTCGCCCTGACGCCCAAAACGGGAATCCCGTGAAATATCAAGAACCGGGGCCAAAACATGTGCAGCCCCCACCGCACCGGCCTGGTACCCCACAATTTCCCCCACTTTCCTTTCAAGCTCCGGATTCCAGGTGGAGCCCCTTCCGATACCGGACGGGAACCCACTCGCCTCCTTTATCAGAATACCGCAAAGCCCTTCCATATGGAAAATTGCTGGAATGTGATGTTCACTTAGCTCCATGATTTTATCCTGGAGTTTTCTCTGATATCCAGCAATCTGTTCCAGCGTATCCATTTCTCTCATACCAAAACAGGCAACCTGGCCTGCACCGTGGGGATATTCCTTTTCCAGCTCCTCTTCCGACCACTGGGCAGACGGATAATATCCGACGATCTGAGCCATTTTTTCTTCAAGGCTCATTTCAGCGAGTAATTCTTCTGCCCGAACAGCAGGATTCTCATGTTTTTTCATAGTGATGTCATTCCTTTCCTCTATTCCACTTTTTCAAGTATCTGATCCAGCTGTTTTAAGTCCTCTTCTGTTGTTTCCTCTCCATAACGGTCAACCGATTGCCGAATGGACTTATTCCATTCATAAGCAGGGATTTTCCGGATCCATGGAATTTCCTGCTGCAGTATCTGGCGGATTTTGGGATTCTCCATCAATTCATAAATCCGCTCATAAGAAGTATAAATATGGCGGATAGATTCTTTTGTTTTATAAGTCACCCAATAGGTCCCAGGCTGAAGATGACAGATACCGTCTCTGAAATCCGCAAATACAGGGTTTCCCTCCTGATTTTCTATTTTTTCCGGCAGTAAGGGCAGTTTTAGTTCTGCATAACAGCCAAAGGGAACAGTAACCTTGATTTCTGCTTTCCACTCTTCAATGATTTTCCAGGAAATCTTATATGTCCCGGCCGGTGTTCTGCATTCTGCGTCCAAACAGTGTAGGTTCCAGGAAAGTTCCGGTTCAATACAAACCTTACGGAATCCCGGACTTTCTTCCAAAGGATTCATTCCTGCTCCATGACGGAAAATCCATTCCACCACTGCCCCATAGGCATAATGGTTCAAACTGTTCATCCCAGTAGAAGAAATCTTTCCATCGGGTAAGACGCTGTTCCAGCGTTCCCATATGGTGGTAGCGCCCAGCTTTACTTCATACAGCCAACCTGGATACTCTTCATTTAAAAGCAGCTTATAAGCAATTTGACCAAGTCCTTCTTTGGAAAGCTGATTGCACAAAAGGGGAGTTCCAACGAATCCGGTCTGTAGCCGGTATCCCGTCTCCTCCAGCTTTTGAATCAGCATGTTTCTGGTACGTTCTTTTGACTGCAGCAGATCAAAATGCAGCGTAAGCAAAAGGGCAGTCTGGGTATTGACACAGCATCTTCCTGTTGGAGAAAAATATTCTTCCCTCACGGAATCCAAAACAGATTCCGCCAATTTTCCATAGCGGAGAGCCTCTTCCTGTTTTCCCAGAATTTCAGCCGTCTTTGCGGTAATCCTGGCACTGTTTGCGTAATAAAGACTTGCAATAAAACCGGAATCTGTGGCTCCCATGGATTGATCCGGCCCTCCCACCGGATTATCCAATGCAAGCCAGTCTCCGAAATGAAACGCCCTGCGCCAGCCGCAGTCATTGCCGTCCACGCGTTCTATATAATCAACCCATGCCCTCATGCTGTCAAACTGCTCTCTTAAAATGGTCTTATCGCCATAGAACAGATACATATTCCATGGAATGATACACGCTGCATCGCCCCAGACAGACGAAGTTCCCTTATTTCCCACAGAGGGAATCACATTGGGCACCTGCCCTTCATGCTCTTTTTGTTCCTGCCACATATCGAAAAGATATTTTTTATAAAAAGCATAGCAGTCCCGTAAAAACATGGCAGTGGAACTGAATACCTGGGCATCTCCCGTCCAGCCCATTCGCTCATCCCGCTGAGGACAATCAGTCGGGACATCAATAAAGTTGCCTTTTAATCCCCATTCCGTATTTTGAATCAGCCGGTTCACATATTTATGTCCAGTGGTCAGGGTCCCGGCCTTTGGCAATTCCGAATAGATAACCAATGCAGTAAAATCCTCTTTTCTTAATTGCCTCACTCCCTCAACTTTTACATAACGGTATCCATAATATGTAAAATGAGGCTCAAGAACACATTCTTTACCATCAGACGTATAAACAAATTCTGCTTTGGCGGATCGTAAATTTTCCCGGTAAAAATTGCCTTTCTGAAGAATTTCCCCAAACTGCAGGCGGATAACGGCCCCTTCCGGTTCCTTTACCCGTAACCGGAATATCCCGCCTATGTTCTGCCCGATATCAAGAACCTGTTCTCCTGCCGGTGTATGAATCAATTCCACCGGATCAATTTCTTCCCTGACCATAACAGGAGTGCTCAACCGTTCCATCAAAGGCGCCGTCAGCTCCGTGCAGATTCTTGCCGGGCGAATGCCGCTTTGCCGCTCCTTCATGTTCCATACTTCCCCATCATAAATACTGGAGGAAGTGATATAGCTGTCTCTTACTTCCCATGTACCATCTGTTCCAATACATGCGGTTCTGCCATCTGAATATTCCAGGCGCACCTCTGCAATCAGCTTCCAGGTATTGCTGTAAAAGGGGGTTTTATTTAATTTACTGCTGAATCCAAAGCGCCCCTTATACCAGCCATTTCCCAATAAGACTTGAAGCTCTCCGCCGCTCTGTATTTCCGCTGTAATATCGTAAGTCTGGTATTGGAGCCACTGATGGTAATCATTGCAATAAGGAGCAAGACACTCCTTTGATATTTTATTTCCGTTTAAATATACCTCATAAAGCCCCAGACCGCAGATATAAAGGCGGGCCTTTCTGATCTCTCCATTGACATCTATGTCCTTTGCAAATACCGGATGGTTTTCTTCTCCGCCGTCACAGGTAATCCAAGATGCCAGCCACGGTTCTTCCCGTTTTCCTGTTTCAAACCATGTGACCTCGCTGACCGCTTCTTCTCCTGCATCCGTCCGGACTGTTACATCCCAGTAATAACGGGTCCGGGGGATAAGATTGCAATCTGCTTCAAAAGCAAGGGAATCAATATCCTCTGAGAAACCACTGTCATAAAGAACATCATTCATCTGACTGTCACCGGAAATCCTGATACGGGCTTCTGTCTGCTTATTCCCTTTTGACTCAATAACTATATAAGAAAACACCGGCTTCTCCATCTGATATCCCATGGGCCGGACCAGATGGTTTGTTTTACATTCTGCTATTCTCATATCTCCTCCAAAACATCACCTATTCCCATCTGTTTCCCGGTAACAAGCAGTTCCCCTTCATAAGGCCCCAAAAGCAGTTCCTCACAGCAGTCCTTTCCTGATAGAATGCCCTTTCCGTCTCTATCCAACGGGACACGGACCGGCCCCGGGGTGGTGTTAACATAGAAATATTGATTTTCGGCAATCTTTCGTGCCTGAATCCCTTCCGGTACAGAAAGCCCTTTCTGAAGCCCAAGCTCTGCAGTCAGGCATTCCAAAAGCCAGCCAAGCATTTCCCGGTCTGTTTCTGGCGCCATGTAAAAAGCCTTTCCGGAACCGTATTGATTCACAGAAACAGCACACATATTTTTACTTTTAAATTCGGCGTAGGAAGCTGCCGCATTGCGTTCAAGCACCTCATAATACCGCGCATTTATCAGGAAATCCTCCTCCCCCTTTTCTATCCGCAGCAATTCCCGGCGGCTTCCCTGTTCCTCCGATATGACGCCATCCTTTGAAAACGTCCATTCCATATCCGTTCGGTAAAAGCCTGCAACCCGGATACCAAACACATCCTCCAGATAGCCCGGCCTTGGTGTTCCAAATACCTTTCCAGTTTCATCTACCGTGGCGGAATAAGCCGTCATAATAACGTTTCCGCCTGCTTTCACATAGTTTCTGATGGTGTCTGCAGCCTCCGGTTCCATGACAATATGTCCGGGTATGATGATCAGCTTGTAGTCTTTCTTCAGATTCCGTAAGTCCACTACATTATAATCACGGTTTTTCTCATAAAAGATCCGGTTGACCTCAGTCATGGTATTCTTATAAGACTGCTGAAACTGAGAGCTGCTGTACTGGTTTACCCAGGAACTGTCATAATGGTAAGCAACCGCCACATCGGGATCCGGAAGATAAGGAAAAGCAAAGGGCGCCAGCTTTGATAAATCTTCTGCCAGCTTCTGGTATTCGAAGTAATTGGAATTTGGCACTCCATCGTGCCCCAGCAAACCATACAGGTACTGCTCCTCTCCCCCAAGCATACTCCTCCACGTCCAGCCAAGAATCATCTGATTCCGATTCAATAAGCTTAAAAGTCCCTGCATACGAAGGGCGCCC
>JASGGP010000302.1:0-6004 GCA_047604985.1 Lacrimispora sp.
CCTTCCTATAATATCCCGAAAGCTTACCTGCCGCCAACCTTAAAGTGGGAAAAATGAATCCGGATACCGCTTTCTTTTCCGATTTGGATTACTTCCTTCATCGACTCCAATATAGTATCCGCTTCGCTCCTCTGATGTACCACATAAACACCGTCATATTCGGCTGCCACTTTACAAATTTCAATGATTTCTTCCATTTCGGAATACGCACAGGGCATGTAGATAAGTCCGTCCGAAATACCAATAGCCCCCGCTTCCATTTCCCTGCGGACAATTTCCTTCATTCGTTTCAGCTCTTTTTTATCCGGTTTTCTGTTATCTAATCCCATTGCTTCCATTCTAATGTTTCCATGGGGCAGCAGATAGCACTCATTCAAGGCAGGTTTTGCCGTTTCAATCCGCTTTAAATACTGTGCCGTATCTTCATAATCCCAACATATCTCATCGGAGTCTCCGTCAAGACCTGCCAGATTCTTTCTCCACGAACTGCTATAGGCTATGGGCATCGGTGCCATGGAGATTCCGTCCTGCCCCAATACCTCTGTTGTTATTCCCTGCCGAAGCTTTGGAAGCAGTTCAGGGCGGACAAGCACCTCCAGATCACTGTGGCTGTGAGTATCAATAAAGCCGGGGGCAACCACCAGTCCTTTTGCTTCAATTACCCGGTCAGCTTCTTGCGTAACAACTCCCACTTCTTCAATTTTTTCTCCATTTATCAGGATATCACCCAGGAAACCTTTCTTACCGGTACCATCAACAATAAAACCATCTTTGATTTTTATTTTCATTAAACAATTTTGCCTTCTTCCATAATCTTTTTCAATTCATCTATATTGATTACGCCGTCACTTGCTCCCGTACTGTCAATTAATTGTGCCATTCTCGTCACCATAGGCGGTTTTACATACCCTTCCATCAATCTCTCCGGCTGCGAAAAGACTTCGCCTGGTGTCCCGTCCATAAAAATCTCCCCTTTTTTCATTACCATGATTCTTTTCGCATACTGAGCCACAATATGCATTTCATGCGTAATAATCAAAATAGTGTGTCCATGCTTCTCATTTAACTCTTTTAAGAACTCCATGATTTCCAAGGATTGCTTATAATCCTGTCCTGTAGTTGGTTCATCCACAATAATGACCTGGGGCTTTAACGAAAGGATGGAAGCAATCGCTACCCTCTGGCGCAGGCCCTTCATCAAAAGCACGGGCTGTTCCTCAAAAAGAGCTTCTTTTACTCCGGCTGTTGCTGCCGCCTCCTTTACCCTCTTATCCACTTCATTTTCATCCAGACCGATGTTTCTGGGTGCATAAGCAATTTCATCATAAACTTTGGAGTTAAAGAGCTGATGGTCCGGGTTTTGAAATACGTAGCCGATATTTTTTACCAGGTCTTTTATCTTGGGCCTTTGCTCCACATGAAGCCCGCCTACCACAATTTCTCCCCTGCTTATTTTCAGGATACCGTTCAGGCACTTGGATAAGGTGGTCTTACCGCAGCCATTTTGACCGATTAAGGCAACAAATTCTCCCTTATGTATGGTTATGTTAATATCCTCCAGTGCTACCGTTCCATCATCATAGGCAAATGTCAGATCTGATACTTTAATAATTTCTTCCATATTAATTAACCGCCTTTCTTACTGACAGCAGCTCTTTGATTTCCACCGCAATCTCTTCCAGCTTTACCGGTCCTGTTTTATCAATTCCCAATTTATCGTAGAGATAATATAGCATTTCAATGGATTCCGGCACCTTCAGGCTGTTCTCCTTCAATAGTTCCACGTCCTTAAAGAAATCTTTTGTTTCCATATGCCGGATTATTTTTCCTTCTTTCATCAGAATGACTTCATCCGAAAGCTCAGCAATTTTTTCTATATTGTGTTCTATTACTACTACCGTAATATTTAAATTATTTTTAATTTCCTGCAAAATATCAAATACTTCGTCCTTTGATTTCGGATCTAACATAGAGGTAGGCTCGTCTAAGATAATCATCTTTGGTTTTGTTGCCAATACCGCAGCTATTGCCACACGCTGCTTCTGTCCTCCCGACAAGTCAAAAGGGGGCTTTTCCAGCAAGTCATCCAAATGACAAAGTTTGCTGACCCATAAAATTCTTTCTTCGATTTCCTTTGCCGCCACCCCGATATTCTCAAGGCCAAAGGCTATTTCTTCCTCCACGCTCATGGTGGTAAACTGTGCATCCGGGTCCGAAAAAACCATGCCCGCACTTTCTGAAATCACACGGGAATCACAGTCCTTTACCGATTCTCCGTACAAAAGCACATTTCCCTTATAAATACCAGTGGTACTGTTTGGAATAATTCCTTTTATGCAGGATACCAGTGTTGTCTTTCCAGCTTCATTGGAACCTACAATTCCTAAAAATATATTTTCTTTTATGGTCAGATTCAGGTGGTCAAATATGTATTCCTCCGCGCCGTCATATTTCCAGCATAAATCAGTAATTTCAATTGCATTCATGTTTTTTCCTCCGGTTCTTTATAAAATATTGCCAAACCACATATTCAGAATTGAGTTTTTAAGCTCAAAGGCATTAATCGATATCTTCAAAATGACTGCTCCGGCAAAAAATCCTATTGCAGCAAAGGATACCACACTGTCTAACGCAGATTTTTTAAATTTGGTCCGTAAGTAATCCGGCCTTTTCATCCCTTTATAAGTTCCCTTGATTTCCGTTCCCTTGGCGTAAAGTCCGGTACTGATATCTTCCGAACGCCGGATAGCCAGTGTGAAAAGAGGAATCATATACATCGGAAAGTGACTTACCCTGGTAAGAAATTTTTCATTTTCCATATCAAGTCCTCTGGCTCTTTCCGCTTCCTTTACAATTCCATAATCCTCCAGGAACATACCCGCGGACCGCAGGGTCAGTCCCAAAAAGTAAGACACCGCAAACGGAACACGAAGGCATCGAAGTCCTACTAAAATATCTCTTTCCCTATTTGTTGAAAAGAAGAAAATGGAAGCGAGCAATAAGGTGATAATACGAACGTATACCATAACTGCCCACATAATGGAAAAAAGATACAGCTTGAATCCAAAGAAAACGATAGGAACTTCACCGCTCATTTTGGTAGGAAATACTATATAAGAAAAAGTAATAAAACAAGCTACCAAAATCATCATTGGAACGTAAATCTTTAACTGGCGCATATCAATGCGGGAAAACTTAAATAAACAAAGCGTTCCAATTAAAAGAAGCAGGTTGACCTCCGGCATCTGAATCAAAAGCGGTACAAAACTCATAACCAGATACAAGATAATTCTGGTTACCGGATGCAATAAATAGATAGGGGATTGAATAGGCACATAACCTAATACTGTTTTTCTCATATTTTCATGTTTCATAATAATGTCCTTCCATGCCGCAATAAATATTTTTATCATTTTAATAATTTTTTCTCATAATTGTGGGCAGCATATTTTGCTGCCCCACACTAAAGAAGTGCTCCTTCGCCTTATGCCCACAAGCCTTTGCAGAAAGTTTTTGTTTTCATTACAAGCGGTGACAGGAATTTTAACATAATAACACCCAAAATTGCTGATGCTACTGTGTTGCCGAGGAACCATCCCAGGAAATTTAACGGAACTCCTGCCGGGGTAATAATACCAAACAACAGTAATACAAGATTCCCTTCTGCTGCGCCTATCATATTCGCAACCAGAGTACCTAAGATCAAGAATACCGCATAATCTTTTCCCGATTTTAAACGGGGATCACAATTCAGTTTACGGAAGAAATATCCCGCAAATGCTGCCTGTGCCAGATTGCCGGGTATATACGCAATGGATATTGGCAATGCTGCAGAACCCGATATTGCATTGGATATCATCGGAAATACAACTCCGGCTATCGCTCCCCACCCACCATACCAGATACTTCCTACGGATTGAATTGCCTGTCCCGGCCAAAAAGCTGATACCGGTCCGATAGACACCGCTAAGCTGCCAAAGGTACCGACTACAATACCCACTCCTGTAAACAATGCCATCATAACGTAGTGGGATAAACCAGGTTTTCTTATTTCGCCCTCTTCAAGTTTCCAAATGCTTTTCATATGTGCGCCTCCTATTATAATAATATTTATTGCCTCGCATGTACTGCGTTGTGGCCAGTTTAGAAATAAAGTCCTGAATTTGATATGCCATCCCCGTCTTCAAGTAAGGAAAGCAGTGTAGATACACCAGAGATAACCGGATCTATTACAGATATACCTGTTTTCTCCATAATTGTATTTTTAGAGATCATTGTCATGCCCGCACACCCGTATATGACGACTTCCGCCTGTTTTTCTTTGGCTTTTTCGATTAAAGCCAAAAGCTTTCCTTCCAGAGCTGTTTGATCAGATAAGAATTCTTCTATGGGCATTCCAAGTGTTAATGTTCCTGCATTTCTTGACTGCAGACCATAGCTGTCTATAAGAGATTCCATCATAGGCTGCGCTTTTTTACTTGCTGCCAGCACACTAAAGCGGTATCCTAACAACAATGCTCTTGAAAATGCTGCCTCTGCTATTCCGACGATAGGAACCGGTGACAGTTCCTTTAATGCAAACAGACAAGGGTCTCCAAAACAGGCAAGCAGAATGCCGTTGTAAGCTGTGAGGTCATTTTCTTGAAAGTATTTTATAAGTTCTGCTCCTGCCAGTGTATAATCGGTAAAGCTTTCCAAAACATTAGGGGAATGAGGCATTCTGATTACTTCGATATCCGCATCGGTCCTTAGCTCTGATACGGAAGCCTTTATATCTTCTGTCATTTTTATAGAGCTATTGGGGTTAATCAGTAAAATCTTTTTCATACCTTTCACCCTAATGTACGGTGCAGAAATTGTCCCGTACCTGGTTTTCCAAAAAATTCTCCGTCTTTTGCAATTACTTCGCCTCTACGCATGGTCATAACCGGCATGCCTTTAATCTCTTTTCCTTCATATACGGAAGAATCGATTCCGTAGTGCAAGGTTTTTGCAGATAATGTCATCTTCGCATCAGGATCGATCAGTACAATATCTGCATCACTGCCCGGCTGAATAACACCCTTTTTCGGATACATTCCAAATATTTTGGCCGGATTGGTACTGGATAATTCCACTAACTGCTCTAAGCTTATCTTCCCCGTTCCCACACCATCTGTCATCAAGAGCGGCAGCCGTTCTTCCATACCACTGACACCATTAGCAATCTTTTTATAATCGCGGATAACATTCCCCCGGGCATCTTTTTCTAAAAAGCTTGTTTTCTCCTTATCATCATATAAACAATTGTCAGAGCTTACCAGGCTCAGGGTTCCTTCTGAAAGTGCATCCCATAAAGCAGCATTGTCTTTTTTGTCACGCAGCGGCGGACTGCAGATATAACGAAATCCGGTGTCTACATCATCTAAAACTTCCTTGGTAAGCTCTAAATAGTGAATACAGGTTTCTCCAATAATCGGATAGCCTTCCTTCTGTGCCCGTTTAATTGCCTCAATCGATTCTATACAGGTTACGTGGAATATATATAATTCACACCCTGCAAACTTTGCATAGTCAATAATTTTAGCCGTTGCAAGCCCTTCTACAATGGGCGGCTTGGACAAGTAATGATAGTTCCAGTCTGTTTTTCCTTGAGCCGCAAACAAATCATCATTATATTCACTAAGCGTATTATCCTCAGCGTGGACTCCCGGTCTTGCTCCCCATTTTTTTGCTTCCAGCATGACACGGACAATATCCTCATCAGGTATCATGACTCCGGCCTTTCGGTATGTAGTAAATAATTTAAGAGTAGGGCAGCCTGCTTCTACCATGCCTTTGATTTCTCCGATTATGGCATCCGTTGCTTCTACAATTTTTGCATGAATACCATAGTCAATAGCCGCGTTTGCCATCTCTTCTTTCCTATGCTCAATTTTTTGAAGGACAGAATCACCGGGCTGAGTATTGGTAAAATCAATAATAGAAGTAACTCCGCCTAAGGCTGCCGCTTTGCTGGCACTAA
>JASGGP010000303.1:0-5984 GCA_047604985.1 Lacrimispora sp.
TCCCCAGGAAGACATGGGCTGCTGAATGCCGACTCCCAGAAAGCTTAAGGAAGACTCTGTCATTATTGCATCGGCTATACTGGTAGTTGCCGCCACGATGATCGTGGGAAATACGGAAGGTATGATATGATGGATAATGATCTTCCAAATGCCCACGCCTGAAAATTCTGCATAGAGGATGAATTCTCTTTCCTTGACGGAAAGGGTCTCGGCCCGCACCAGCCTGGCAATTTCCATCCAGGTGAAAAAGCCGATTACCAGAATAATGGATTTTAACCCGGGCTTTAAAAAGATGCTGACAACGGTGACCAGGATCATCCAGGGAATGGAATGTAAAACATCCACAATCCGCATAAGAACCATATCCACCATCCCGCCGCAGAAACCGGAAACAGTGCCTACCGCCACCCCAATGGTAAGACTTGTGAGCATGGCAAGGAATCCCACCAGAAGGGAAACCCGGCCTCCGTAGATGACCCTGGCAAAGTAGTCCCTGCCCACTTCATCGGTCCCAAACCAGTGCCCTGCAGACGGCGGCTGCAAGCGGCTTGCAATATTGGTGGCATTGGGTTCTACGGGAAGGAAAGGTGCGATTAACGCAAACAAAATGATCACTCCCAGAAGAATCAGGGAAATGACTGCTGCCTTATCATGCTTTAATGCCAGAAATACGCTGTCCACTCTGACGGATCTCTTCTTTGCATTCTCTTCGTTTCTTTTCATCTTCTGTTACCCCATTTCCCTGATGCGCGGATCCGTGATGCAATAGAGGATATCCGATAAAAGGTTTCCAAGAATTACAAGGGCCGAGGACAGCACCAGAATAATCATAACGATGGGATAATCCATCCCCTGAATTGCCTTGATAAAATAAGGCCCTACTCCCGGCCATCCAAATACAGTCTCCGTAATGATGGCCCCAGTCACCAGCAGGGGAAGAGCCATGCCCAGCCTTGTTATAACAGGCAGCAGCACGTTCTTACAGACATGCTTATACATGATTTCTCCTCTGGAAGCGCCAAAGGCCCGCTGAACCAGAACGTAATCCTCTGAAAACTGGGTGACTGTAGAGGATCGGACAAATTTTATATTAATAGGTAAAAATGTAAATGCAAGGGTGGTAAAAGGCATGACATAATGCCTTAAGAAATCCGCTATGGACCCTTCCTTTCCCACGGAATGCATGCCTACAATGGGAAGAAGCTTCAGCTTATAGCCCAGAACAAAAATCAACAGCATGGAAAACCAGAAAGAGGGAACGGCAATTGCCACGGAAGAGATTCCGTCAATTACCTTATCTGCAGTCTTATTCTTACGGGAGCCTGCTAAAAGTCCCAGAATGATCGCCAGGATATAGGCGGTCACATAGGCCGGAAGCACCAGTCTTATGGTGTTTGGAATCCTCACTGCGAGATCCCCGGCAATGCTTTGCTTGGTTACAATGGAATATCCGAAATTCCCGTTCAATATTCCGTTCAGCCAGCGGAAATACTGGATAAACAGAGGCTGGTCGTACCCATATTTGGCCTTAATCAATTCAATTGTTTCCTGTGACATCTTTGGTGTTGTCATTGCATCAATGGCATCATACGGTGCAAAATGCATTAAAGCAAAACATAGAATTGTGATTAAAAGGATCATGGGTATGGCTGTTAATATTCGTCTCAATATATATTTTGCCATATAATTTCTCCTTATATAAAGAAAGAGGCGCCTGCCGCAGGCTTCAAGCAGCAGAACGCCCTTCACTCTTCTCTTCACAGCTAATTTGAGCCGCACCGTTTCCGCAGCTTACACACCTGCTGTCTGCATTACTTCATCTGTAATTTAGAAGTATCTTCGAAAGTATAAACGGGAACCAGCTTTGCATCCTCAATTCCTGATACATTTTTCGATACTACAAGAAGGCGTTTATTGGAATACAGGGGATAGAAGCAAGCGGTATCCTGTATTTTCTGCTGGAGTTCTGTATAGATTTCCTTACGCTTTGCCGCATCCGTTTCCTTGCGTCCCTGGGCAAAGAGGTCGTTCAACTCAGGATAGTCGTAATGCATATAATTGTATGCGGCGCCTGTTTCAAATAAGCTTGAAAACGTATCCGGGTCAATGCCCATGATATAGCCGCCAAAGTACATATCGTAAGGATTGTCAGCCTGCTTCATCTGCTGGCTGAGGGCGGTGGAATCCACGCCGGTTAAGTTTACCTTAAATCCGGCTTTCTGCAGCTGCTCCTGCACCATAATCGCACCGGTAGACTGAAGGCTGTCAGACGCATTGTAGGCAAGTGTCAATTCCGGATTTGTCACGCCGGAAGCTGCAAGAAACTCCTTGGATTTATCCAGATTCTGTTCATATTTCTCCACATCCTCTGTAAAGAACTGACTGTTAGGAGGCATAAAGCTCCATGGCAGGTCATAATACTGGGCATCCAGAAGAGCTGCGTCTGCAATTGCCTTTTTATCCAGGGCATACAGAATCGCTTTTCTTAAATTTTCATCCTTAATGCGGTTGGCATTTATCATCATATATGCCACGCGGCCTTCCTGATATGGATAAACGGTTAAATTGGCTGCATCCAGATTCATTTGTGCCACCTGTGCAGGGGTTCCTATCCAGGCATTCACTTCTCCGCTCTGAATTGCCGTCATGGCCGTATTTTCATTTTCAATGATCCGGTATACGATATTGTCAATGGAGGGCGCGCCCAGGAAATAATTCTCATTCTTCGTGAATTTCACATAGGAGCCCGGGGAGTATTCGGCCATTACATAAGGTCCTGTGCCTACGGGCTTGGTGTTCACATCATTGTTTTCAAAGTTCTCCACATTCTCATAGACATGCTTTGGCATGATAAAGATCTGCGAGAACATTTCTACTGCGGCGGAATTAACAAAGGGCATGGTAAGTGCAACGGTATAATCATCGATCTTTTCAACCTTTACCGTTCCCTCAGGATAAACCAGCTGAGAATATGCCCAGCCGGCATTTTTCTCGTCTTCCATTGCCTCAAACGTGAATACAACGTCATCGGCGGTGAATTTCTCTCCATCCGACCATTTTACATCATCCCGCAGATGCATGGTATAGGTCAGCTTGTCATCGGAGGTATCTATGCTCTTTGCCAGAAAGTAATTGATCCCATCTGCATTATACATATATAACGGGGAATAGATCATCTTGATGGTCATAAGGCCGAAACGGTCGCTTGTGGTAATAACATTCACATTGGCCCCCGGGTCACCTGCAATTGCATAGGTAAATGTGTTTTCTCCGGCTGCCTCTGTTTTTCCATCTGCGTCACTGGACTCGCCGGCGGCGGCTGAACTGGTGTTGGCAGCTGTGGTGCTCTCTGCAACAGGGTCCTTTCCTCCGCAGGCGGTAAGTCCCCCCAGCACCATAACAGATGCCAGCAAAAATGCCGCACTCTTCATAAAAACATTTTTCATAATTTTCTCCTTTCAAATTTCTGTCAATAATAACCAGTGCCGTATATGATTACGTATATGATTACCTTTCAGAAAAGTCCAATTCATTATATACACATTTTTTGTTTTTTTGCAACTGTTTTTGAGATTTTTCCTACTTTCTTTATATGTTTGTATGTATCTTAATACAGTGACCGCCCGGCAGCAGACGGACAATCGGATTCACAGGCACGCTGCTAAAAGCATTCAGATTCCATGCCGTATATAAAAACCGTCAGTATGAGGCAGATAAAAAAATGTTTAAGGATACTGAGAAGCACGGAACATCACCCACCTTCAGGTCACATAAAGGAAGGCTGAATCCCGGTAAATCAGGGAATTCCAGCCTTCTCTGCCTTTTTATCTGTCAAACACCCTGCGGATGGAGAATGTTCTCTCGTAAGGAGTATAGTCATTGAGGTAAATGGTATAGCCGCTTTCGTTGATTTCTTCCCCGGAATAATGGCCCCCGAATTCATGGGTCCCGAAGCCCGGTCCCAAAAGCAGGGTATTGTCCCCATGCTTTAAGGTAACCATCCCGTCCCGCAGAACCATTTCCCCTCCCTTTAAGGCCTTAAGGTGGAAATGCTCATTTTCCAGGATACTGCCTGCAGGTACGCAGACCTCCACCCGCAGAGGCGCCTTGTCCAGCCCCTGGGCCTTTACGGTCACTTCCATGCCGTCGGAAAGCTCTTTTAAGGTAACTGTCAGACTGATCTGGCTGCTGTTTAAGAGCTCCCGCTTCTTATGGTCCATCTTCCACCAGTCCGAAGTGTCCTGTTTCTCTTTAAATGGAAGGTAATACCAGCCCTTTGCCAGGGAAGTCAGCACACAGGTTCCATCCTCTTCTTCCATGGTCTGGGGAATAAAGTTCCGGATGTCGCAGTAGCTCTCTCCTATTTTCAAGTATATAAGGGTTTCATCGAATTTCAGATACAAAAATGCGCTTTTTCCTTTTAAAATGCTGTAACCGTACTTCTCTCTCTTTCCCCTTATGACGCCTGCCTCTTTAAAGTGTTTATGATAGGTGTCCAAAAATCCATAGCCCTTAAATTCATACTGAACCAGAAAGTCATGAAGCATCAGGACGTGAAGGCATTCCGGTCCCGCTCCGCCCCGTTCCATGCTGTCCTTGATAATCTTATGGGCCACCCGGTCAAATACCTCTTCCCCGGTCTTTGCCGCCAGATAGAGATACTGATAGAAGTACTTGTCCGGGTATTCTGCCTTTCCCTGGTCCTGTCTGGTGGAATTCTGGGTAAAAATCGTATCATCCGGGTCCATGTAATAGAGCATCATCTTTAAATTCCGCTCCTCATACCCTAAATAGTTCTCATCCCCGGATTCCTCAAACATGGACAGCATAGCGCTGTTGACCACAGCATTATAGTTGCCTGTGGAACGCTCCGCATACTCCCCGTCCTCATTGCCGTCAATGCCTTCGGCCGATACTGGCCGGCCCTTTCCTCAAGCTCTTTTGCCAGCCCCGGGTTTTCCTGCTTTACAAGATTTGCTCCCTGCATCAGGGCAGCTGTAATGGCCCAGCGGTGGTTCGGTGTGTGAAAGCCCCCTGTGAGAAAGATGTTTAAGGCCTTTTCCAGGACAAAGCGGTAGCCTTCCTTAAGCCTTGCCAGCTCTCCGTATTCTCCGTCTTTTCCGTATTTCAGAATCAGGCGGAAAGCAGCAATCAGGCGCTTGAAGCATAATGCGGTATCAGGGGCGGATTTGAAATTGCAGGAGGGATAATCAAAGCTTCCGTCCTCTCTCTGACAATTCATAATAAATATCATGGCAGCTTCCATGGCCTCAAAAAGAGCTTTATCCTTGTGATACCGGCTCCTTTCGTTAAGGTAGACCGCCACAGCATCCGTCATGGCGTAAACCGTTGGCTTGACATCTAAAATAGGGCCTTTCATGCCTCCGTAAAACGGGTCGTCCTCTTTCTTTACCTGAATGCTTAAGAAATGGTCCACCCTTTTTTCCGCAGACCGTATGATATAATCCATGTAGCGCTTCATGCTCTTTCTCCTCTTCTCCTTTATTCTGTCTTCTCTTTTCTTTTTACTCCGCCTTATGGTTCCTTTTTACCGGGCTTCCCCCACTTTTCTCATGTTCTTAAACCATTATATATTCCATAAATCCGGGCTTCTACTTAGAATTTGTCTTTCTCACAAAATACATTGCATTTTTTGTTTTTCAGCCCATATTCAACCGTTGATGTTTTCGATCCGTTTGTCGCCGGACCAATTGATGATGAGATTATTTTTATCGTACCCGGCGGGATAGAGAAGGTCCAGCTCAATCTTGGCGCTATCCTCTGACTTGCTGACTTTAATATTCAGCACCTTTATTTTTTCCTCATCAAGATTCTTAAATAATTCCGCTGCCACGCTGTCATACTGATCGGTGGTGATTTTTAAAATGCTCCGGTAGGCTTCTTTAGAGAGAAAGGGAACATCATGAAGGATGATCTGGGTGAAAATCAAAAAGAGGCCTGCGCCGCAGCCCATATAATAGGAG